>NZ_JBYUPU010000023.1:0-106912 GCF_058135425.1 Paenibacillus sp. MAH-35
GGGGGGGCTTCCCCCGTCACTCCCACAGCTTGAGCTGCTCCTCGGCCGTATCCGGTTTTACCCGGCCCTTCTGCAGGATCGGCGTCGGGACGAGCATTCATATTGTAGCGGGAAATTTTCCGGTTGATCGCATCCAGGTCCGCCGATTCGGAAGGTGCAGGCGGGTTAACCCGGCCGGAGCTCACGTACGCCCGAAGATCGTTGCGGATTTCGTGCTGCAGCTCAAGCCACGGAGGAAGCACGTTCGCCTGTTTCAGGACGGAGCTCAGCACATCCCCGTCCGGAATCGGGATCGGTTCCCCATTCCCCTTCAAATGATCGAGGCCCCCGTTTAGTGCGCATTCCTCTATTGCTTCATCCATCCAGTGATTCGCCTTTCGTTTCCGCGCGGCGGGTGCCGGGGGAGGCCTATCCCGCTCTGCGGAGTCGGCTCGGTCCGAGGCTGCATACATCCATTCGGAGCCAGCCGGGATCTCTAAGTCCGTAGATGGAGGCAAGGCATCGCTTTGAGACGGGGCGTTTGATCGCCCAGCCTCCTTATCGGGAACGCTCTTCGGATCGGATCGGGGACTGGATCGGCGGAACCAGAAACGCATACGATCATCCTTTCATCGGCGCATAGGTTAAGCTTCTTTACATCTATAAATCCATTATATTCCACATACAAAACCGGCGATCGGTATAATTGTGGGAACATTGTGACAATTATCAAAACAACACATGTTGCTTCGAACCAACAATTTTCCCGTTGAATCGACAAGATCAGACGATTTTTCATAGAATCTGGCAAGGAAATAAGGTATACTGAGTAGGATTCGACACCGCCGAACCCGCGCGCGATTCGCGCACGAGATACAGGCTCCGATTCATCCAATCATCGCGAGGGGTGCAGCAAGTAGCATGAACCAAAAAAACGCCAACGTGTTTGCCATCGGACATTCCATCTTCCCCGCGGTATTGCTGCTTCTGTTCGTCAGCCATAAGCAATTTATTTTTTTAGCGCTCGCGGCTTTGTCGCTTATTTACACCGCATTTCTCATTCATCGGGCGTACAGCGTCGGCGACTTGAGCCAGCTGCTGCGGATGCCCGGGCTCGCGGCAATCGTTTTTTTCGACATGGCCATCGTTACGATGGTTTATATACTGCCCAAGTGGCCGCCGGATGCCAATCCTACCTGGCTGCTGCTGTTTTTGCTGCCTTTGTACGCATCCGAGCTCGGCAAACGGACGGCGGTCGTCATATGCGCACTGGGCATCGGCGAAATTGTCCTCTTTACGACCGTGCAGGGCCGATCGTTTTTTGCTCTCGACACCGTCATGGGCCTGATGGGTATGGTTGTGCTGATTTGGCTGGTCGGGCGGACCTCCGACAATCTGGTGCGGATGGCTTACTACGACTCGCTGACCGAACTGCCCAACCGGGAGATGTTCAAGGAGCGACTGACCGCCTATCTGAACAAAAAAAGCTTGAGGCAGCGAGGCCTTGCCGTCATTTTCCTCGATCTTGACGGCTTCAAGCATGTGAACGATACGATGGGTCACGAGACGGGGGACTCTCTCCTGCAAACGGTTGCACAACGAATCCGCACGGCGATCTCCAAAGATGTCACGCTCGCCCGTATGGGAGGCGACGAATTCGCCCTGCTCGTCCCGAACATTTCCAAATCTGACGAGTCCACGCAAGTGTGCAACCTGATTTTTCAATGTTTGCAGGAAGCCATCTTTCTCGGACCGCACGAAATATACGCCACGACGAGCATCGGCGTCGCCCTCTACCCCAACCATGGATCAACGTCGGAGAATTTGATGAAAAACGCCGAGGTCGCCATGTACCGGGCCAAGCAGCAGGGCCGCAACAATTTCCAGTACTACATGGCTCCGGAGAAGACGGAGGCCCAGCTCGAGAGGTTCGCCATGGAGGCCATGCTGCGCAAGGCGCTGGAGAAGGACGAGCTGCTCGTTTATTACCAGCCCCGCATTCATACGAAGTCGGAGCGGGTCGTCTGCGTGGAGGCGCTGGTCCGCTGGAAACATCCGAGCCTCGGCATCGTGCCTCCGGCTGAATTTATCCCGCTGGCCGAGGAAACCGGCCTGATCGTTCAGCTTGGCGAGCAAGTGCTGCGCAAAGCGTGCAACCAGATCAAAAAGTGGCAAAACGAAGGGCTGCCCGAGCTGTCCGTCAGCGTCAATCTGTCGCCGCATCAGTTCCGCCAGCAAAATTTGCCTGCGGTGATCGCCCGCATCCTGCGGCAGGCCGGTTTGCGCCCGCAATATTTGGAGCTGGAGATTACCGAAAGTGCAGCGATGCAAAACGTCAACCGCAATATTTTGATGATGCGGGAACTGAAGGAAATGGGCGTCAAAATATCGATCGACGATTTCGGAACAGGCTACTCCTCGCTCAGCTATTTGAAGAAGTTCCCGATCGACGTGCTGAAGGTCGACCGTTCGTTTATAAGCGGTATTCATGAAGATCCCGATCACGCCGCGATCGTGAACGCCATTATCGTACTCGCCAAGACGCTGAAGCTGAAAGTAACCGCCGAAGGGGTCGAAACGGAAGAACAGTACATATTTTTGCGGCAGCACCACTGCGACGAGGCGCAAGGTTATTTGTTCGGCAAACCGATGCCGCCGGATATTTTCGAGGAATGGGTCCGATTGAATACGACCGATAAAGATTTGATGCTCTCTCACGAAACTTAGCCCTTATTACTAACACATAATCCGAATCCCCGGAGCCGCAACCTACCGCTGCCGGGGATTCTTGTTACCAAAGGAAGGTAAGGATGATGAAACGAAACAAAATGCGGCTCACCACCGTAGTCCTATCGCTTGTGCTGCTTGTGATCGTGCTGTTCTCTCCTCCCCGCACTCCCCCGATCAAAGACGCCGAAGGCCGCATTCTTCCGGACAGCATCGCCGAGATTGAGCAAGTAGTCCTGGGGGGAGTTAAGCAATCGATCTTGATCCGCGGCGCCGATCGAAGCAAGCCGGTCCTGCTTTTTCTGCACGGGGGACCGGGATATCCGCAAATCGCTTTCGCCCGCAAATACCAGCAGGAGCTGGAGCGTTTTTTTGTCGTAGTGAATTGGGATCAGCGAGGTTCCGGACAATCGTACCACTTCGATTTGACCGCGGACGATATGCAAGTAAGCCGGCTGATCGAGGATACCCATGAACTGACCCGGCTGCTGCAGCAACGGTTTGGTCAGTCCAAAATCTTTTTGGCGGGCCATTCCTGGGGGAGCTTGTTAGGAACATGGACAGTGCAAAAGTATCCGGACCTCTATTATGCTTACATCGGGATCGGGCAAGTAGCCGACCAACTGCAGGGCGAGAAAAAATCCTATGAATTCGTGCTGAGTGAAGCTTATCGGCGGAACAACCGGAAAGCAATAAGCGAGCTCGAATCGATCGGAGCCCCTCCTTATCGGAATCCTCGCAAGGATACGACGCTCCAGCGCAAATGGGTGGCCGAGTTCGGAGGCTCGGAAAGGCTGATCCGCTCCGGAAGCGATCTGCTGAAAGGGATCTTTCTGTCGCCGGAATACAACGGGTGGGACGGGATTCGTCTAGCCTTCGGCAACTCCTTTTCGGCCAAGACGATCTTGGCGCAAACCGAGCATACGAATCTGCTCGAGACCGCTTCGGAGTTACAAGTACCTGTGTTCATCGCCATGGGGAGACATGACTATATGACCCCCTCGGAAGTGGCCTACAGTTACTACGAGAACCTGCGCGCGCCTTCCAAGCAGTTCGTTTGGTTCGAGCAGTCGGCTCATTTCCCCCATTTCGAGGAACAAGACCGGTTTACGGAGTGGATGATCGAAATCAAGAAAACCATAATGGAAGCAGGCTGAACTCCTGCGTATGCAAACCAGCCGGACGTATGAGCGGAGTTGCTCTCTCCGGCCACCGGACCCGGATCGGGACCGTTATCTTCGGTGCTAAAACCGGAATTATTGAACACTCACTATAAGAACAAAAACTCTAACGGACACAGCGGCCGTTATTGCGGTGAATTTCGATCCATTTTATTTTCTAACGGACATAGATGCAACTATTTGATGAGAAGTATCACTTTTGGAGGTAGTTCGGAGTAAATAAGCGCTGCGGTGACCGTTACATTTTAAAACCCTGTTTTTTAGCGAAATAGCCTCCACCATGTCCGTTAGAGCATGGTATAGCTTAGAGCCGGTTTCCCGGCTCCCTTTTCATACTAGCTCTCTCCCTTGCGGTTAGAAGCATCCAACTGCAGCGTATAAGGACCGTCGAAGAAAAACAGCACCTTTTCCTTCACCTTCTTGTGCCAGATCCGCTCGATCGCCTCGGCATACAAGCTCAGTTGGACCGTATACCGCTCCTTCAGCTGTTCCAAAGAGACGCCGCGCACCGAATCCGTCTTGTAATCCAGCAGCACCAGTTCGCCGCTCTCCTCAAAGACGCAATCGATCACCCCTTGCATCACCACCGTCTCCCCGCGCACCGACTCGTCCGCACCCGGATAAGCTTGCTCGGCGGCCAGCCCGTAGCTGAAAGGGACTTCGCGGTACACTTTATCGGCGCAAAGCAGCCTTTGGCCCAGCTCGCCCTTGAAAAACGACACGATCACTTCCGGATCGATCGCTTTCCGCTGTTCGGGCAGCAGCAGCTCGCGCGAGATCATCCGGTCCAGCGTCCGCTCCACGTCAGCGGGTCCTACTTCGCCATCCAATGGAAGGTGCTGCATGACGGAATGAAATAAAGTGCCCCGCTCCGCAGCGGTCATCGTTTGTTCGCTCAAAAACCTCGGCCGCCGCGTCAGACTGTGAAGATCGGATTTCCTTATAACGGCGGAATCGGCCTGACCGGCAATACCCGGGACCGGAAGTTCGGACCATTCCACCGATGCGTCTTCCTCCTTGGCAAAAGCGCGTTCCGCCTGCCGTTTCAGCTCGGACACCGACGTTTTCGAAAACATCCCCGACGCTTGCCCGTATTCGTACGTCCAGTCGAAACGCCGGCTTATCGGATCTTCCGCTCCGTCAACGCCGTCAGTGCCGTGTGCACTGCCGTCTCCGACCGGCTCGAGCTGGGCCAGCGACTCCATCCGCTCATCGGCAAATTTCACTTCAACGGCCGCAGCCGCCTGAGCAAAACCGACTGAAGGCAGGATGCCGACGCTCCAGCGGGACGGCTCGTCCGTCATCACCGGTGGCAGTATATACGGCTCGGCTTGTTCGCCGCCGCCCCGTACCCGCAAAATATGCGCCGCCGGGTGACGAATCAGCGCCGGTCCGAGCCAATCGAGATAGGTGCGGGCTTTGGCCGTTTCGTGGGCGGGCAGCTGCCACAACGTCTCCTCCCGCATCCGGCTCCACTTCTGGACCGTCTTGTCCCCCGATTTGACGGTTCCGACCAAAATCAGCTTTTCCTTCGGACGGGTTAAAGCGACGTACAGCACGCGCAGCTCCTCGGCGGTCATCTCCATCTTCATGCGCCTGCGGATCGCCAGCATCGGAAGCGTAGGGCAGGCGACGCGCAGCTCGGGATCGACGAACAAAGGTCCGAAGCCAAGCTCCTTGTGCAGCAGAAACGTACCGTTCAGATCGGTTTGGTTAAACATCTTGCCGAGTCCGGCGACGAACACGACCGGAAACTCCAGACCCTTGCTTTTATGAATCGACATGATTCTCACGACGTCTTCCTGTTCGCCGAGCGCACGCGCGGCTCCAAGATCCGTCCCGCTGTCCCGCATCCGTTCCACGAAACGGAGAAAACGGAACAGCCCCCGGAACGAAGTAGCTTCGTACTGCCGCGCCCGGTCGTACAGCGCCCGCAGGTTCGCCTGCCGCTGCAAGCCACCCGGCATGCCGCCGACGAAATCGTAATAGCCGGTCTCCCGGTACATGTTCCAGATCAGCTGGGCGAGCGAGCCTTGTCTCGCTTCGTCCCGCCAGCGGCCAAGCATCGCTTGGAACGACAGCAGCTTGGAGAGGACCTTCCGCTCGTCCACTGCTTCGGACTGCATCTCTTGCTGCCCGGCATCCGCCGCCGGGAGAGGACCGGAGCCGTTCAACCGCTCTGTCGTCCCGCCGCTCGGATCGGAATCGGATAGATAGGCCAGCACCGCCTCGTAAAACGGCAAATGCCGGCCGTGAATACGAATGAGCGCGAGCTCGGCGGCGGTCAGGCCGAACATCGGCGAACGCAGGACCGCCGCCAGCGGAATATCCTGATACGGATTGTCGACGATTTGCAGCAGCGACAGCATCGTTTCCACTTCGGTCGCTGTGAAGTAGCCGGTATTCAGATCGGCATATGCCGGAATCGCCGCCGCTCTCAGCTCTTCCATAAAGACAGGAGCCCAGCTTGACGTCGCCCTCAGAAGGATGACGACATCCCGGAATTGGATCGGCCGCAAGCCGCCTGCCCCCCGGTCGTACACCTGAAACGGAGCATCCCCGTCCATCCCGGTCATCCGGCGGATCTGTGACGCGATAAACCGCGCCTCCAGCTGGGCCGTCTCCGTCTGCTGCTCCTCCTGCTCGGGAGTTAACAGTAGCGGATGGGTTTCCGGCATGCCGGCGAATTCCTCATCGTCCTCGGCTTCGGACGGCAGAGCAGACTCGTCCTCTTCCCCGGCCGTATTGCCTCTGTCGATCAGCGCCAGTTCAACATTCAAATTTTCGGGACTGTCCGGATAAAACGCGCCGCAAACGAGCTGGGCCGCCTCATCGTACTCCAGTTCCCCGACTCGCTCCGTCATAATCTGTTTAAACACAAAGTTGACGCCGTCGACGATCTGCTGCCGGCTGCGGAAGTTGCGGGCCAGATCGATTTTGCGTCCGCCGGACGGATGGTCGTTGCCGGACGGTTCAAACGATTTGTACTTATCCATAAACAGGCCGGGCTCGGCAAGACGGAATCGGTAGATACTCTGTTTCACGTCCCCAACCATGAACCGGTTGCCCGGGGCGGGGCGGGAGACGAGACTAACGATCGCCTCCTGCACCGAGTTGGTGTCCTGATATTCGTCAAGCAGGATTTCCGCAAATTGCTCCCGGTATTGCATCGCCGCTTCCGACGGAAGAAGCCGGTCCGCAGTCGAATCCGGACTGCGAAGGATAGCCAGGCAGTAGTGCTCCAGGTCGGCGAAATCGACCAGCCCCTTCTCGACCTTCTTCAGTTGATACCTCCGCCCGAATTCGATGACGATTTCGGCCAGCATCCGGACGACCGGAGCCATCCTCGCCATCTCGGACTCGTACTGTTCCGGCGACCGTTCGAACAGCTCCTCGCGGATGTCGGCAAACTGCTTTTTGACACGGTCCCGCAGCTGCTTTACCTGCTCCTGTAGCTGTTTGTCCACATCGCTTGCGCGGCAGGCGTTCAGCTTGCCGAACCCGCTCTCGCGGAACGCCTCATACAGCGCCTCCCAGGAAACGTCCGCCGCCTGCAGAGCTGCCGCGATCTGGATGTGATCGTCCCGGAGATTCGCCGCATAAGGAGCCGGACCGCCGGGACGGCCGCACAGCCGGATCGCCTCTTCCAGCATGCCGGCCATCCCTTGCAGCTCCAGCTTCACGCCCTCTATCAGCGTAACGCGCCATCGATCCGTCCCTCCGTCTCCACTCACCTCCCGGTCATTCCCCGGCTCAAACCGCGAAGCGGTCTCGAGCAGCCAATGATCCGGCCACGGATGACTGCGCGAGAAGTCATAGAGCTGCTGCACGAGCCGGAACAAAGCGTCGTCGCCCCGCTCGCCGCCATAGGCGTCCGCCAGCTGCCAGAACGCGCTGTCTTCCCCGCTATTGCCATAATGTTCTTCCAGAAGCTCGCTCAAAAGATCTTGCCGCATCAGCTCGGCTTCCGTCTCGTTGGCAATCCGGAAAGACGGATCGAGCCGGATCAGCTGATGATGGCGGCGGATCACCTCCAGACAAAACGAATGAAGCGTCGTGATCGAGGCCCGGTGTATGAGCGCAATCTGCCTGCGCAGATGTTCGGAGCCCGGCTGCTCCAGCAGCCGCTCCTCGATCGCTTCCCGAATCCGCTGCCGCATCTCGCCTGCAGCCGCATTCGTAAACGTTGCGACGAGAAGCCGGTCGACGTCGACCGGATCGTGCTCATCGGTGATCCGCCGGATGATTCGCTCGACCAGAACCGCCGTTTTGCCTGACCCGGCGGCCGCAGCGACCAAAATATCCGATCCTCGCAGCCGGATCGCCTCCCACTGCTCGTCCGTCCAGCTGCTTCCTTCCGGCTTGGCCGGTCTTGCCGCATACATACCGTCTTTTTCCCGTTCCAGTGTCATGCCTGGTACTTCCCTTCCCTCTTTCCGTTCTCCTTCCGCCCCGGTCATGATTCATTCACCGCCTGGTCGATCGCCTGCCATACCGCTTCCTTCTCGATCCGGTTCAGCTTTTTGTATTCGTTCCCTTCGAAAAGCGGCTCGAATTGGCATACCGGCTTGTAAGGGCAAAATGCGCAGGCGAATTTGGTCCCCATCCGGAACGGCCGGATATCGACGTTCCCGTTCGTAATCTCGGTGCCGATACTCGTAATCATTCCCCGAACATAATGGCGCAGCCGGTCCCACTGCGGCTCCGATACGACCGAGGAGCTTTTGTAAAATCCTCCGTCCGCCTTGAGAGCTACCGGAATAAGCTGCGAATGTCCGTTCCGCTCGCGGAACGAATCGTCCATCAGCCGGACCGCCTCGGCATCCTCGAGGACGAGCCCTTTCATCTTGAAGCGCTTGAGCATTTGCTCTTCCGCTTCCTCCGCGTTCAGCGCATTTTTTCGTACGAGCAGCGGATTATGTACATGAAAATACAAGACCCCCGCCGGGATCGAGCTTACGCCCACCCAGCGCTCCGCATGCGTAATGACCACGTCGAGATAAGTCAGCATCTGAAGCGACATTCCGTAAAAAACTTCGGCCAGCCGCAGCGACGTCGAGCTCGATTTGTAGTCGATGACGCGCAGCAAGACGCCCTTCTCGCTGTCGGCCCGGTCTACGCGGTCGATCCGCCCGACGATCTCCATCCGGCAGCCGTTATCCAGCGTAAATTCGAGCGGCGGCAGCGGCTCGCCCGGCCCGAAGCCGACTTCCAGCCCGATCGGCACGAACAGGCCGCGCCGGGCATGGATACCCAGTACGATCGAGGCCCGGCCGACGATCCGCTTCAGCTTTCTGGCAATATAGCCGTACCGCTTCGAGCTCAGCAAAATTTCCCCTTGCAGACGGGGAGCCAGCTCGTCCACCGCTTTGGATGCGCGTTCGTAGCATTGTTCGGCGGTCAGAGCCCCCCAGTCTTCGCCTTCCCCCTGCAGCTCTGCCGCAACCCGGCTTAATGCGGCGTGGAACAGCTGGCCGATATCCGGGGCGTCCAGCCTGTAAACGCGCCGTTCGGACAGACGCAGGCCGTGCGAAGCAAATTGCGAGAACGGGCAGGCGACGTAACGCTCCATCCGCGATACGCTGGCACGCAGCATCTCGCCGTACAACTCGCGGCTCACAGACTCGGGAAGCGGCTCTTCCCGGTTCGTGTAAATAAGCGATTTTAACGTCCGGTACAGCTTGTCCCGCCATTCCGGCCGCGTGCAGTACCAGTTGTAGACGTCCCACCAGACGTCCGAGATTGGCGCGCCTTTGATCCAGTGGCGCAGCTGTACGGCCAGATGGGACAGCGCCCTGTCGGGATGCACCGCGTATTCGTACGGATCGCCGCCCGTCTCCGCAGCATCCGGTCCGGAAGGCGGATCGATCAGGAGCAGCCGCTCTTTCACGGACGGAAACATCGTCTTCAACCGCTTGACGATCTCCGAAGGGATCAGCGACTTTCCTTCCTCATCGGCTAGCGGGTAACAAACCGTCAGCGAATCCGAGGCGGCCGTCAGCGCCATATAGATCAAAAAAGACTCGTCCAGCAGCTTCCTCCGGCTGCCCTCGACCAGCTCCAGGCCGGCTGCGATCAGCCGATCCCGCTCGGGCTCGGTCAATACGCCGTTCTCCTGCGGGCGGGCCGGAATAACGCCGTCGTTTGCGCCGAGCACGAAGCAGTGGCGGACGGAACCGGATCGCGTCCGGTCCATCGTACCGACCAGCACCTGATCGAGAGAAGGCGGTACAAGTCCGAATCGAACGCTCTCGAGCCCGGACTCCACAATTCCGGCAAACCGCTCCAGCGATAACGACTCGTCCCCCAGCATCTCTACGATCTGGTCGAGCAGATCGACGACGCTGCCCCATACTTGGGTATGCTCCCGCGCCTGCTCCGGCTTGCCTGCTTCCATGCTGTCCAGGCTCCACCGCTCCAGCTTGGCCGGCACGTCCGCCGACTCGAGAAACCGGTAGAGCGCCGCAGTCATATCCCGGACCGTATCGGCGTCCTTCAACGCTTTCTCGAGCGCGGACAACGGCCCGACCACGATGCTCCGCATCCGGTCCATCTCGTCCAGAAACGCCTCGTCCGACGCGGCATTCTCCTGCTGAACATCGTCAAGCGTGGAACCGACCCGATAGGTCCACTTGCGCGGCTCCGTCCAGCGGTATCCCTGAATGCCTGCCGCCAGCACGTAGTTTTCCAGCCGGCACATCGCGTCGCGAAGCCGGTCCCGCTCCTTCGCCGCATCCGCCCCGTCTGTATCGGCCTGGAGCGGAAATAGCAGATCGGTCTTCACGCAGCGGAACACCGCATCGTTATGCCAGCGCCCCAAAGCGACTTCCAGGGCGGACCGGACGAGCTCGGCGACCGGATGATGAAGCACGGAACGCTTGCGGTCGAGAAAGTACGGAATGCCGAAATCCCGGAACGTGACCTCCAGCAAGTCGTCGTAGCTTTCCATATTGCGCACCATTACCGCGATATCGCGCCATCTGCAGCCTTCGTCCCGGACAAGACGCACGATTTCTCTCGCCGTCCCTTCCGCCTCGGCCCGCCGGTTCACGGCCGCCGCCAGAACGATCTCGTGCCTCCCGGCTTCTCCGCTGCCCTGATAAGGCTTGCCGCTCCGGTATTCGAAGTTCCGTTCCAGATGGGACAGCATCGGACTGCGCCCGAATCGGTGCGGACGGCCTCGATGCTGCAGCAGCACCGGCGGTTCCTCGGGCACGTTCAGCCCGGCCGCCAGCTCCTTCAGCCTGACAAGCGTGCGCGCCGTCGGATGAAACAGGTCGAGCTCGTCAAGCGAATCGGAAAAACTGTAATCGCGGTCGATGCACAGGCTTACGGTCACTTGCGGGGCGCAGCGCATCCATTCGCCGACGACCTGCATCTCCTGCGGGATAAAGCCGTAAAACCCGTCGATCCAGATCCGGGCTCCGCGCGCATACTCGGATTCGGACAGCATCTCCGCCGTTTTCGTCAACAGATGCTCGGAATCCATATATTGGCCGGACAGCCGCTCCTCGAACCGTTTGTACAGCAGCAGCATATCGTGAAGCTTGGCTGCCGGCAGCTCGCTGACGCCCGGTTCCTCCCTGCGCTCTGCGGTCTGCACATACGATTCAAACCTGGCGGGCGAGATGCAATACCGCCGAAACTCGCTGTACATCCGGTATAAATTGTCGATAAATCCCGACTGGTCGGACATATTCCCAAATTGTCTCAGTTCGTCCGCGTGTTTGTGCAGCAGCTCATATAGCAGCATCTTCTTGCCGCTGTCGTCGATCTGAACGCGCGCCGCCCCCCCGGCCTCCTGCATCACGCGGAACGCCAGGCGGCGGAAGCTCAACACCTGAGCCCGGATCGTTCCCGCCAGACCGGGGGTCGAGACGAGCGCATGCTCGGCTTGAAACGTAGCCTGATCGGGGACGAGCAGCACGAGCGGCGGCCCTTCCGGCTCCGCCTTCAACTGGCTTCTGATCTCGTCCAGACAGAGGTTCGTCTTCCCGCTGCCGGACCGACCTAATATGTAACGGATTGACATACCGGCCTCCTAAACGAAAACAAATGTTCTTATATTGTTTTATTGTAGCATAGATCCGTCCTGCTGTCCGCAGCGATCGATTACCATCTATTCCTCTAAGGATTCCGGCGAGAGGAACGGACCGGGCGGCCGCGCTTAATCTTTTCTTAAGGAACTTCCTTTACAATACGTAAATAAAACCATAGATAAAAACAGAGAAAAAGAGCAACAACCCGGAGTAGGAAGGGAGAAGTGGTAAAAATGCTCAATCTAAGTAAAAATCGCACTATATCCTCCGTTACGAGGAAATTCGGCCTCAAACAAGCCATCCCCATTACGGCCCTATTAGCGGTGATCCCCATTTTGCTTGTGCTGGGAGCAGAAACGATCCAGCGCGGCAGCTTCGAAGAAACATGGGACTGGGCGCTGAATCAGCCGTCGCTGTTCTGGCTGAACGCCCTGCTTTACTTGTGCGCGTTGACACTCGTTTACTGCGTGATCGGCTCGCTCGTACCGTCCGTCGCCATCGCCGCCTTGTTGTTCGGCCTGATGTCGCTGATCAGCTTTTTCAAAACAAAATTGATCGGAGAGCCTTTTTTTCCCTGGGATATATTGCTTAACAAAGAAGGTCTGAATATTGCCCCGCTAATAACCGGGCAAGCGGCGATGCTCCGGATCGGGATTGTGCTGGGCGTCGTCGTGCTGCTGTTCGCCCTGCGGCTGGGCGTACCGAGGCTGGCGCTGCCTTGGCTGCCGCGGATCGCGCTAGGCAGTTTGTCGGTCATCGCCTTGTATGCGTTTGGCATCAATGCCTCCTGGGCCGAAAACATGCAGTACAAGGCGGGCGCAAGCGAAATTTTATGGAACCAGCAGCAAAATTACGGGCACAACGGACTGACGCTTGCCTTCACGATGAACGTCAAACATTCGATCGTCGCCAAGCCGCCGGGTTACGGCGAACAGGCCATGGCCGATATCGCCCATGCGATTACCGAGAAGCGGACCGCCTCCGCCTCGGCGGCCCCTACCGTTGCAACCGATGCCGGCGCGGATACCGTAAAACCGAACGTCATTTTCATTATGAATGAGGCGTTCTGGGACCCTACGCTGCTGCCCGACGTTTTTTTTCACGACGATCCGATCCCTACCGTCCGCAAGCTTCAGGCCGAATCGGTTGCCGGCTACATGCTGTCCCCGCAGTTCGGAGGCGGTACAAGCAACGTCGAATTCGAGGTGCTGACAGGCCAGTCGATGAGCTTTCTGCCGAGCGGCTCGGTGCCGTATCAGCAATATGTCAAAAAGCCGGTGCCCAGCCTTGCCAGTTATTTCGAGCATCTCGGCTATAAAAGTTTGGCGGTGCACTCCTACGAAGGCTGGTTCTGGGACCGCGAGAACGCCTACCGGCAACTGGGATTCGAAAGCTTCATGAGCAGCGAAAGCTTCGCCGAGCCGGAGCTCAAAGGACCGTTCATAGCCGATGCCGAAGTATCCCGGCAAATTATCAAACAGGTGGACGAATCGGAACGGCCGATGTTCATCTATGCCGTGACGATGCAAAATCACGGACCTTACGACGATAAACGTTACGGGGACGCGGCGATGGACATTGAAGGGGATCTGACCGACGAAGCGCTCGATATTCTTCAGACATACGCAATCGGCGCCCGCGATGCGGATCAGAGCCTGCAGCAGTTGATCGACCATTTCGAGCAATCCGGTGAACCGACCGTCATTGTCATGTACGGAGATCATCTTCCGATGCTCGGATACAGCTACGACGTATACAACCAGGGAGGACTCATCCGCACCGATCGTTCGGAGAACTGGACGCTGGAGGAATTGAAACATATGCGCAGCGTGCCGTTCGTCATGTGGGCGAACTTCGAATTGCCGGCCGACAACGTACCGGCTATCAGCGCCTCGTTTCTCGGCTCCTACGTGATGGATACGCTCGGCCTGGAGAAGCCCGCTCCTTTCGCGGTCAACTGGGACGTGTACAGTGAGATTCCGGGACTGCTGCGCAATCTGGTCGTGGATACCGAACAGAACTTGTACAACTTGCCTCCCGATTACGTGCAGGAGGAATTGGACCGTTACCGGATGCTGCAATACGATTTATTGTTCGGCAAAAAGTATGCCGCCGACTATATCGACGCCGACTATTTGAATAAACCGGTCCATCCCGACTACAATCGGGAGTTCCAGAAACCGGCCGCGTAAACAAGCTGCCAGCCGGACATCCTAGCCGAAAGACGAAAAACCTCCAGCCCGCCCATAAGAGCGGATTGGAGGTTTTTTATGCGGACCCGGTACATTCCGGACTCGCGGGACTTCAACTTCTTTTCCTTACTTGGCAACGACGGGCGTCCCGTCCGGCTGCTTCTCCCCGTCTCCGGAAGTCTGTTCCGGCATCCGGTTGGACGTGCGCAGCGGAATTTCCTTCAGCAGGAAGACGAGCAGGGAAGCCACTACAAGCAGCGCCGCACCGGACAAAAACACGGTCGTCAGGGAAGAGGCGAGCGCGTCGCGCAGCATGTCGATCATCTTCGTAAAGATCGGCTGCACGTCAGCCGGCAGCGTCTCTTGAAGCTGCGCCAGCCTCGGCTGATCAAGCAGCATTTCCGGGTTGTGGAACGCGGACAGCTGCTCTGCCACCTTCGGATCGAGCTTCGACATATCGATGCCGCCGCCCGATGCCGCCGCCGACTTCAGACTGTTTTGCAGACTGGTCGCCATGATCGTACCCATAACCGCGATCCCGATCGTTCCGCCCAGGTTGCGGAACAACTGCGAAGAGGCGGTGGCCACGCCAAGCTGTTCCGGTCTGACGGCATTTTGCACGGTAAGCGAGAAAACCGGCATCCCGAGGCCGAGACCGACTCCGAACACGATCATGCTGAGCACCGCCAGCGGAATGTTGTCCATAAACGCCATAATGACCATACCTGCGACCATGATCGGCATCCCGATCAGGGCGAACCGCTTGTATTTGCCCGACTTCGTAATCCACCGGCCGACGAGCGAGCTCAAGATGACCATACTGATCGACATCGGCATCGTGACATAACCGGAATACGTCGGAGATACGCCTTCCACCCCTTGCACGAAAAACGGCAAATAGATCAGCGCGCCCATCATACCGGCGTTCATCAAAAATCCGATCACGTTCGAAACCGTCACGATGCCGTTGCGGAACAAGGACAGCGGCATAACCGGGCTTTTTACCCGTGTTTCGATAAACATAAAGATCAGCAAGGCCACAACTGCTGCGGCGAACAAACCGATGATTTGCGGCGAACCCCACGCATATTTCGTACCGGCCCACGAAAATCCGAGCAGCAGCGGAACGATCGTCAGCGTCAAAAACAACGAGCCCATGTAATCGATCGATTCGGCCTGTCTCCGTTCCACTTTCGGGAACAGCATCATAATCATCACGAAAGCGACGACTCCAAGCGGCAGGAAGATCCAGAATACCCATTCCCAGTCCATATGGTCGACGATCCATCCGCCGAGCGTAGGGCCAATGACGCTGGAGAAGCCGAACACGGCCATCATCACGCCCGTCCATTTGCCCCGTTCTCTGGGAGCGAACAAGTCGCCGACCGCGGTAAAGGCGGAAGCCATAATAATGCCGGCGCCGATGCCCTGAATGCCCCGGTACGTAATCAATTGAAAAATATCTTTGGAAAAACCGGTTAAAAATGCACCGATGATAAAAAATACGATACCTGCCAAAATAAACGGCTTGCGCCCGTAAATATCGGACAGCTTCCCGACAAGTACGGTTGAAATCGTGGAAGTCAGCATGTAGATCGTAATGACCCACGTATAATAGTCCATACCGCCAAGAATGGCAATAATCCGGGGCATCGCCGTACTTACGATCGTCTGGTTAATGGCGGCGAAAAACATAGCGGCTACAATCGCCATCATGATCGTAACTTTACGTTTGTGCGATAAATGCTCCAATGTTCTCTACTCCTTTTTGTCCATAGGTTCTACTCGTTCGAGCAGGGTTGTGAATATCCGTGTCAGATGAAGGATGTCTTCTTCCGGCAATCCTTCGAACAACCGGGCAATCGTCTCTTTTTGTTTCTCCCGCAGTTCCTCAAGCACTTGCTTGCCCGGATCGGTAATGCGTAAGTACACGACTCGCCGGTCGTCTTCGCTGCGCTCTCTCCCCACAAGTCCTTTTTCGATTAATTTATCGGCTAGTCCCGTGATCGCCCCGGAGGTGACGCATAATAAGTCCGCCAGTTCGGCCGCTTTTTGCGGCCCCCGCTCATTAAGCATATAAAGCGTCCGAAACTGAGTCATCGAGAAGGTGTCGCCCATATTCCGATACCATTCGTGACTCATTTTTTTCACTAATGTACGAAACAGGTTAGGGAGCTCCAACAGATGGCTGTTCGTTTCCGGCATTTCGCACCTCCTATCGTTTATTAGTAAATAGTTTAGCAGTAAACTATTAGCTAGCTTACAACAAACGTTTTGTCCGAGTCAAGAGAAAGTAGTTATGAAATCACAACGAAAAAAAGCCCATTTTGTTAAAATGCGCCCTTTTGTGCGGCAAACCTTACTTTTTATCGCGTATACAGCCTCAGATCTGTAAAGACGAGGCTTCCTTTCGCCGACTCCGCTTCCCGGCAGCTATTGTACTCATCAAAGTGAGCGTATTAGGTACAGTATATCCTTCGGTTCCGCTCGTTATGTACGTTCGTTTAAGCAGTTTGGCCGCCGTTATGCAAGGCCGGCAAAAACGAAAAAGCAACCGTCGCATCACCCGGCTGCCTTGATTAGAATACGTAGTGCCTCTGCCCATCACTTACACTTTGCTCGGAAATGTGGTCGACTGACGAATGATCAGCTCCGGTTTTAAGACGATACGCTGCTTATCGCCCTTCTCCCCGCGCACCCGTTCGATCAGCATGTCCATAATTTGCCGCCCCATCTGCTGAATCGGCACCGCGACCGACGTCAGCGGAGGATCGACGATGCCGGCAAGTACGGTGTTGTCGAAGCTAATTACCGACAAGTCCCATGGAATGGACAAGCGAAGCTCCTTGGCCGCCTGAACGACGCCGACCGCCAGCAAATCGTTAAAAGCGACGATCGCGGTTGGCGGATGATCCGAGCCCATCAGCTCCAGCGCACGCTGCTTGCCGGCTTCGACGGAGGAATTGCTGATCGTGACGAGCTCGTCCGTATAAGTGATACCCGCATCCTCCAAGGCGCGGCGATACCCGCTCACCCGTTCCCTGGTCGTCATCAGCTCCATGTCTTCGGCGATCAGGGCGATATGCCGGTGACCGAGACCGGTCAAGTGAGCGACGGCCTGATAAGCGCCGGTATCATCGTCCGCTCTGACGCTGTCTGCTTCGATCGACGGGATGTCTCTGGAGATCAGGGCCAGCGGGATATTATAGTCGGCCAAGCCGCTTAGCAAGCCTTTGACGCTCGTACCTGTCGCGATAATAATGCCGTCTACCCGTTTCTGTCTCAGAAGCGTGATGTAACCGGCTTCCTTCTTCGAATTGTTGTCCGTGCTGCACATGACCAGATTAAAGCCGAGCTCGTGGCCGCGATCCTCTACGCTTCTCGCGATTTCCGCGAAGAACGGGTTGGCGAGATCGGGGATGAGCAGACCGATCGTAAACGTGCTTTTCCCGGTAAGCGCAGAAGCGACAACGCTCGGCTGATAATCCAGCTCCTGCATAATTTCCGTAATCCGTTCTCTCGTATCGGTACTGATTCTTCCGGTACCGTTGATGACTTTGGAGACGGTTGCGATCGAAACGCCTGCTGCTTTGGCAATATCGTAAATCGTCGTTTTCATAGTGGTAGTCTCCCGGCCGAATGTACGTCTATTCGTAATACGACTATTATAACACGGCCGAGCCCCAAAAATAGACTAGTTTTCCGATCCGCTTTATTTTTTTCGTGCCGATTCGCCGTTTAACGGCTGCGGATCGCCGGGGAATGTTCGCCTGTTGCGGCAGGAGGCGGCGAGCCTTCCCCTTTTTGCAGCTGATACATTTTATAATAGCGGCCCTGCTGCGCCATCAGCTCCTCGTGATTGCCCGACTCGACGATTTCCCCGTGATGAAGGACGCAGATGCGGTCCGCCTCCCGGATCGTGGACAATCTGTGAGCGATCACAAACGTCGTCCGCCCTTCGCACAATACTTTAAGCGCGTTCTGGATAATGCCTTCGGTTTCGCTGTCGATGCTCGCCGTCGCTTCGTCCAGAATCAGAATAGCCGGATCGTGCGCAAGCGCCCTGGCAAACGAGATCAACTGGCGCTGGCCGGCGGACAGCGTATTGCCCCGCTCGACGACAGGTTCGTCACAGCCGCTCGGCAGCTGCTCCACGAACTCGGCCGCCCCGACGTCGCGCAGCGCTTGCTTCACCTTCTCCCGGTCGATGTGCTCGTTATACAGCCCCACGTTAAACTTGATGTCGCCGGTAAACAAAAACGGGTCCTGGAGCACGATGCCCATATGTTTGCGCAGCGCCTGCTTCGATATCCCGGTAATATCCTCGCCGTCGATCGTAATCGTCCCTTGGCTAGGCTCGTAGAAGCCGAGCAGCAAATTCATGATTGAGCTTTTGCCTGATCCCGTATGGCCGACGAGCGCGACCGTCTCGCCTTTGCGGGCTTCCAGCGAGATGCTGCGAAGCACGTAATCTTCCTGATTGTAGGCGAACCAGACGTTGTCGAATTTGACGTTGCCTTCCGGACGCGGCGGCGCGGCTTCCGCGTCGAGCTTCTCGCCTTCGCGGTCCAGCAGCGAAAATACCCGTTCGGCCGAAACGAATGCCCGCTGCGCATTGGTCAATTGATCGAAGATGCCGATAATCGGCTGAAATATCCGGCCCAAATAATCGATAAAAGCATAAAATACGCCGAACGAGATCGCCGTGTGCAACGACTTTCCCCCGAAATACCAGATGACGCCCGCCGTCATCAAGCTTCCCGTCAGTCCGACGATATTGCGCGACGATAACGAGAACAGCCGCATCTGCTTGCGCTGATTGACGTAACGGTCCTCGTTCAGCGTTTCGAATTCGCCGGTTCTTGCCTTCTCCCGGCGGAACGCCTGGATCATCGGCATCACGTTGATCGACTCGTTCAGCATCGCGTTCATGTCGCTCAGCCTCGCCCGCATCGCGGCCACGTACACTTTCGAGTATTTCAGATGAATCGTCATCACGACGATGAAAAACGGGATCAGCACCAGGCACAACAGGGCCAGCCGCACGTCCAGCAGGAAGATCGCGATATAGATCCCGATCAGGTTCACTCCGCTGACGACAAACGTTGCCATAAAGCTCATAAACAAGTCGCGGATCGCTTCCGTATCGTTGGCGATGCGGGATACGACTTGCCCGACCGGCGTATTGTCAAAATAACGGACCGATATCCGGTGAATATGGTTCATGACGTCCATGCGCATTTTGCGGATAATCGACAGAGCGGCCGTCTGCAGCATATAAGACTGGACGAACGTCAGCAACCCCGAGAGCGCCAGCAGTCCGACATATAATCCGATCAGCCTCAGTACCGGCACGAACTCGTAGCTGTACAATTGGATAACATCTTCCTTCGTAAGGCGGACCGGCGCGGCGGACTCCGCCGTCTCCAGCATGAAGCTCGCGCCCTCCTGGCGGATTGTCGCCGCACTCCAGCCGGACGCCTCCGGTACGCCTTCGGCCCAGTCTTGCCGGATATAGGCTTGGTCCCCGATCGCGACAGAACGGACTCCCTCCGGCACAGCGGCTGGCACCGTCACAAGCCACGGGCGCGAGATCGACAGCAGATGGCCGTCGATGATCACTTTGGCGATATAAGGACCGGCCAGCTGCGTCCCCACCGCGCCGCAGAGCAGCACGAGGGCGATTATAATTTTCGTGCGGCTGAACATCGCGTAACGGAACAGTCTCCGGGTTACACTCGATCGGGTAACGTTATCGTGGTCCACCGGTTCACCCCTTCTCCAATTCGTTCATCAGATTCGATTCCATCTGCTGTATGTCGTATTGCCGGCGGTACCAGCCGCCGAGCTCCATCAATTGCTCATGCGTGCCTTGCTCCGCGATCCGTCCTTCCTCCAGCACGATGATGCGGTGCGCATGGCTGACGGCGGACAACCGGTGCGTGGCGATAATCGTCGTTTTGCCGGACCGTTCGGACCGGATGTTCTGTAAGATCCGGCTCTCTGTGCGGGCATCGACCGCCGACAGCGCGTCGTCGAGCAGCAAGATTTCCGGATCGGTCACGATAGCCCGTGCGATGCCGACTCTCTGCTTCTGTCCGCCCGACAGCATGACTCCGTACTCGCCGATCACCGTATCAAGCCCTTCCTTCATCTGTTCGATGTCACCGGTGAAGCAGGCCGCCTCGATCGCCTGATGCAGACGGTTATCCCCGGCTTCGGGGAATCCGAACATGATATTGTCCCGGATCGACTTGGACAGCAGCAGATGTTCTTGCGGGACGTAGCCGATCCAGCTTTTTACCCGTTCATGGGAGATGTTCTCGATCGGAACGCCGGATATGCGCAGCCGGTTCTCCGGGATCGGATATTGCCGCAGCAACTGTTTGAGCAAGGTGCTTTTGCCGCTGCCCGTTCGGCCTACGACCCCCAGCGTCTCGCCGCGGTTCAGCCGGACGGATATATCGGATAGGCTGTCTGCGGACGCTCCCGGATAACGGAACGTAAGCCGGTCGAACTCGATGACGAGCGGCTCCTCCACATTTACAGGCTCGCCGGCCTCGGGCACGTCCGTCTGCTGACGCAGCGCCGCATCGACCCGGTCGGCCGAAGCGCTTCCCCGCTGAAGCACATTGATAAACTCGCCGAACGAGATCATCGGCCAGATCAGCATGCCGAGATAAATGTTAAAGGAGACGAGCTGACCGAGCGTAAGCTCGCTGTGAAAGACGAGATACGAGCCGTAGCCGATCCCGATCGCGTAACTGATGCCGACGATCGTCTGGACGACCGGTTGGAACAAGGCGCCGACGAAAGCGACCCTTCTGTTTTTGTCCATCACATCTTGCGTCACGCCGCCGAACGCTTCCATATCTTTCGTCTCCTGAACGTAGGAGCGCAGCACTCTCATGCCGGATATGGATTCCAGGGCGTGGTCGTTCATTTTGCCGAAAGCCGCTTGCGCCGCCAAAAACCGTTTGCGCATCTGCTTGCCGAGCACGCTGATCGCAAATGCCAGAAACGGAAGCGGCAGAAGCGCCGCCAGCATCAGCTTGTAATCAATCAGCGTCACCATCGTGACGAGGACGACGGTCGTCCCCGATACGGTACTGACGAGCGTCAGAACACCGTAGCCGGCAGTCTGGCTGATCGCGGGCACGTCGTTGGTAGCGAGCGCCATCAGGTCGCCGGTCCGGTTACGATGGAAAAACGAGGGCGCCATCCGGGTCAAATGCCCGAACAGCCTGGAGCGCAGCATCTTCTCCAGCAGAAACGAGTTGCCGAACAGCGAGTACACCCATATAAAGTTTAAGATGTACAGAAAAATACCGAGGGCGAACAAAAACGCCACCGTCTTCGTAAGCTGGGGCGCGCTCAGCTGATCCAGGCGGATGCTGTCGATCACGTTTCCGATCATCTTCGGTGGGATGACGTTAAGGACGTTGACGATCGTCATCAGAATGACGGTCCAGACGTACTTCGACCATTGCTGCCTGAAAAACCATTGAAGCTTAACGATAAAATTCACGAAATCACCTCGAACCTTTCTCACAAAGGAACATATGTTTGGTTTATGAATTCGGTTTAATCATTATACATGAATGTGAATAAACTGGTAAGCTGATTTTTTCGGTTTAATTGTTTGCGCCTGCGAATAGAAAAACCGTCAGGGGAAATCGCCCTGACGATCCTTTGACGTGCAAACCATACGCCTTCGCGTGGAAGGAAATGGGTACCTTCGCTCCAGCCGCCGGTAGTGCTGTCTTTTTGCGGTGGTAGCGCTAACGAAACCAGCAACCGTTATCAAAGCCGAATGCGGACGTGTGAATTTGTAAAGAACCCTTTAATCGTTATTCCTGCAAATCAGTATCGTTTTTTTCCACTTTCGGTTCGATAACGATCCACGGGTTCGTTAAGTCAGGAATAACTTCGTTTTTCAGCGATAAGCACGATCCGATTCGTTAGTCATCGAACCTGAGTAGTCCTCGATATGCCCTCATGGGTCTTTACGCGACACGAAATGCCAATAGAACTTTCATCAGCTAGTTGTGCCTAGCTTGGCTAGGCGCGCGCAGCTCCAAACCGCTCCTATTTCGTGCACAGTCGGGCTTTCGGACAAAATAGAGGGTGCAAACGAGGCTGTCGATTCATTATGTAGAAGTGATAGCAGCCCGTTCCAAGTGAAAAGTTACCTTCTTCTGCTCAAAGAGGTTGTCCGGAATCCCTTGATTGAATAAGGATGGTAAGGTAGGGGATTCCTGACAAAACTCGACAGGAGGTAATCTTTTCCCTTTCCACTTGGTTGTCCACCATGGATCGACAGTCTCACAAACCACTCTTACCGATTCTTCGCTGAAAACTTATATGTTCTGGTGTGAGTTATTCAGCAAGCGACGGCTCATCCACCGTCACCCCCAGGCTCGCCCCGTATTCGATTGCCCGCCGTTACCGGAGCGACTCAAAATAAGCGACTACATCGCGATACGGCAGCTGTCCCCCGAATATATCAAGCGCGCTGCCTACCGTAATATCGAGCTTGCCTTCCGTCAGCCGGTGAAACAGCTCCAGATCGTCCAGCGAACGGGCGCCGCCCGCGTACGTGGTCGGGATGGTCACCCAGCCGGCCAGCTTCTCGACCAGCTGCGTCAGCACGCCGCCGCGTTTGCCTTCGACATCGACGGCATGAATCAGAAATTCGTCGCAGTACCCTTCGAGGCTGCGGATATTCGCTTCATTCAGCTCGAAGTCGCTGAACGTCGTCCAGCCGTTCGTCACGACGAACCATTTGCCGTCCCGTTCCTTGCAGCTCAGATCGATCACAAGCTTCTCCTTGCTCACGGCGGACACGATCCGGTCCAGATTGTCCTGCTGCAGCCGGCCGTCCTGGAACACGTAAGACGTGACAATCACATGCGACGCCCCCTTCTCCAGCCAGCCGGGAGCGCTATCCGCCGTAATGCCTCCGCCGATCTGCAAGCCGCCGGGGTAACCCGCGAGCGCCTGCTCGGCGGCGGCAGCGTTGCCTCCGCCCAGCATAATGACGTGTCCTCCGGTCAATCCGTCATTCCGGAACAGCTCCGCATAGTAGCCCGGCTCCCGGTCGGATACGAAGTTTTCTACGACGCCCTCGTTGTTCGCACTGAGCGTCTCGCCGACGATTTGCTTCACCTTGCCTTGATGAATATCGATACATGGTCTGAATTTCAAACGAATCGGACTCCTCTGCCGTAAAATGCTCTCCCTATTACATTACTGCATAGGTGCGGGGATGTCCATCGCCTCCGGCGCGAGAGCCTATTGGCTAAAACCGATTTATCCGTTGTCACAGCCGGCTCCGGCTTGCTACAATAGCTGTTATATTCACGCTCCCCGCTAACAGCGGGCGAAGAGGAGGAACCGCAATGCGAGATTGTCCTTTCTGCTGGCCGGCCGTCCTGAAAGAAGCGGTAACCGTTACCGCGTATAACGTGTTAATCCGCAGCTTCGATCCGGTGCTCGAAGGATCTTATATGATCGTACCGAAAGCCCATCGTGAAACGGTGTTCGATTTGACCGCAGAGGAATGGGAAGATATGCGCGATCTGCTCCAACAGACGAAAGAGCGGATCGGCGCTGAGTGCGCCCCGGACGGATACAACGTCGGCTGGAACTGCTGCGCCGCAGGCGGCCAGACGGTGCCGCACGCCCACCTCCACATCATCCCGAGATTCGCGGACGAGCCGCTGGCGGGCAAAGGAATCCGCCATCATCTCAAGCAGGAGTCGAACCGGAGACAACGCGGCAGCAACTAAAATGCGGCTGCCCCGAAGTGAGTCACGCCTCACTCCGGGAGCAGCCGCCAGTCCGCTCCAATCGGCAGCTCCTGCACAATCCTGCCGTCTTACTTCCGCTTTACCGCGAATGAACTTCAAAGATCGCAAACTTCAAGTAATCGCCTTCGTCGACGCCGAGAATGCGCGGATGATCGTTGCCTGCGCCGCGGTACTCGACCAGCCGGAGCACTTTGCGGGCATCAGCTGCAGCAGCCAATATCGTCTCCAGGAACAGATCCGGGCGAACGTGGTACGAGCAGCTGGCGGTGACGAGGTATCCGCCTTCGTTGACGAGTTTCATCGCATGCAGATTAATATCTTTGTAGCCCCGGCAGGCGCCCTCTACGGCGCCTTTCGTCTTGGCGAAAGCCGGGGGATCGAGAATGACGACGTCCCACGTCCGCCCTTCCGCGCCGACCGGCTTCGACGTATCCACCTTCGCTTGTCCGGCCGCTGCACGCGTTTTCCGCTCATCAAGCCCTTTTACCTGGGAGCGCAAATAATCGAAGGCGTCCGCAACGACGAACTCGACCCGTTCGCCGAAGCCGTTCAGCTCCACGTTGCGCTTGGCCGTCTCGATCGCATGCTCGGATATATCGAGGCACGTCACCTTCTTGGCCCCGAATCGGCAAGCGTTCAGCGTAAAGCTGCCGGTGTGGGAGAAACATTCCAGCACAGTCGCCCCGTCCCAGTACGGAAACGTCACCCGCTTGCCGTTCGCATTTACAGGAACGAGCTTGCTCCCCCCGTCCCCGGTGCCGCTTGAGTCTGCGGATACTCCCTCTTCCAGGGCGCCCTCCTCTACAAGCCGGATTCCGCTTCGGGTTCCCCAGCCGGTCATCAGCTTGCCGATCGCCGCGCGGTTTTCCCGCTGATCGAAAAAGTAGCCGGTTTTCTGCCCCTGCTCGATGTCGACCTCCATGCGCAGTCCGTTCTCGACGATCTCCACATAACGGGGACAATCGCCATAGAGCGGCCCTTTCGTCTGCTCCAGTCCTTCCAGCTCCCGTACCGGCACATCGCTGCGCTCATAGATCCCGCGCGGCTTCAGCATCTCGGCGAGCGTCTCCACGATGACGCTTTTGCGCCGCTCCATCCCGAGCGACAAAACTTGTACGACGAGCACGTCTTCAAACCGGTCCACGACCAGTCCGGGCAAAAAGTCGGCTTCGCCGTAGACGAGCCGGTACGAGTCCGCCCCTGCAACGAACCTGCGGCGATGCTCCAGACATTGTGCGAATCTTTGCGCGAAAAAGGTCCGGTCCATCTCTTCCAGCGGCGTGTACGAGACGATCCGAACCGCGATCTGCGATTTGGGGTTGATGTACCCGCAGCCCAAATATTGGCCCGTATGATTCGTAACCGAGACCAGATCGCCCGGCTCGTATTCGCCCTGGATGCTTTCGATCTCATTGGCGTAAATCCAGGGATGGCCTTGCTCCAGTCTTTTTTTCCTCTTGCGGTCCAGTATGACCGTTGCCATAATACTCCTCCAGCCAGCTATCGATTTGGGGTTGCGCCGGGGTAGTCCCGGACTTTCTGCTTGCACGAATACAGCTTGTCATGCCCGTCCGGCCGCCGGCATATAGATGAAGTAACGATAAGGTCCATTTCATAGTTTTGCAAGCAAAGGAGATCCCATGACTGCGCAAATCGTACTCCCCTTGTTGGTCGGGCTGGGCATCTTTCTGACCGGGATGAAGGTGATGGAGCTCGCGCTTCATCAATGGGCCGGCTCGTACTTGACCGGTCTGATCGAACGCTTTACACGCACGCCGCTTCGCGGGATGCTGATCGGTACCGGTGTGACCGCCATTCTGCAAAGCAGCAGCGCGATTACGGTCATTACGATCGGTCTGGTCAACGCCGGCATTATGACGTTTCCGAAGACGCTCGGGATCATCCTCGGCACGAATATCGGCACCTGCATCACCACCGAACTGATCGGTTTAAATCTGACCAAGCTCGCGTTCCCGCTGCTGCTCGTCTCCGGCTCGGTCTGGTTCGGAACGCTGCCCTCTACGTTTTACGCCCGGTCGTACCGGCTTCAGCGGACACTGCACCATATCCGCTCCTTGTCGCTGGCCGTCAGCGGCTTCGCCTCGGTCATGCTCGGAGTCGAAGTGATGCAGTCGATCGTTCCGGCGCTCCAGTCCCGGGGGCTGTTCGGCTGGTTCGTCGAACATGCGCAGCGCAGCATCCTGTGGGGAGTCGCGGCGGGAGCCGTCCTGACCGCCATTATCCACAGCAGCGCGGCCACGATCGCCATGACGATGGGATTGGCCGCCGTCGACGCCATTCCGGTGGAGCTGGGCATCGCCATCGTGCTGGGAGCGAACGTCGGCACGTGCGCCACCGCTCTGCTCGCCGCGATCGGAGGCAGCCGGAACGGCCAATTCGTCGCCTGGTCGCATATTGCGCTTAATGTGGGAGGAGCGCTGCTGTTCCTGCCCCTGCTCCCGCTGCTCCATTACGCGTCCGTACTGCTCGGCGCCAATCCGTCCAGCCAGATTGCGCACGCCCAGACGATTTTTAATATCGTCTGCTCGATTTTGGCGCTGCCTCTATGTTATTTGCCTGCCCTGCGCGCCGCCGCCGGTCCGAAGCAGTAACCGGAAACGCCGCATTCCCAGATTCCGTCTCAATATCCGGAAGACCCCGCCGCTCCGTTCATAATCACGACGCCGGAGCTTGTGCCAAGCCGGGTCGCACCCGCCCGGATCATGGAGAGCGCCGCCGCCAAATCCCGCACTCCGCCGGACGCCTTCACCTGAACGTTCGGCGAGACGGCGGCCCTCATCAGCGCCACGTCTTCGACCGTAGCCCCGCCCGGACCGAAGCCGGTCGACGTCTTCACGAAATGGGCGCCCGCCTCTTCCGCCAGCCGGCAGGCGGTACGTTTCTGGTCTTCGTTTAAATAGCCGGTTTCGAGTATAACCTTCACGATCGCTTGGCCGCGCACCGCCTCCACTACCGCCCGGATGTCCTCCCTGACGTAATCTTCATCGCCCGCAAGCAGCGCTCCTACGGCCATAACCATATCGATGTCGGCCGCCCCGTGCTCCGCCGCCCTCGCCGCCTCGTACGCTTTCACGCCGGTTAAGCCCGCTCCAAGCGGAAATCCGACCACCGCGCTTACGCGGACGCCGCTTCCTGCCAGCGCCTTGCTTGCTGCCGGAACCCACATGCCGTTTACGCACACACTGTAAAACCCGTACTGCTTCGCCTCGTCGCACAGCTTGCCGATCGCCGCGACCGTCGCATCCGCTTTCAGCAGCGTATGGTCGATGTACGCTGGCAGCTTCGTTATATCGAAAGAGCCGGTTCCGCTCATCATTCCACCTCGATTCGCAGGGCGTCGAGCGCCTTTTTCAGTACCGAGTCGTTGTTGGCGTAACCTTGCTCCCGCTGCCGCGACCACGCTTCAAGAGGGTCCAGCCATTCCACGCCGCGGATTTCCTCGATCTGGGCTTGCAAATCGCCGCCGGTCGCCTCGACCAGATAATAGTGAACCTCTTTGTCAATCGTCCCGTGCACGGCGTGGTTATACTGATACTTGACCTGTTCCAAGCTCGCGACGATCTTCCCTTCGATACCCGTTTCCTCCAGAATCTCGCGGAGCGCGGTCTGTTCGATCGTCTCGCCCGGCTCCATTTTGCCCTTGGGCAGCGTTTTTTTCCCGTACCGGTCCTGAATCATCTGCACTTCCGTCCTGCCGTCCGGCAGTAAGCGGTATACGACTCCGCCAGCCGATATTTCCTTCATCCGGATCACCTCACCTTTCGGATTATGGTCACAATCGTTGCACGATAACAAGAAGGATTCCGTTTTCCGACATACAACCGGATCACGAAATCCTTGGACATTCCCATCTTCCTGGCAATCAGCCGTTAACGGCCGCCTTCCTAATCTCCGGAGCGGCGACGCTGATCAGCTCGCCCTTGCTCTCGTTAACTCCCGCTTCGGTCAGCTTCACCTTGCACACTTGACCGATCATCGCTTCCGTACCCGGGAACACCAGATTGATGTAATTATCGGAATACCCCATCATCATCCCGCTGTCCGGCGCTCCTTTGTACGTTCGCTCCGGAATAACCTCGAGCGTATGTCCGACGAACTTCTCCGCGTAAGCGAGCTGCATCCTCTCCGACAGATCGATCAGCTCGTGCACGCGCTCGTTTTTCACTTCTTCGTCGATCTGATCCTCCATCCGGGCCGCAGGCGTCCCGGTCCGTTTCGAATAAGGGAACACGTGCATTTCGGCGAATTGCATCCGCTCCATAAATTCGTAGCCGCGGCGGAACATCTCCTCCGTCTCGCCCGGGAAGCCGACGATGATATCGGTGGTGATGGCGACGCCCGGCAGCGCCCGGTGCAGCTTCTCGATCTTCTCTCCGAACTCTGCCGTCGTATACTTCCGGCGCATCCGCGCAAGTACGGTGTCATCGCCGGCTTGAAGCGGCACGTGCAGATGACGGCACATTTTATCGGAAGACTTCAGCACTTCGATGACTTTATCGGTAATTTGGCTCGCTTCAATCGAACTGATGCGAATCCGCTTCAGCCCTTCGACCCGATCCAGGTCGCGAAGCAGGTCGGCCAAATCGTAATCTTGAATATCTTCGCCGTAGCCCCCGGTATGAATACCGGTCAGCACGATCTCCTTGTATCCGGCTTCTACAAGCATATGCGCCTGCTTGATGACGCTGTCGGGCTTCCGGCTGCGCATCAGGCCTCGCGACCACGGAATGATGCAGAATGTGCAGAAATTGTTGCAGCCTTCCTGAATTTTCAGGAAAGCGCGTGTCCGGTCGGCAAAATCCGGAACGTCTAACTCCTCGAACTCGCGGGTTTTCATAATGTTGCGGACCGCATTGATCGGCTGGCGCTCCTCCCGGTACTGCTTCACGAGCGGAAGAATCTGATCCCTGCTCTGCGTGCCG
This sequence comes from Paenibacillus sp. MAH-35, assembly GCF_058135425.1. Taxonomy (NCBI): domain Bacteria; kingdom Bacillati; phylum Bacillota; class Bacilli; order Caryophanales; family Paenibacillaceae; genus Paenibacillus; species Paenibacillus sp. MAH-35. The sequence goes on from NZ_JBYUPU010000023.1 coordinate 28,874, forward strand.
ATAACGAGATCGACACCAGGGATCGCCAAAATTTCCGCCGGAGACGTCTGGGCATAACAGCCCGTCACGGCCACGATCGCGTCCGGGTTGCGGCGGACGGCGCGGCGGATAATCTGCCTGCTTTTCTTGTCCCCCGTATTCGTCACCGTACACGTATTGATGACATAAACGTCTGCGGTTTGTTCGAAATCGACCTGCTCGTAGCCTTCGTTTTTGAACAGCTGCCAGATCGCTTCGGTATCGTAAAAATTAACTTTGCAGCCAAGCGTATAAAACGCGACTGTCGACATTTCGTCAGCCTCCCATCTCTCCGGCTTCGTATAACAAACAAGTCAGTCCTACCATGCCGGCCGTTTCCGTTCTTAAAATCCGTCTGCCGAGCTTGACGCAGACACACCCCGCCGCTTCGGCCTCCGCGGCCTCGCGTTCGGTGAAGCCGCCTTCGGGACCGACGATCAGCATCACGTTCATGCCGGCCGCCCCGCCCCGCCCGGCAATCGCCTGCAAAGCCGCCTGCTTCAGCATCGTGCCTTCTTCTTTTTCGTAACAAAAAAATGCCTTGTCCGCCTCGCGGGCCGCTTGCAGCAGCTGCTTCCAGGAGCACGGCGGCTCGACCGCCGGAATCCGGTTGCGGTGCGCCTGCTCGGCCGCTTCCTTGGCGATTTTGTGCCAGCGCTCCAGCCGCTTCGACTCCTTCTTCGCATCGTACTGGACGACCGTCCGCTCCGATACGAAGGGCAGGAACCGGACCGCGCCGATCTCCGTTCCTTTTTGAATAACGGTTTCCAGCTTGTCGCCTTTGGGCAGGCTCTGGGCGATCGTCACGCGGATCGCCGGCTCGGCCAGCATCGGCAGCGGCTCGACTACGACCGCCACGACGCGGTCCTTCGAGATGTGTCCGAGCTTCGCCAGCACTTCCCGGTTGTCGCCGTTACTGATAATAATCGTGTCGCCCGTGCGGGCGCGCATTACGTTCGCGATATGATGAGCGTCGTCACCGGTCACGATCGCTTCGGATTCCGTCAACTGCTCCGGCGGAATGAAATAACGCTGCATAACACCCAACCATTCTTTACGCTGTAGTTGCCTCGCTTCCTGCGAATCGGATCGCAAGATGAAACCATCTTCCATCATACAATGTTTTTTGTCGAATTTCTACTGCGGACGATTCAAAGAGACGGCGCAGCCGATAGGTCTGCGCCGTCCGAGGTTAGATGAAGATCGCGATAAACTTGCTCATCGAGTAGATCAGATCCCCGCCCAAGGCAAACAACGGATCGATTGTCACCCTTCTCAGCGGCGTAATGAAAATAAGCAGCAAAAATACGAAAATGCCCCATTGTTCATTTTGCGCCATTTTGACCCGGATATGCGTCGGCGCCAAATCCTCGACGATCCGGTAGCCGTCCAGCGGCGGCAGCGGAATCAGGTTAAAGATGAACAGCACGATGTTCAGCTCGATCAGCAGCCTGAGGAACAGATCGATCGCCCGGATCACTCCGACCGAGGCGCTGTTGAGCACGCCCGTTCCGGCCAGAATATGATAGAGCAGCAGGCCGACGAAGGCCAGAATCAGGTTGCTCAAAGGTCCGACAGCCGAGACGATGATCCCCATCAGCCGCGGGTTTTTGAAGTTCGCCCGGTTGACCGGAACGGGCTTGGCCCATCCGAAGCCGGCGATGAAGATCAGGATCGTACCGATCACGTCCAGATGGACGCGGGGATTCAGCGTAACCCGGCCGAGCTGCTTCGCCGTCGGATCGCCGAATTTGTAAGCCGAGTACGCGTGGGCAAATTCATGGAATGTAAAAGCAATCACAAGGACCAAAAAAACGAACGGCAGCTCTTCGAGCGGATACCGTAAAAAACTGTTCAACCCTTCCATCGTCGTCCGTCACCTACCGTTTCTTCGCTACGATCGCTACCCAGTCCTGGTCGCGCTCGACTCGTTCGATCTCGAATCCGGCTTCGGTCAGCCCTGCGGAGACGGCATGTTCCTTATCTTTGTAGATCCCCGATGTCAGGTAGGTTCCGCCGCTGCCCAGTACGTCGTATACGTCTTTGGTGAACAGCAAGATGATTTCGGCCAATATATTCGCTACGACGAGCTGAACCGGAAGCCGGACGCCGAACGCCGGAGCCGCCGCTCCTTCGCCCCCGCTCGAAGCCGCCTCAGCGCTGCGGAGAATGCCGAGCAGATCGCTTTCCATCACGTCGATTTGTCCGGATAGCCCGTTCAGCTCCACATTCTCCGAAGCGTTCTTCACCGCGACCGGATCGAGGTCGAGCGCCAGCACCCGACGTGCGCCCAGCTTCGCCGCCGCGATCGCCAGCACGCCGGAGCCCGTCCCTACGTCGATCAGCTCGGCATCCGGCGTTACGTACTCTTCCAGCAGCCGCAGGCACAGCGAGGTGGTCGGATGTGTTCCGGTACCGAAGGCCATACCCGGATCGAGCTCCAAAATAATCTCATCATCGCTTTCTTTCTCATACGTTTCCCAGGTCGGCTTGATCGTCAACCGGTTCGAAATGCGCATAGGCTTGTAATACTGCTTCCAGCCGTGCGCCCAGTCTTCCTCGTCGACCTCCCGGGTCGTAATCTCCGCCTTGCCCACGTCATATCCGAGTTCGTCCCGCACGAACCGGACATGCTCGCTGATTTGCGCGATCAGTTCATCGATATTTTCCGGCTCGGCGAAATACGCCTGGATAACCGCTTCTCCTTCGGGAATATCGTTAAGCGGCGTATCGTACAATTGGCCGTACGACGTATCCCGCTCCTTGTTCAGCGTACCGGATTCCTCGATCGTGACTCCTCCGGCCCCCAACTCGTGAAATCCGCTTGCAATCAGTTCTCCGACTTCCTCGCGCGTATGTATCGATATTTCCTGCCAGCGCATCGTATTCCTCCTATAGGGTCGTGCCCTTCCATTCCATCCATTGTACACCATTCCGGCAGAGCGAGTAAAATCCGCCAGAGCCGCCCCGGCCTTAAGGCAGCGGCGCATCCGGTCAGCGGTTTGCCCCGGCGGCCGCATCTGGTACAATATGGATACGTGCAAATCCGCTTGGAAAGGAGCTGACAAAATGGCCCGCAACCGCCGATTAACGACCGACCGGGACTTCCAGGAAGCGATGGAGGGTGAGGTCGCCATCCGCGTCTTTCAGGACGATCATATGATCGACTCCGGCGGTATCGTGATCCGGTTCGACGACGATACCGTCGTCACTCAGGCCGGTGTAAGCGAGCTGGCTTATCATCCCAGGACGCTATGCGAATTTTTCGAGATGAAGGAACGAAGAGGAGGCTGACCGAATGACCGGCAGAACTATCGGATTTCTGGCGCTAAGACTGTTGTCCGTCTATTTGTTCATTCAGGCTTTATCGTGGGCGTCGAACCTGTTCGGCTATGCGTACGTTTCCAGCCCCGCCATCGCGGGTGGACCGGGGACGAGCGGGCTGCTGCTGCTCTCTGTCGGACCGTCCGTCCTGTTTTTGCTGGCAAGCCTTTTCTTCTGGTTCCGCACCGAGAAGCTCGTAGGGCACTTTACTCTTCGGGACGCGGCCGAGCCTGACGACAACCGGCATTCGCGCTTTTTCGAGCTCGCCCTGATGGTGGCCGGTACGATTCTCGTCGCCGTCTCCATACCGGAGCTGTTCGCCATTCTGCATAATACGGCCCTGATCGGGATCGACCCGGTTATGGACAATCCAAAGGTCCGGTACGAGATCGGATTCACAGCAGCGAAGCTGGTTACGAAGCTGCTTCTGGGCGGGCTGCTGGTATTCCGCTCCAAAGCGATTGTCGCCCGCCTCAATAAGTGGAGAGACCGGTAGTAACAGTTCTCGGTAACAGAGGGGGATCGCTATGCTGGACAAAAGCATGCCTTATGCGCGCGTCATTATGAAACGGCAGCCGGGCACGCCCGTTCCGGCAGCCGGATTGCCGGCAGGATATTCCTTCGAGTATTACCGGGACGGGGATGAGCTCGCGTGGGGCATCATCGAGGCGTCCGTAGCCGAGTTCGAACACGCGGAGGAAGCGACGCAATATTTTCGCGAAAACTATGTCCCTTACGCGACCGAAGTAAGCCGGCGGACGTTGTTCATCCGGAATGAAGCGGGCAACAAGGTCGCTACGTTTACCGCCTGGTGGAACTATACGGGGAACCGCCGCTATCCGTTTATGCATTGGGTTGCGGTCATGCCGCGCTACCAGGGGCTCGGCCTCGGCCGAGCGATCGTCGCGCAAGGCGTCCATCGGATGATCGAGCTGGAGGGCGACTGTACGATGTATATACCGACCCAGACATGGAGCCATAAGGCGATCCGGCTGTACCGGTGGGCCGGCTTCGAGCCGGTGCTCGATGAAGCGGCGCCAGGCGGCTTCGAGAACCAGACGGCGAGGGCGCTGACTTTGATCGGACATTTGCTTTAAATGCCCGGCGACGAAACCGCGTCCGCTCCCTTGCCTCCCGGCTTCCCTGCATCACCCCCTTACCGTTAGAAATGGCCCGTCCGGCTTGGAATTCGCGTTTTTTCGGAACAAACACAGGATTTTCGGTGCAAATGGCGAATAATGTATATAGCACCGTTTATATTAATTCTCGAGGAGGTAGCGCATGTACAAACTGAAGGACAAAGAAATCATCTTCGTCTTTACGGGTCCGACCGGAGCAGGGCGCAAAACGATCGCCGAGATGGCCGGGACGACAATCCAGATGAAGCAAGTCATCTCCTGCACGACCCGTCAGCCCAGAGCGAACGAGGCGGACGGCCGCGACTACCACTTCATTACCAGAGAACAGTTCGAAGCCTCCCGGCGCAACGACGAATTCATCGAAACGGTCGAAATCGACGGCGTCCATTACGGCCTGAGAAGCGCCGATGTAGAAGCCGGCCTGCAGCAGTTCGGATGCATCTATCTCGTGCTGAACCGGTACGGTGCGGAAATCCTGAAAGAAGTGTACGGGGATAAAGTGAAGCGGTTTTTCATCTACGCAAGCCGCGAGACGATCTTAAACCGCCTGAAGGATCGCGGAGATTCGCAGGAGCGGATCGATGGATACTTGTCCCATTACGAAGAAGAGATGGCGTACCGGAACGAATGCGAGCACGCTTACGAAAATATCGACTCGTCGCATACGATCTACGATCTCGCGAAAGCGATGGAACACTATTTGCAGCGGGGTCTTGTCGACCTCGATTAATAACCGCCCGTGCGCTGCCCGTATGAATAGCGGCGAGACGCGATACGGCGCACTACGAACAAGAGACCGCAGTCCGGACACGCGCCGGCGGCAGTCTCTTGTTTGCTGTTGTTACAGAAGCGGGGAAAGCAGCCTGGCGCACGATTCGAGAAACCGTTTGAACAGCGGGCGTTCCAGATACTTCTTCTCGGTCAGCTCCGTGCTGTTGCGCTGATCCTCCAGGAAAATATCCTGCAGCGCCGTAGCGGTCGCGGTGTCGTACAGAAAGGCGTTGACCTCGAAGTTCAGCTTGAAGCTGCGCAGATCGATATTGGCCGTTCCGACCGAGGCGACCCTTCCGTCGACAACGATGGTTTTCGCGTGCAGAAACCCTTTGTCGTACAAATAACATTTGACTCCGACCGACAGCAGTTCCCCCAAATACGAGGTGGACGCCCAGTAGACCAGCTTATGATCCGGTTTGCCGGGAAGCATGAGCCGGACGTCCACGCCGGACAAGGCGGCCATCTTCAGCGAAGTCATCAGGCTCTCGTCGGGAACGAAGTAGGGCGTCTGAATCCATACGCTTTGCTTGGCGGCATGAATCATCTTGATATACGCTTTTTTGATTTGCTCCAGGTCGTTGTTCGGGCCGCTGGAGACAACCTGCATGCCGACTTTGCCCGGATGCCGAGCCGACGGGAAATAGGGAGTCACTTCAGCTACCTTCGCTTCCGACGACAAGTTCCAATCGAGCAGAAACTGCATCTGCATCTGGAACAAGCCTCCCCCGCGCACTTTCAAGTGCGTATCCCGCCAGTCGCCAAACCGTTTGTCCAGCCCGAGATATTCGTCTCCTACGTTTAATCCGCCGATATACCCACACGAGCCGTCGATAATCGCCAGCTTCCGGTGGTTGCGGTAATTGAGCCGAAAGTTCAAGTACGGGATTTTGGGAGGGAAAAACGCCGCGGTCCTGCCTCCCGCCTCGGTAAGCGGCCGGAAAAACCGTTTGGACAGCCCCGGGCTGCCGATATGATCGTACAGAAACCGCACCTCGACCCCTTCCCTCGCCTTGCGCGCAAGCGCCTGGATAAGCGATCGGCCCAGCTTGTCGTTTTTGACGATATAATACATCAGATGAATGTGATGCTTCGCCTTCGATATATCGGCCAGCAGCGAATTGAACTTGCTCCTGCCCTCGGTAAAAATCTCAATATCGTTATCCTGCGTATAAATCGACTGGCCGCTCGCCAAGTTCAAGTAGATCATATCCTGAAAATGGATCATCGCAGGGTCGTGAAACCGGATTTGCCGGATGTCCCGCTTCTGCCGCTCGACGAGATCGTTCACGAACTCGCGCTGCTCGGCTTTGATCTTGTAAATTTTGCGGCGGCTTAAGTTTTGTCCGAGAAACAAATAAAGCAAAAATCCGATACCGGGCAAAAAAAACAAAACCATCAGCCAAGCCCACGTTACGCCGACGTTCCGTCTTTCCAGAAAGATGACCGTCGCGGCAAGCAGCAAGTTGAGCAAGGAGAGCAGCGAATATACGTTTTGCATCGATATTTCCATAGTTGTCCAACTCCTCAAGCAGGTTGCTGGCATAAAACGATCCCGGCCGTCAAGCGACAATCGTCCGACAAATATGTGGAATTTCAAGCTATGTATCATTATAGCAGGAAGGCCGGACGTGTAACAGGTGCACAAAAAAGACGGGAACACGTGTTCCCGTCTCCGTATCGTATCGCCGGACCGATCTGAAGCCGGACATACGCTATCAGCGTCTTGCCCGCAGAGCGGCCGCAGCGCCCGCTTGCCCGAACTGCACGAAATATACTGCGGTTACGACGATCACCATAACCGAGAGAAAGACGAAAATGTTGCTGTACAGCGCCGCTTCTACAGGCGGGAGCGGGTTCAGCCGCAGCGCCGACGTTCCCGAGTCGAGCGTTTTTCCGATCAGAGCCGTCGCCGAAGCTGCCGCGATGAAGTTCAGCATGGCGAACAGTCCCATCCCGACTCCGGTCTGCTCGGGCGTAAGCGTGCGCGATATCGTATTGGACATGGCAATCTGCATGAACGACTGTCCGACGTTGCCGAAGATCAGGAAAAATGCAACGATCAGCGGCGAATAGCCGACGACCGACGATAACGTCAAGAAGCTGAATAAGATAAGCGATGCCGCAATCGTATACAGATACCGGTTGCCCTTCAGATCGGCCAGCTTGCCCCCTTGACGGCCCAGCAAAGCGGTGCAGATCGCCGCCGGAAACATGACGAATCCTACGGCAAGAGGGGACAGATGGTTGACGTTCGCAAGCAATTGCGGAGCCAGGAACGGGATGGCGAAGTTAAGTCCCGTCATCAGAAAGGCGATGACGAGCCCGAGCGTAAAGGAGCGGTTGCGGAAGATGGCCGGCTGAACGAACGGCTCCTCGGCGGACCGGATGCGCACGATAAACAGGACGAAAAGCACCAGCCCCAAACCGCACAGCAGCAAGCTTCCCGTTGTGATCGCAAGCAATAGGGTCGCAACCGTCGCGGCCAATGCTACCCCTCCGATGAGATCGATCTTGCGCGCCGCCCCGCGTTCGTCGTCCAAATATTTACGATAATAAGGAAGCACGAATATGGCCAGTACGGATAAGGCGAACAAATACCGCCAATTGACCAGTCCGGACACGATGCCGGATACGATCGGACCAAGCGCGGCGCCGAGAGCGAGCCCCACCGCCGTCATCCCGAGCGCGCGGCCTCTCCGCTCCTGCGGAAAATACCGGACCGGCACGATCATCGCCGCCGCCGGAATAACCGAACCTCCCGCCGCCTGAAATAACCTTCCGGCGATGACCATCCAATAATCCGTCGCGGCCAGCCCGATCACGGAGCCGAACGCGAACGCGCAAATCCCGTAGGTCAGCAAATCTTTAAGCCGGTACTTGTCGGCCAGCTTGCCGAACGTGACGGAGCCGATCGCATACACGATCATATAACCGGTCAGCATCCAGCTTGCCTGCGACGGCGTCAGGTCGAATTCCCGGCCGATAACCGGCAGCGCGACGTTAAACATCGAAGCGTTCATAACGGAAATAATTAAAGTAAATACGAGCACGCGAAGCAGCTTATCGGCTTGCTTCAGCCGTGCGGGTGAGATCTCTTCCATCCGTCTTCCCTTCTTTCCCATTCCTCGAATGCCGCTCTTCATAATTTCTTTACATTGCATACTTTCTATATAACTATGTTTCGTATTATGCGGAACAAACGGCCGGGTGTCAATCCTTTTTTCACTACTCACTTCCCCGGCCGCGAGCGTAATCCCGGCTGGATCGAGCGCTGTTACAACTGTCGGGACACGTCGGTACGGCAAAAGAGCTGCCCCCAGCCCGCTCGCCAGGAACAGCTCTTTAGTTGGTTGCTTAAACTTCCGCTGTGCTGACCCTGCCGGCCTGAGCAATACCCGCTAGCAGATGCAGGATTTCCGTTTCATGCCCAATTTGCCGGCCAATTCGACTTTATGAATATATTCCTCCGCAAGCGGAACTTTGCAAGCCGTCTGGCCGACATCCACATGGACTTTGCCGATCGCCCGGGCGGAGTCCAGCGCTTCCTGCTGCAGCTCGGGGATATAGGAGCCTACCGCAATAACGAACCCGTTCATCGTATACCGCACCCAGTTGCGCTCCTGATGAATCGTATCGCGAACGACGCGCAGCAGACCGCGAATGTGTTCGATATCCAGCTGATCGTCCGGTGTGATAGATATATAATTCGCATACGTGCTCCATCCGCAGACCGCTTTCAACTCCTCTTCGGAGGCGATCCATTCCTTCGCCAGCTCGAGCGCATGCGCGCTCTCGGCCGCTACGCCGGCCACTGTATATTCGGCCGGACCGTGCCAGCTCGCTTGGTCCGCCCACAGCCGAAGCTCGTCTGCGGTCATCGATTTCGGATTGATCGACAGCCCGGCCAAGTACATCGCGTCGTAATTGCCGGAATCGTACAGCGCCAGCGCCAGCTCGCGGTTTTTTTTCACGTGCTTCACCAGCTTTTTCAGATCCCCGACCTTAACGCCGAATAAAGGCTCGTGCGCTCCATGACGGAGAAACGTCCGCTTGGTCTGCTCCGTTCCGAGCTCCTTCAAGTTGTCCATTACTTCTTCATAAGTCATAGGCTCACCGCTTTCTGCGCTTTATTGACATTATGGCACAGAAAACTTGTAGAAGGAAAGCTGCGGTTCGCTGAGCACGTGTCCCCCCGTTGCGGGCTGCACCGAAAAAAGAGCCGCACCCCAAAGCGGGAACGGCTCCGGCTCCATATAATAAAGGTAAAACTTGCACATCCGGTGCGTTCGTTATACGTCGGTAACCGTGATTCCCAAGCTTTGCAACTGCTCGGTTGTCACTCGGTCCAGCTCCGAATCGGTAACGATTTCGTGCACTTTGTGCAGAGGGGCGACATGCGTAAACGCCTGAACGCCGAACTTGCTCGAATCGGCCAGCAACACGACACGTTCCGCGATCCCGATCATCTTCTGCTTGATGCGGCCCTGCAGCTCGTTCGATTCACTGATGCCCCGCTCCAGGTGGACGCCCTTGCAGGACAAAAAGGCGAGATCGACATGATACGCATCAAGCGAACGCTCGGCCAGCGGACCTACGTACGACAGCGAACGGGCGGCGAGAATGCCACCGGTGGAAATGACCTCGATCTTCTCTTTTCCAGCCAGCTCCATCGCGACTTTAATCGAATTCGTCAGCACGGTCAACGGAAGGTCCGGCAGATTCGCCGCCATATACCAGGCCGTCGTGCTTGCGTCGAGAAGAATGCGTCCGTTCGGCGCGATCCGCTTGACCGCTTCCCGGGCGATCCGCTTCTTCTCCTCCGCCTGCGTAATCTCGCGTTCGGCGTAAGGGATCTCCGGCTGCTGCTGGTCCCTGACGCTCACCGCTCCGCCGTGGGAGCGGCGCAGCCGTCCCGACTGCTCCAGCCGGTCCAGATCGCGCCGGATCGTCTCCTCCGTCACCTCGCACAATTCGCTCAGCTCCGACACTCGAATGCTGCCTCTCTCATTGACCAGTTGTACGATTTTCTCGTATCGTTCCGCGACCAGCATGCGTTCCCTCTTTCCGTGTCGTTATTCCGCCAGGCCGGCAGCGGTACGGAATCGTCCGTACGCGTCTTCCCAGGCTTCCCCGTTATTCGGCTCGTATACCTCCACGGGAAACGACTCGCGGATGACCCGCCGCGCTTCCCAGATGTCCGCGAACGCTCCATGAGCGATCCATTGGACGGCCAAGTTGCCGATCGCGCTGCCCTCGGCAGGTCCCGCCCAGACGGGCTTGCCGATCGCGCTTGCCGACCACTGGCACAGCAGCTTGTTCTGGATGCCGCCGCCTACCATATGCAGCCCGCTGAATGCATTCCCGGACAACCGCTCGGTTAACTCCAGCACATAGCGGTATTTTAACGCCAAACTTTCCAAAATACAACGAACGACTTCGCCGGGCTGCTCGGGCGCCCGCTGTCCGGTCTCCCGGCAGTAGTCCCGGATGCGCGGAGTCATATCGCCGGGAGCGAGGAAGCGCGCATCGTCCGGATCGATCCAGGCGGCGAACGCGGGCGCCTGTTCGGCCAGTCCGATCAGTTGCGGATACGATAGCGTCGTCCCGCCGCGCTCCCACTCTCTCTTCGTCTCCTGCAAAATCCACAAGCCCATAATGTTCTTCAGCAGCCGGTACGTGCCGCCTACGCCGCCCTCGTTCGTAAAGTTCAGCTGTTGCGCCAGCTCGCTGATCACCGGACGGTCCGTCTCGGTTCCCATCAGCGACCAGGTGCCGCAGCTCAAGTAAGCGAAGGAGCGGTCTGTCGCCGGAACGGCCGCCACGGCCGATCCCGTGTCGTGTTCCGCCACGGCAATAACGGGGACGGAAGCGATGCCGAGCTCCCCGCATACGGAAGGAAGCAGCTCGCCCGCACTCGCTCCCGGCTGCAGCACCGGACCGAACCAGGACGCCGGAATCCCGATCGCCGCCAGCAAGTCCGCATCCCAATCTCCCCGCAGCGGATTGTACAATTGCGTAGTCGTCGCATTGGAAAATTCGTTGTATATGTCTCCGGTAAGAAAATAGCGCAGCAGATCCGGGATCATCAGAAAGCGGTCCGCCTCCCGCAGAAGCGGCGAATCGTCCCGTTTCATCGCAGCCAGCTGGTAGATCGTATTAAACGGTAGAAACTGAATGCCGGTGCGACCGAAAATATACGGCGGCGTCAGTCGCGCGGAGAGGTTCTCCATCACGCCGTCCGTATGCGTATCCCTGTAATGGTACGGATTGCCCAGCAGCTCGCCGCTTCGGCCGATCAGCCCGAAGTCGACGGCCCACGAGTCGATCGCCAGACTCTGAAGCGTTACGCCGCGGTGCTTGGCCTTGAGCAGCGCCTGCTTCGTCTCATGCAGCAGACGCAGAATGTCCCAGTGCAGTCGTCCCCGCACTTGCACCGGGTCGTTCGGGAACCGGTGCAGCTCTTCCGTTTCGATGGTGCGGCTGTTTAACCGGCCCAGCAGCGCTCTCCCGCTGCTCGCGCCGAGGTCATACGCGAGTATGCTCGTCAATTGATATCACCCAACCCGAATTTCTTATTCGCCGCGCTTCAGCAGTACGTCCCGCTCGTATGATTTTACTTCGGCCAGCCACTGCTCGCGAACCGGAACGCCCGATTTGGCGCAGTAGTAATCCCAGACCGCTCCGAACGGATACGATTTGAACTCCTCCGTCAATGCCAGACGCGTCGTATAATCGCCATCCAGCTCGGCCTGCTTCAGCGCTTCCGCCGGAGTCAGCATGGCGCGGAGCAGCGCTTTGATCGTATTGCGCGTGCCGATGACCCAAGCCGCGACCCGGTTGATGCTGCCGTCGAAGAAGTCGAGCCCGATATGCGTTTTGCCCAGCAAATCGCCGTAGACCAGTTCCTTCGCGATATCGAGCAGCTCGTCGTCGAGAATGACGACATGATCGCTGTCCCAGCGCATCGGGCGGCTTACGTGCAGGAGAATTCCGTCCGCGAACAAAGACAAGGACGACAACTTGTTCGAGATCACTTCAGTCGGATGAAAATGACCGGCATCCAGACAAATCAGCTTGTTGTTTTGCAGCCCGTAGCCCATATAAAATTCATGAGAGCCGACGACATACGCTTCCGAGCCGATACCGAACAGCTTGCTCTCGACGGCGTCCAGGTTGTGAGCCGGGTCGAGTTCCTCTGCGAACACTTCATCCAATGCGCTTTTGAGCCGCTGTCTCGGACCGAGCCGGTCTGCCGGAATGTCCTTGAATCCGTCGGGAATCCACACGTTCGTTACGCACGTCTGGCCCAGCTGTTCCCCGAAGTACGCCCCGATCTTCCGCGACGCCTTGCAGTGGTCGATCCAGAACTGCCGGATGGCCGGGTCCGGATGGCTGAGCGTAAAACCGTCCTGCGACTTCTCGTGCGAGAAGCAAGTCGGATTAAAGTCAAGACCGAGCCCGTGCTCCTTCGCCCAATGGACCCACGATTCAAAATGCTTCGGCTCGATCCGGTCCAGCTCGACTTTCTCGTTCGTATCCGCATAGATCGAATGAAGGTTTACTTTATGCTTGCCGGGAATAAGGCTGAACGCCTTCTCCAGATCGGCGCGCAGTTCCTCCGGCGTCCGGGCCGCTCCCGGATAGTTGCCGGTTACCGAGATGCCGCCGGTCAGATCCTGGTCGCGGTTCAGAAAGCCGCGCACGTCGTCCCCTTGCCAGCAATGCATCGAGATTTTAATTTGCGCCAGCCGCTCCAGCGCCCGGTCGACGTCGATTCCATGCTGCGCATACAGTTTCTTGGCTTCTTCGTAGCTGGATTGAATGGTAGGTTCCATATCGATTGTACTCCTTCCGGATAACCCATTTAGTCTCGTAGCGGGTTCGCTTCCATACTCGTTCGTCAGAGCGGATACGCCATGACTGACATAAGCGCATTCTCCGCCTGGGTGGCATCAAGTCTGCTGTATTGCACGATAACCGGAATGTCGCTGCGCACTTCGATCGCATACGGAATGCCTACGGGAATCGAAGCGCCGTTTTTTTCGAGCAAGCTCGTGCGGATATGTTTCGTACGTCTGCCCGGCACGATAGCGAACAGATCCTCCATCGGGTCCCGGTCCTCGAAATAGATCGTTATCGCAAGCTGCGCATCGTCGGACGAGCAGTTCAGCACACAAATCGACTCATGGCTCGTCAAGTCTCCCGAGCTTTTCTCCGGAATGTAGCCGTCCGGGATGATCCAGTGCAAAGCTCCAGCCGCCTTATGGTTCATCGTGATCCCTCCGCGTTTATCGAGTAAATGCCGCCGGCACACCGCCGTCGATCGTCAGCATGCAGCCCGTCGTTTTGTCCGATCGGGACGAAGCGAAGAAGGCGATTCCTTCCGCAATATCTTTCGGGAAAATGTTCACCAGCAACGTCGTCCGTTTCCGGTAATACTCCTCAAGCTGATCCGGATCGATGCCGTAAGCGGCCGCGCGCTCGTTGCGCCAGTTCGAGTTCCAGATCGCCGAGCCTTGCAGGATCGCGTCCGGCAATATCGTATTGACGCGGATGCCGTACTCTCCGCCTTCGGCTGCGATGCAGCGGGCGAGATGGGCTTCCAGCGCTTTGGCGGCGCTGTAGGCGGAGGCGTTTTTGCCGGCATACACCGCATTTTTCGAGGCGATAAACACCATGTTGCCGCCCTGTCCCTGCGTTTTCATCAGCTTGAACGCTTCGCGGGCGACGAGGAAATATCCCGTGCCGAGCACGTTGATGTTCAAGTTCCATTCCTTCAGCGTCGTCTCGTCGAACGGACTGGAGGTCGCCAGCCCCGCGTTGTTGACGATGATGTCCACGCCGCCGTAAGCCAGAGCGGTTTCAGTATAAGCCGCCGCTACGGCCTCTTCGTCCGTTACGTCCATTTTAACCGCAAGGGCCCGGTTGTCGCCGTATTTTTCGTTAATTTCGGAAGCTACTTTCTGCGCTCCCTCCAGATTCAGGTCGGCCAGGATGACATGCGCCCCTTCCGCTACGAGGCGGCGTGCCGTTTCGCTGCCGATCCCCCCGGCTCCGCCCGTAATAAACGCGACCTTGCGGGAAAATTCGGCTTCCGGCGGAGCCAGCGTCAGCTTATACAGCTCGAGCGGCCAATACTCCACGTTGTACGACTCGTTCTCGCTCAAACTGACGAAACGTCCGAGCGCCGTCGCTCCTCTCATCACCGCGATCGCGCGGTGGTACAGCGCTCCGCTGATTTGCGACATCGCCCAGCTTTTGCCGGTGTTGATCATGCCGACGCCTGGAATCAGGATGACGCGGGGAGCCGCCTCGAACATAACGTCCCCTTCGTTCTTATTGCGCTCGAAATAAGCGGCGTATAACTCCTTGTAGGCGGCGATGCCTGCTGCAAGTTTGGCCTTCAAGCCTTCGACGTCGGACGGGTCCGGCGTCCAGTCGATGAGAAGCGGCACGACCTTCGTATGAACGAGATGGTCCGGGCATGCGGCGCCGACCTGGGACAGCTCCGCGCAATCGCGGCTTCCCGCAAATTGCAGCACATCCTCGCCGTCGTCGAAAGAGAGGATCATTTTTTTCGTATCGCTGACCGCTCCACGGACAGCCGGCATCACTTGCGCAGCGATATCGCGGCGCACATCGGCCGGCAGCGCCTCGTGTTTCACTCCTCCGAACAGCTTCGCCTCGTCGACGCGCGCTTCGATATAACGCTCGGCTTCGTTGATGATCGCGATCGTTTTCTCGTAGCAGGCTTCCGCCGTATCGCCCCAAGTGACGAGACCGTGTTTCTCCATCAGCACGAGCTCCGCCTTCGGATTGCCTAGTACGCCTTCGGCGATCATCTTAGAGAGCGTAAAGCCCGGACGTACATACGGCACCCAGACGAACCGGTCGCCGTATATTTCGCGTGCCGCCTGCTTGCCGTTATCCGCGCAGCACAAGCTGATAATCGCATCCGGATGCGTGTGGTCCACATGCTTAAACGGCAGGAACGCGTGCAGCAGCGTCTCGATCGAAGCGCGCGGATGTTTGGCGTCGATCATGCAGTGCGCCAAATAACCGACCATCTCCTCGTCGGACATCTCCGGCCGCTCGAACAACGGACGGATGTCGTCCATCCGCAGCCCCGTGAAATTGCCGGCCTTCATCGTCGCGAGGTCGGAGCCGCTGCCCTTTACATACATCACTTCCACCTCGCGGCCGCGAAAATCACGCACCGTCGTCTTGCTCGACGTATTGCCGCCTCCCCAATTGCATACACGACGGTCGGCCCCGATCAGATTCGACCGGTAGACGAGCTGATCAAGCCCTTCTTGCAGCTGCGATGCTTTCGTGTTGTCCCACAAGCTTTGTACCATCGTTCTCCTCCACCTTGCGTTTGTTTTGTTTTTGTTTATGCTTGTTTTCACTATATCATCTTTGTTTATTTTTGAATATACTTATTTTCAAAACAAAACGGAAATTTTTTGTGGGAAAAGTTTTGTTTTGTTCAACACCTTTGCCGCATCGCACATCCCCCGGGTAAACAGCAGCTTACCTGTAAATCGAGAGCGTTCCGCTTCTTCTCCCAAACGTATACGGATACGCGCCGGCCTGCAAAGAAATAAGAGATGCTGGCACCCTTTATATTCAGCATATCGGGAAGACGGAGAGGCATAGAAGCGGTTTGCACCCCTTATTTCAACCTGTTAGTCGTGTCTGCACCCTTTTCTCCGATTTTAACAGCTCCAAACCGCTCCTGTTCCGTGCCCAAGCGGGTTTTCGGACCAATAGGGTACAAACCACTCATAACCGACATCGGCTCCGGCTCCAGCTCTTACTCCTACTCCTACTCCTACTCCTACTCCTACTCCTACTCCTGCTCCTGGCCCTGCACATCTCCCGTCAAGAGTCCCCGTTCATACACCGGCTGTCCATATTGCTCGCAAACCGGCGGATGCACAAGGCCGAACTTCCACGCTAACGTTCCTGCATCCGCCAAAAAGAAAAGCCTCGTCCATCGCCCAAAGGGCAATCAACGAAGCTTTCTCTCCGACTCAAATGTCCAGCGTTTCGCAAATGCAGGCGAAAATCCGGTCGTGGCCGATCTGCAAAAAATGAATCGAGTCATAAAACCAGCTCGAAATATCGGTTCCCTCCCGCCATTCCGCTTCGATCCAGCGCTCCGCATCGGCCAGCGGAAGCCCGCGCTCCGCCGCGAGTTCGCGCAGCGTATCGTTGAACCGGGCGAACGGCTCCGGGAACCCGTCGTCCTTCATCGGACTGTGCCAGCCGTACGTCTCGCCCGATAACGCGGATACCGGACCGCTCGTCCACAAAACAGAGGCGCTGCCCAGCTCACCGGCTTTATCGAGAATGCGCTCCATATCGGCTCTGTACCGCTCCAGAGGGATCGGACGTTTCCAGTCATTAATGCCGTAGTTCAGCAGAAGCAGATCCGGTTGGTGGGCGGTGACCAGCGCATCAAACGCCTCCAGTGCTTGCGGAGCCGTCCAGCCGCCCTTGCCGGAATTCACGACGACGGCCTGCGGATTAAGCTGCTGCAGCCGTCTGCGAAGCTGCATCACCCACGATCCATGGATTAGGTCCGTATTCATGCCGGACTCCCGGGCTTCGTACCAGCCGTCGGCCACACTTCCGTACGTCCAGCTGTCTCCAAGCGCAACAACGGTTACCGGCTCCCCGTTCGTCAATTTCCGTCTCCAGTTGAGTGAATCGTTCGTTTTCCCGCTCATCCCATGTACCGTCCTTTCGTATTCGGAGACGTATCCCTCGGCTTCCTTCATTATAGAGGCATCCGATTCGCCGAAAAAGCGGTTCCGCACCATCTTCACACGATATTCACTTGCAATGGAATGGAGAACAAAAAAGCCTTCAATCCCGCCGGAGGGCGGGACGAAGACCGGGTCCGGCATGTTGGAAAGCCGAACGGGAGTTCCGAAACCGGTTAACAGAACCGATTACAGTTTGTTGAATACGTCGGTCAGAACCGGTACAATTTGCGATTTGCGCGATACGACGCCTCTCAGCTCCGCTTTGTTGTCCGCGAGCGTCACGTTGTAGGCTTTCTCAACCGCGTGCGCGGCGCGGCCAAGCGCAACGCCTACCGAATCATTATTGAGAATGTCCGTAACGACGAACAGGAACAAATCGAGCCCTTTCGAAGCGATGATCGCTTCAAGAGCCGTTTCCAGCTCGGCCTGACGGGACAACACGTCGTTAACGTCCACAGCGTTAACTTGCGCGATCTCGACTTTGTACGTGCCCATTTGGAACTCTTTCGCATCGAGGGATACGAGCTCGGCGATCGTTTTGTCGCCCAGGTCCGCTCCGGCTTTCAGCATCTCGAGACCGTAGCTGTCAGCGTCCACCCCGGCGATAGCGGCAAGCTCCCGCGCTGCCGCGACGTCTTCCTGCGTGCAGGTCGGCGATTTGAACAGCAGCGAGTCGGAGATAATCGCCGACAGCATCAGGCCGGCAATTTCCGGACGAATCGAAACGCCGTTTTCCTTATACAATTTGTTCAGGATCGTCGCTGTGCAGCCGACAGGCTCGGCACGGTAATACAGCGGGCCGCTCGTCTCGAAATTCGCAATCCGGTGATGGTCGATCACTTCGGCTACACGGACTTGTTCGATATCGCTGGCGCTTTGCTGGCGCTCGTTATGGTCAACCAAAATGACGGTTTTCGTCTCGTTCGCTACTGTCCCGACAAGACGGGGCGCTTCCGCTTTGAATTTGTCGAGAGCGAATTGCGTCTCTCCGTTGACATCTCCGAGCCGGACAGCCTCTACGGCCTGCCCCAGTTCGGTTTTCAGCGCAGCGTAAGCGATAGCGGAACAAATCGAGTCCGTATCCGGATTTTTGTGTCCAAAGATTAATGTTTTCTCCATCGTCTGGCTCCTTCGTTTTGTGAATTGGTAGGCGGGGTCTGCTCCAACCCCAACAATCGATAAGTACAAAAAACTCTACTAGATATAGTACCATTAATTCGTTCCGCCGCAACTATATTCGCCAAAAAACTAACGGCACCTCCTCGATTATAGCTTATAATTCATTTTATTCCTATCCCTTTACAGAGAATAATTTAACATAAGTTCCCATTTCGCTACAGGTTCGCCTTCATCACCACGTATGCGTGCGGGCTCTAAACAAAATAAGCGTCTTTCGTGAGGGAGTCGATTCATTGTGGATAACCAAGTGGAAAGGGAAAAGATTACCTTCTGGCGAGTTTTGTCTGGAATCCCCTACCTTACAATCCTTATTCAATCAAGGGATTCCGGACAACCTGTTTGAGCAGAAGAAGGTAACTTTTCACTTGGAACGGCCTGCTATCACTTCTACACAATGAATCGACAGCCTCCTTCGTACCCTCTATTTTCGGTCTTTTCGAAAAACCGAAACCAATAAAGGCGATTTGTACCTCTTATATCTACCATCAGATCGGGTATGCACCGTTATCGCCGTTTTTAGCGGTCCCAAACCGCTCTTATTTCGTGTCCAAGCAAGTTTTCGGATCAAATAGAAGTTACAAACCACTCTTATGCCTTCCCTCATCGCGCGCGACTTCGGGTGTGCGGGGTTTGGGGGTCACCCGTCGGCTGTCGTTGTCCAACGCTCCTCTCGCGCATAAGCCAGCACACAAGGCCGAACGGCCACGAAAACGGTCTGCGGCCATTATGTCCGTTTAAGAAGCGCCTCTAAACCAATCTTCTTATCTACGACTGCGACGAATGACCCGGTCAAGCGCAGCTTGCGGGTTTTTGAAATCCGTTTTCCGCTTTGTCGAAGCGGCGCTTGGAAGCTTGGAAGCTTGGAACTCCAGCAAACTGACATTTGCTGCCCTGCAAACCATAACGAAAAAAGCCTGCGCACCGTCCGCAGACTTCTTCGATACAATTACGACGCGCCAATCACCAGAGAAATTTCGTGTACACCCAGCTTCCCAGCAATACGACTACACCAAGCGTCAAGTTCAGCCAAGCGGAAATGAGAGCGGCTTTGCGTTCCCTCATCATCTTCCCGTCTTTATAGACCGTTGCGTCCATGTACAAGATAAAGACACCGCTCGCGATAAACAATATGACGATGTAATGCAAATATCCGATGTACGTGTTCCCGCCAAACATGAGCCGCCCTCCTTCGCGTTTACGCCATCAAGCCCTCACGCTGTCAAGCTGTCAAGCTGTCAACGCCATGCCAACAAATCGTCAACAGCCAAACCGGCAAAACCGCAAGGTATCGAGTCATCAAGCCGTCAAGTCGTCTTACTGCCGACCCTGCGTATGCTGTTGCTCACTTCCAGCTCGATCTCCAGCGTCCGGTATAGCTCCTCCCACCGCTCCTTCGTGCGGACCTCCCTGGCCCAGTAACCGGGTCTTTTCGCTCTGACATACTCCCCGAAGCCGAATATATCGGACCCCCGCTGCTGTGTTTTGCGAATCAGATTCCGGTACTCCTTCACCCCGTTCTCATTAATCTGACGTTCGATCTGCTCGATAATGTGGGCATCCAGTTGGACCTGCTCGCTCGACTTCTCGGATAAGTTCCCTTCGGTGTGGATTCTCAATTTCATTACCGGCTTGCCTTCGCGGATCTCGACCTTCGTCCGCGATTTCCGGTGAGTCGCCTGATACATGACCGTCGTTTCCGAATCCGGAATATGCACGACTACACCGTAACCTCCAGGGGATAATCCCTTAATCCCCATAAATCCCGCGATCTCCAGAGGTTCGGTCGTTCCGACCAGTTTATCCGTGCGGAAATAGGCGAGCCCCGCAATCTCGATATTTTCCGCCTCAAGCAGCTTGATATACGGCAGAAAGGGGTCCGTCCCCTTCGAGGAACCGGCAGACCAGAACCGGCCTGCGAAGATGTTTGGCAGTTTGCCCATCTGCACGGCATGCTCCATCGTGTTCAGCAAGTAAAGCGGCGGCAGCCGTTCCAATTGCGGAGTCAGTCCCATCAGATCGCTTGCTTTCCCTTCCGATATGACGATCCACGTCGTCCGCCGGACCTCCGTATTGCGGCGCAAATACTCGTTAATATTGGTGAGCCCCTGCTTCGCCAGCTCCTTGGAGATGACGATCACCCGTAGATGTCCCCAGAACAGCCGGTCCGCCATCTTCTGCTGCAAATTCATAATCGCATCGTCCATCGTATGCCCGACCACTTCAAGCACCCAGATCGGCTTCTGTCCGGGCTGCGACCCGCCGCCGGCGTCGCTCGGTCCGAGCGGAATCCGGCCGGGAACGGCGATTTGCGCGGTTAACCGGATCGGGTCCGTCTTCGGCTTCGGAAATGCTTCTCCGACATGCGTAATATTCTCGTCTTGGCCGCTTATCTCGTGCGCTTCGGTATCGATGCCGATTCCGAGCACCATCGCCCGCTCCTCGATCTCCAGCCTGTCCCAGCAGCCGCTGAGCAGAGAACAGACGATCCAGGCCGCGGCTGTGCGAAGAGCAAATCTACTTAACCGGCTGGGAAGTAACGGACGGGGTTGGTTCGGCTCCTTTTCGATCCGTCGTCCGGTTGCGGTCATCGGTTTTGCCACCTCCTTTTTTGCGAAAAATCGCCACGAGCAGCAGAAAAAGCGGGTAGACGAAAGTCAGTACGAGTCCGATCCGTCCGACCATGCTGATAATCTCGTACATTTGGAGCACATTTTTCGGATACATGGCCATCACGAACACATACGGCAGCAGCATCATCGAGAACAGCTTGTGATCGTTCAGGCGGAACAGCTGGCTGAGCGCATGAATCGTAAAGTAATGGGCGGACAGCAAGGTCGTGAACACGGCCGTCACCCAGATCGCCAGAAATGCGGCGTCAAGCCTTTCCAAAATATTGGCGGGAAGCGAAGTCACCTTGGCCAGCTCCAGCGTAGGCCACAGCAGCTTATTCGTCTCCTCCGGGCCGAAGACGGCCAAGGTGGCGATCACGATCAGCAAGTACAAACCGCCCGAAATCGCGATTCCCCAGACGGAAGCCCGCATCGCCTTGCCCGGTGAGCGCATCGCCGGAATAACAAGCGTCATTACGAACGAGCCTTGAAACAGCGCCGCGATGATCAAAATCCCATGGAGCATCCCTGCCGTACTTTCCCCCCACACCGGCTGCAGGTACAGCAGGTTGGCGTTTTTGAGCGATAGCGCGATGATGACCATCGCCGGAAACAAAATGAGCGGAAAGTAAAACTGGTGGATGTACGCGAACGTGGCCAGACTGTTGCGGGTCGACAACGCAGCGAGCAGCAGCATGACGATGACCGTCACATCCAGCGGCGTCTTCTTGAGGACAGACGTAATGACCACTTCGCCGAATTCGCGGGCGGTCATCGCCGTCAGCACGCCGAAAAAAACGATAATGCACACGGTCCCGAGCCGGGCGGGCCACTTGCCGATCAGCTCTTCGCTGTATTGTACGATGGTCTGTTTCGGAAATCGCTGACCGAGCTTCGTAATCAGCAGCAAGCTGACCAGAGCCGTCACAACTGCAGCAGCCGTCACCATCGGACCGCCCGTTCCGCCGGCCCGCGAGGCGAACAACGGAAGCGGCAGCACCCCGACCCCGATGATCGTGCTAATAACGATGATCGCCGCTTGTATTTCCGTGATTTGACGCGGATTGTCCTTCATGACCTTCCCCCGATTCGTTTCGTACGGGAAGCGGATCGAGCACATTATGCTTCGAATGTTCCAGCTCGTGCATCCGTTTCTCCGACAGTCTTGTATCATCGCCCGGCTGCAGCATGGCGGGACGCCGCTTCATCCACCAGAGCGGAGCCCGGAACAAGGAATCCTTCATCCCTTCATAGTCGCCCGGGACGATCGGGCTAAGGTACGGCACGCCGAACGATTTCAGCGACAACATATGATTGGCGATAAAGATCAGCCCGACCATGACGCCATACAGCCCGAACATGCCGGAAGCGATAATGATCGGGAATCTTAACAGCCTTAAGGCAAGCGCGGCATTGTAAGCCGGCGTGGCGAAAGAACCGATCGTCGTTAAGGCGATGACGACGACAGTGATCGGGCTGACGAAGCCGGCTGCTACCGCGGCTTGGCCGACGACGAGCACGCCTACGATCGACAGTGCGCCCCCTACCTGCTGGGGCAGCCGGATCGTCGCTTCGCGAAGCACTTCCATCGATATTTCCATAATCAGCACTTCGACGACGGCCGGGAAAGGAACGCCCGCCCTTCCGCCTGCGACGGCAACGGCGAACTCCGTCGGGATAAGCTCCGGGTTAAACGAAATAATCGCCACGTACAAGGAAGGAAAAACAAGTGAGAACAGCAGCGCAAGCAGCCGGGCAAGCCGGATGAAGCTGACCAGCAGAAACCGTTCCGCATAGTCTTCGCTCGTCTGGTAAAATTGGGTGAACACGGTCGGCACGATCAACGCCATCGGCGATCCGTCGACGATCAGGATGACGCGCCCCTCCAACAAATTCGCCACCGCCTTGTCGGGACGTTCCGTCAACTGCACTTGGGGAAACGGCGAATAGTGGTTGTCTTCGATCAATTGCTCCAAATACCCGGAATCCAAAATCCCGTCTATGTCGATCAGCGACAGCCGGTGCATCACTTCATCCAGCAGCTTTCGGTTCGTTATGCCGTCCATGTAACATACCGCCACGGTAGAGCGGGTTCGCTTGCCCAGCTTCAGCGTCTTGATCCGCAGATCGGGCGATTGAAGCCGGTAGCGGATCAGCGACAGATTGGTCGAGATCGGCTCGATGAAGCCTTCCCTCGGACCGCGGATGACCTGCTCCGTCTCGGGCTGGTCGATCGCGCGCTTCTCGATATTGCGAGTACCGAATACGCAGATTTCATCCGAGCCTTCCACATGAACGATCGTACTTCCGCCAAGCAGCTCTTCCGACACCGCTTCGCGGTCTTTAACTGTAAAGCCGTCGCTGGCGAACAAGAAGTCGTTCATCAGTTGCCGGGTCAGCTTGTCGCCGCGAAGCTTGGCCGTCTCCTGCCGGTTGCCGATCGTCATGAGCGACTTCAGTACTTCCTTGTGAGCTCCGTCGGTCAGATGAGTAAAATAACAAATAACGGCGGGCGTATCCCCCATCACATGGAACGTGCGAATCACGAAGTCGTCACTTTGCCCGAGACGCTGCTCCAAATAACCGATCGTATGCTCGATCCGTTTCGTAACCGGAGACCGGTTCGGCTCTTGGGGACGGGTTTGCCCATACGGGGCCGCATATTTACTTTGACGCCGTTTCGGCTTTTGCCAGGGAAACCGGAACATCCGGACACCTCCGTTCTGCGGATGATAGACGAACAAGATCGAAAAAGCTCCATATCCCTGTTAGTATGGCGACCCGCTCTGGAAGTTTATTCATGAGAGCCGGAGAGATTCGGCAAAGAAACGCAAAAAAAGATGTCGAAAAAAGAAACATCTGCGTACCGTTAACGTATGAATGTTTCGAAACCTATATCGTTCGTTTCCGGACAGCCGTCTTTGTCTGGAGGAAAAGTCGGAGAGGAGAATTGTTTTGCTGCAAAAAACGCACAGCGCCGCCGGACTCGTCGCTGCTGAAATCGTACTCGTCTACCGGGACGTGCCGTTTTTGTCCTGGGAGGCTGCGGGGGCTGTGCTGCTCGGCTGCTTGGCCGGAACTTTGGCCGACGTGGATAAGCAGGGCTCGACGATGGCCAAGGTGCTGTTCCCGCTGTCGGCGCTGCTTAAGCTGATTAACGTGAAGCACCGGACGCTGACCCATTCGATCTTATGTATCGCTGCCTTGTCGTTCGTCGCGGCCCCCTTGCCCGATTTGTATTATCTCGTATTTCTGGCCGCCTACGCTTCCCATCCGCTGATCGATTTGCTGAACGATAACGGGGTCCAGCTGTTTTGGCCGATCAAAGGCAAAATCCGTCTCCTGCCGAAATGGCTGGCGATCGATACCGGATCTACCGGAGAAACGGTCATCCGCTGGATGCTGCTTGCCGTCAGCTTGTGGATTCCGCTGTCGACGATCCGGTTCGGACTGCTAGGCTAAGGCTTAGCGAAAAACGCCGGAGCTTGTCGCCCTCCGCCACTCCGGCCGCATCGTCCGAAGAAAGAGGGCCGCTGCCGGACCGCCCGGGCGATGATATCCGGCCGAATCCGGCAGCATAGGGGCCGGTTCTCGGTTCATGAATGTTCGGGATAGATTTGGAAATATCGGTGCATAGTAATACTTGACAATCGCGCCGATAAGGAGACTTTCCCGATGAGCTACCGCCTCGTCCTGCAAACGGATGTGCACGAATTAACCGACCGGTTCAACGTTACACAGGTGCTCGCCTTCCATGAACGAAATAGCGAGATCGCGCCCACCGGGCTTGTTGCCGCGATATTCGGAAAGCAGTCCGAACGTTTGCTGGACGAATGCCGCTGGGGGTTGATGCCTTATTGGGCCAAAGCGTCCGTTCAGGCCGATACCCGTTCCGTTCTGACGAATAAATCGTTCGATTACATGCTGAAAAGACAACGCTGCATCATTCCTTGCAGCTCCTATTACAGCGTGACCCCCGGACAACGCGGCCGCAAGCAGGAGCACCGCCTGCTCCATAAGGGACGCCTGCTGGCCATCGCCGGCGTATACGACCTGTACAAAAATCCGTACGGCGAGGAGCTCCGGACGTGTACGATCTTGTCCGTCCCGGCGAGATCCGCCGGCCAGGACGGACCGGTGCCGATGCTGCTCAGTCCTGCTCAGATGGACGCATGGCTCTCTACCGAATTTTTGGCTAAAGGCGATTTGGTGGAGATGGTCGAGGACATCGCAGCGATTCAGCCGGAAACGGCCGGACGATCTCCCGAAACGCCTGCAAGCCGCGAAGCCGAAGAGGAACCCGCCGGATATCCGGTACAGCCGGTCCTTTGAGGAACTGGGGGGATTCGCTGCACGTTCCGCTTTGCTATTAGGAAAAACCGTCCGGTATAAGTGTCCGGACGGTCTTTTGACGTGCAAGCCCACACGTCTGTATGTGGGAAGCGAATAGGTACCTTCGCTCGCTCCAGCCGCTCGCCCTCAGTCGTGTTGTCTTCATGGGGTGGTATGGCTAACGAACCCGACACTCGTTATCAGAGCCGAATGCGGACGTTTGAATGTGTAACGAACTCATGTATGGTTATTTCCGCAAATCGGATTGTTTTTTTCTACTTTCGGTTCGATAACGATCCCTGGATTCGTTACGTCTGAAATAACGTCGTTTTTCAGCCATAAGCACGATACGATTCGTTAGTCATCGAACCTGAGTATACTAACATAATAAGGGTTTTTGGCACCCTCCCTATTTTCGGCATTTGGGGACGATAGCGACGTATAGAGGCGGTTTGTGAGGCTGTCGATTCAACGTGGACAACCAAGTGGAAAGGGAAAAGATTACCTTCTGGCGAGTTTTGTCTGGAATCCCCTACCTTACTATCCTTATAAAATCAAGGGATTCCGGACAACCTGTTTGAGCAGAAGAAGGTAACTTTTCACTTGGAACGGCCTGCTATCCCTTCTACTCAATGAATCGACAGCCTCGTTTGTACCCCTAATTTCAGCCCACTAAGGGCAGGTATACCCTTTTCCCCGTTTTTAGCAGATCCAAACCGCTTCCCCCATCCGAGCGGCTATTGGACAAATAACAGGTACAAACCGTGTACAAACCGCTCCTATTTGGGTCCGGGGCTTTCTTCCCCCCTTCTCCGCTTTAGTACGATTTCGTACCCGCACCTTGTCCGAAGTACCGCTTGCTGCCGGTCCTTATTGTGCGGAATAACCGCCGTCGATCGGAAGCTCGATGCCGGTAATATACGAAGACTCGTCCGAAGCGAGGAACAGCGCACCCGCCGCAATATCTTCCGGAGCTCCGAGACGGGGCAGCGGAGTCTGGGCCTGGAACCATTGCCTCATTTTCTCATCGGCCATCAAGTCCACAGTCATCGGCGTAGCGATATAACCGGGGTGAATCGAGTTAGCCCGGATATTAAACTTGGCGTAATCGATCGCAGTCGCCTTCGTCAGCAGACGGACCGCCCCTTTGCTCGCCGTATAAGCTCCGGCTCCGCTTCCTCCGGTTAAGCCCGCGATCGAGGAGATGTTAATGATTGAACCGCCGCCGTTTTGAATCATATGAGGAATGACGTGTTTTTGCCCCAGAAACGTTCCCGTCAAATTGATATTCATAATCCGGTTCCACTCTTCCACCGTCATGTCGAGCAGCGGAGTCGCCCCGGAAATGCCGGCGTTATTAACCAGAATATCGATTTTGCCGAACTGCTGGACGGTTTCGCCGACGATGCGAACCCATTCTTCCTCCTTGGATACGTCTTGCCGGAAGCCGATCGCTTCCCCGCCGTTTTGATTAATCTCGGCCACCACTTGCTGAATTTTGTCTTCCTGGATATCCGAGATGGCGACCTTGGCCCCTTCTTTGGCGAACAAGAGCGCATCTGCTTTCCCCATACCGCCGCCTGCACCTGTAATCAACGCTACTTTTCCTTGTAATCTTCCCATACCGGATAACCTCCCTGGGTATCGTGTGTAGTCTAAGATCCGATTGTCTGAGCGCCCTTCCCCCAAGACGTTCCTCTTCTACAGCCAAAACCGTTCTTACAAAGTAAGTCCGCCGTCAATCGTCACGATCGAACCGGTCATATAACTGGCCTTGTCCGACGCCAGGAAGGCGACCGCTTCCGCCATCTCCTCCGGCTGGGCGTAACGCCCCATTCTCATGTTGGACACTTCCTCCGGAACGTAGCCCGACTGCTCGAGCATTTTCGGCACGCTGGCCGTCAGCGCCGTTTGCACGCCTCCCGGACAGATTGCATTGACGCGGATGCCTTTTTTGACATATTCGAGCGCTGCCGATTTGGTCAGTCCGACAACCGCATGCTTGCTGGCCGAATAAGCCGCGACGCTGTGCTCGCTGCGAATCCCGGCCGTAGACGCCGTATTAATGATGATGCCGCTGCCTTGGCGCTCCATCACTTTCAGCACATATTTCAGACCGAGGAAAACGCCCTTCACATTAACGTTCATGACACGGTCAAATTCGGATTCTTCGATATCGCTAAGCATGGAGAACTTCTGAATAATTCCCGCATTATTAAAGAAAACATCGATACGACCGTAAGTGTCCACTGCTGTATTCACATAACGCTGCACATCCTCGCTAACCGCAACGTTGGCCTGTACGAAAATTCCTTCCCCGCCCTGCTCCCGGATCAGCCGGAGCGTCTCCTCGCCGGACTCGGCGTTATAATCGACCAGTACGACTTTCGCCCCGCCTGCGGCGAGCTTTATCGCGCTGGCCCGGCCGATCCCGCTGCCTGCACCTGTAATCAATGCGATTTGATTCGAATGTGTCATTTCGGATTCTCCCCTCGCAATGCTTGAGTCGTGATATTGTATCTATCACTATGATAGTTATTATATCACCACTACCCGCCGGGTTACAATCTAACAATTTTAAGCCTTCCATTGACTTTGCACAGGTTGTCTGCTAGCATGACTTCGACTATATCTCAAGCATAAGGGGCGGTTAAGGGTATGGACCCCAAAAGCAGATGGGAACAAGAACGGCAGGAAAGCAAAAAGCAGCGGGAGTTAAGCATTATGGAAGCCGCGGAACGCGTATTTATCCGCAAAGGATTGGAGAAAACGACGATGCAGGATATCGCTGCTGAGGACAACGTCGGAGTCGCTACCGTATTCCGTTATTTTCCGAGAAAGGAAAAGCTGGTCGTCGCCGTCGCCGCAAAGCGGATCGAAGATCAGGTCGCCGTCTTTCAATCCGTTGCCGATATGCCCGGAACGTGTCTCGACAAGCTCGGCAAGCTGTTCGATATATTCATCTCCTTTACGGAGCCGAAATATGTAGAGAGCATGCGGATGCTGGAAGCTTTTGAAAATTACGCGGCGCTCTCCACCGAACCGCTCGAAGATATCGCCCTGTATAATCAGGCGCATCACCGCGTATCCGCCATATTTTCCACCATAATCGAAGACGGCCTCCACGACGGTTCGATTCGGCCCGATATTCCGGTTCAGG
The DNA here is from genome assembly GCF_058135425.1 of Paenibacillus sp. MAH-35. NCBI lineage: Bacteria > Bacillati > Bacillota > Bacilli > Caryophanales > Paenibacillaceae > Paenibacillus > Paenibacillus sp. MAH-35. The sequence continues at coordinate 57,183 of NZ_JBYUPU010000023.1, forward strand.
AGACGTTGTCCACGCTTGCGAATACGATGGGCATTTTCTCCAAGAAGCTAAGCTTGCAGAAAAACATCATCATGCTCGAATCGGACCTCCCTCCCGAAACGCAGCTATTATTGCTGAAGCGAATATTTCTCGATTATTTGAAAGCGCCCGCCGGCAGCAGCAGCAGCTAGTCCGGTCCCGCTTTACATCCGTTATGTGTCGCGCAAGCACGAATAAACCTCCGAACCCGTTTTCGATAACGGCCTCGGAGGTTTATTATTTTTAGCTATCCGTTCAGCGAACCTGCGGGACATCCAGCCATACGCCGCCCCGCTCCACAGCCTGCTGGGCGATTAAGCCGGGCAGCGTGTATTCCATCGCTTTGTAGACGTCGATGCGGGGAGCCTTTCCGCTCTCCAGCGCTTCGATAAAATCGCGGATCAAGTAATACTCCGAAGTTCCGTGGCCGCCCTTCGTCGCTTCCTCCGGCGCGTTCGGATCGCTGATCTCGCAGCGCAAAGACTGTGCCGTCTCCCCGTATTCCGGATGATTCTCGACGTAGATCCAGCCGTCGCTGCCATAACCGAGACGACCGTTTTCGATCTGGCCTTTCGATCCGTACAGCGCAAAATGTCCCGTCGCAGGTTTGCGGGGAGCGACGGAGCTGCGGAGCAGCTTGATCGTAGCGCCTCGCGCCGTCTCGAACAACGCCACCTGCATATCGGTACAGCCGACGCCGCCGCCGGGCAATATCGTTTTGGACGTTCCCGACCCCGTCGCACGGACGATCCGATCGTCCATCATGTCCAGCAGCGGTCCCAGCGAGTGCGAGCAGTAATGGAGCGGCGGCCTGCGGTCGCGCCAGTAAGCCTGACCGGTCGCCGGATCGATGATCCGGTCGCGGATTTCGTGTACGTATTCGCCTTCGGCGTGAAAAATCGTACCGAACAATCCTTCCCGCACCCACTTTTTCCACGATTGCATAAAATGGAAATAGATCGTATTCTCGGCCATCATGTACGTACGTCCCGTACGATTCACCGTCTCGATAATCCGGAAGCAATCCTCTACAGTCGACGCCGCCGTCACTTCGCATAGCACATGCTTGCCCGCTTCCAGCGCGGCAATCGTCTGAGCCGCATGAAAAGGCACCGGCGTGCCGATCATGACGATGTCCACATCGGATTCGAGCATCCGCTCAAATGAATCAAAACGTCCCGCTTCGGCGACGCCCAGCTCGTTGCCTGCGCGTTCGAGCAGCCCGCTGTCGGTATCGCATACCGCCGTCACCCGGATTTGCGGATGATGCATATAAGCCGCAGAACGGCGGGAGCCACCCAGTCCGACAAGCCCCATTTTCCAAACGTTACCCATTCGTGCATTCCTCCCTATATGCCGCCATACCACATCCGGTTAAGCCGCCAGTACGGCGAGCATCGTCGACAGCCGATCCTGGCAGCGCTCCTGCCTCAAAATGCAAGCTGGCCTCCGTCTACGACGATCGTTTCCCCTGTAATGAAAGCAGCGTCGTCGGAAGCAAGGAAAGCGAACACGCCGGATATATCTTCCGGTTTGCCCACCCGCCCGAGCGGAATTTTCGTTTTAATGTAGTTTTCGATAAATTCCGGACTGTCGATCGCGGCCGACATCGGGGTTTGAATATAACCCGGGCATACGGCGTTCACGCGGATTCCGCTGACTCCAAGCTCCAGCGCCATCGTTTTCGTCAGCAGGACGACTCCGCCCTTCGAGGCGTTGTAGTGCGCGTAGTTCGCTTCGCCGACCAGCCCGTTGGTGGACGCCATATTCAGAATGACGCCTCCGCCTTGCGCCGCCATCCGTTTGGCTGTACTCTGCGCCACCCAAAACATGCCATTCAGGTTAACGTCGATAATTTTTTTCCAGTTGTCCGGCTTGATCTCAAGTACCGGTTCTTCCCAGGCGATGCCTGCATTGTTGACGAGCACATCGATCCGACCGAATCGACCGGCTGCGGCGCTTACCGCCTGCTCCACCTGTTCCGCGTCCGATACGTCGACCACGAGGCTTTGGACGGCTGTACCGTTCGCCGTAAGCTCCGAAGCCACTTCGTTCAAGTCGGCCTCTACGTTGGACAACAACGCAAGCGACGCTCCTTCGCTCGCGAACCTTTCCGCTATCGCTCTGCCGATTCCGCGGCCGGCTCCGGTGATGAGCACGACTTTACCTTCAAATCTGTTCATCTGCAGCTCCTCCTTTCCCGATCAATCGCGGGTTTTGGCGATAACGTCGATCTCCACGAGAATTCCGTCGAGCGCCCCTCCGAAACAAGTGCGAGCCGGCATCGGCTCCGAAAAATGGGTGCGGTACATCTCGTTAAATCTGGAGAAATCGTTCATATCGGCCAAAATCACGTTCACCTTGACGACGTCGTCCATCGTGCAGCCTGCCGCTTCCAAAATGCCTTTTATATTTTGCAAAGTAAGATCGGTCTGTTCCTCAATCGTCTCCCCGACGACCCTGCCTTCCAAATCGAGCGGACCTTGGCCGGATACGAAAAGGAATCCTCCCGATACGATACCTTGCGAATAAGGGCCGTCCCCGGGGGACGCGTCTTGCGTGCGAACCGCTTTTCTCATCGGTCATCCTCCTCGTCTGTGTTGGATACTCCGCACCAGGCGGCAATCGTTCTTGCGTACAGCTCCGTCAAACGAAGCAGCGAGTCGATCTCGACATATTCGTCGGCCGCGTGCGCATTGGCGCCTGAAGGCCCGATTATGACGGCCGGTGTCGGACTGTGCAAATTAAACATAAACGCGTCGCAGGCGAACGGCGCTCCCTTCACGAGCGGCTCCGCCCCGCATACGCTTCTCGCTTCATTCTTCAAAACGGAGAGGAGCGGGAAATCCGGGGCGACCTCGGAACCCGGCAGGAAGCGGATCACCTTGCGGAATTCGGGAATGGCCGCATCGCTGCCGAACATCTCCGTATAACCGTCGATCAGTTCCTGCTGCAATTGCTCTTCCGTCACTCCAGGGTAACATTCCACCCAGATGTCGATATCGCATCGTTCCGGACCGACGTCACACAGCTCGGCCCGCAGATCGCCGGCCTCGGCCCGGGTCGGGATGATCGGCATCTCGGATACGGCCGCATACCACGGCGCGGGACCGGACTTCCGGCTTCGCTCCTGCTCGTGCCGCTGCAAAAAGACAAGAAACTTGCCTGCGTCGAACAACGGATTGACGAGCGTTTCACCGCTGAACGACAGCCCCGTCTTCCCCCGGAATGTGACGCGCCACAAAGCTCCACCGCGGGTTGCCGGGCAGATTGCCAGATTCGTCGGCTCCGGAATGATCGCCGCATCGGCGTTGTACCCCATCAAGCGGCCGGCAAGCGTTCCATTCGCTCCGCCGAACTCCTCGTCCACCACGGATTCGATCGTGACGTCCCCGTCCGGCTGAAATCCGAGCTCGATCAGACAGCGGACCGCCATAATCGAGGCCGCCAACCCGCCTTTCATATCGAACGAACCGAGGCCGAACAATTTGCCGTCCGATTCGTACGGCTCCCAGGGCGATCCGGTCCAGCCCGGGGCGACGACAGCCGTATCCGCATGACTCGAGAACAGCAGCGAACGACCGGTTCCTTTCCCTCTCCAGATGCCGGCAACGTTGGGCCGATCCGAATAATCCTTGCCCGAAAAATAGGCCTCGTGGCTTCGAAAGCCCGGCGCCTCTTCCGGCGAATACAGCGCCGTTTCGAGCCCCAAGTGTTCCAGCACTTCGGCGACGTGCCTCTGGCATTCCTTCTCCGTCCCGTCCGTCACCTTGTTTACGGTATCGTACCGGATCAGATCCGATACGAGTCCGATAACGGCGGATCGATTGTCCCGGACCCACCGGGAGATGTGTTGTTCTAGCTGACCGCTGTCCAATAAAACCCTCCTTCCCCGGTGCGGCTGCGGCGGGCGCGGCTGCACCGGTGTTGTCGATCATTTTTGCTTCAGAAGCTCCAGCCGCTTGCGGCGAATCTCGTCGTTATGGCGATCCGTAATCCGCCTCATCCCTTCGCCGATCGCATTCCAGGCCATATCCGGGAACGTAGCGCGGTAATCGTTCGATTCGGAGCCCCGGTACCCCCAGACGAGAATTTTGCGTGCGCCGGCGTCGTAAGCGGCGTCAGTCGCCCAGATGATTTCTTCCTCGCGTCCCGGAGGCGTGGCGTACCCTTGGATCCAGATGTTATGATCTTTATTGTGTTTTTTGCACACATCCAGATTGAGCTTTGTTTTTTCGTACACGAAATCGTACGGATGGACATCTTTCTGACCGAGCCAGTACGGATCGGAGCCGATGTTCTCCAGCGTATCGAGTCCGCAAATCTGCTCGATCGAGTCGAGGTTGATGCCGTAAGAACCGCCGAGCATGACGCAGACGATGTTTTCCATTTCCTTTTTCTTGCTGTACTCCGTCACCTCGCGGAAATAGTCGACGACCGACCAGATCCGGAACTCTTCGACCTGCTCGTCGAACTGCTCCGGCATATCTTTGCCGTATTTGTCCCGGAACAACGATTTGCACCGGCTGCAGGCGCACGTGAATACTTTCGGCTTGCCGTTTTCCATCGACTTGGCCGCAAGGTGCGGCTCGTCCCAGAATATGCTCTTGCCGCCGATATCCAGCACCACATCGATCCATTCCTTCGTAAACCTGCGGAAGTCCGGGCTGTTCAGGCAGGCGCGGACCGGATCGACCGAACCGTCCGAATACACCTGATGGCTGTCCGGGTAATAGGCGAGAAAATGCGATTTGTCTCCCGGAGGTCCGCCGAGGCCCCAGTTGTCGACCCAGACGTCCAGCCCGTGCCCTTCGGTGATTTGAATGATTTCCTTCATAATCCGGCGGTGGCGGTCCCAGTCGGTATGGGAGAACATGTGCACGACCAGATTGAAGTGATTGTTTACGATGTCACGCATATCGGTTTCTACGTGGCGCAATATCCGGTTGCCGTGGTAAGCAACCCCTTTTATCAGCTTATCCGGTTGATGATGGATCATATCGGTTGGCTCCTTTTATAAATATATTGGAAAATATGCACCCTTACCTTCGCTCGCATTAACGCACTTTCCCTCTGGCGCTCACGTTCCAGAACGATTCGAACTGCCCGTTTCGGGTAACGGCCACCTGGTGGGTCAAGTTCACGACGGCGCAGCAGTGAACCGGAATAAAATCGAGAATGTCTCCGATCGCAAGCCCCTGCTCCTCCGGCGCCAGCTTCAACATGCCGTGCTCTTCGGTCAGCCACTCGAGCGTGATGCCCGGACGTCCCGGCACGTAACCGCGTCCAGTTCCAAGCGGCGAGTCTTCCCCGTCGCTGGAAAATACTTTCGTACCGGCGTCGATGACGGCGCGGTCCGGAGCCGGGCGGCTGATGACGGTCGCTCGTACGGTTAGCGCGCAGCGCTCCAGCTCGTGGGCGCCCAGCTTCACTTGCATCAGGTCGCCGAACACGTAGGTGCCGGGACGCAGCTCGGTCGCCCCGGGGATCGCCGCGGCATATGAGCTTGAAGGCGTCGAGCCGACGCTGACGACGGTAACCGGGTATCCGGCCTCGCGCAATTGCTCCGCCATCCGGACGGAGGTGCCGACTTCCCGCTCAGCCGTCAGGCGGATCGCTTCGGGATCCGGCACATCGTACGACTGGCCTGCGAACGTCAGCAGCCCTTTCAGACGAAGCCACGGATGGGAAGCGATCACGCCGGCCAGCCGGATGACGTCTTCTCCCGGATTCAGGCCGACTCGTCCGAAGCCGCTGTCGATCTCGATCAGCACGTCGACCGGGACTTCGGCCAATCGTCCGGCTTCGGCTACGGCTTCGACGCCTTCGATGCTTTCGACCGCCACGGTAATATGCGTCATAGTCAGAAGCGCGGCAAGCCGCTTAATCTTATCCCCACCGATAACGGGATAGGCGATCAATATATCGCTGATTCCGGCTTTTGCCAGCACCTCCGCCTCGCCGAGTTTGGCGACGGTGACGCCGATCGCCCCGGCCGCCATCTGCATGCGGGCCACTTCGGGCATTTTGTGGGTTTTGGCATGGGGCCGCAGGCCGATTCCGTGATCGTCCGCAATTTGCTGCATATGACGGATGTTGCGCTCTACTTTATCCAGATCGATCATGATGCAGGGCGTGTCGTAAGTAGGTGAATTCATCGTGCATCCTCTTTCCCTATAAAACGATTTTAGCAAGTTGTTCCCGGCGGCCCGAGAACGGCCCTACGGCGTGCCATTCGCACCTGCAGCCTTCCGATTCGTCTGTAAAAACAGCGACGGAAAGTCCCGTCTCCACCGCACCTTCCAGCTCGAAGCGGATTTCTGTACGGTATTCCGATGCCGCTGCGGACACGATCCGCGTTCTCCGTTTGTCTTTGCAGTAAGCCGCGATCCGGTCGTAGCTTTCAAATACCGGTTTCTCCGGCCAGCGGGCGAGCCGCTCGGAGATCCCGCTGACGATCGCAAGCCATTCGTCCGGCGGGATGACGGCGATCCGCTGCTCGTGCGTCATCAGCGTTCCGAAAAACCGGCTGCCAACGCCGATTTTTAGCGCCGCAGCTCCCCGGTCCACCGCCCGGCTTACGTCGTTATGACCGTTCTCTCCTGCGAACACGGTGCACGAACCGAGAAACTCGCCCACACCCATATGCGTATCCGGCGTTTTGTAGCCGCCGAGATGATGGGCGACCACGTTCCAGAATCGGTGGTCGGGCTCCATCGGTCCGTAATTGAACCCTTGATGGCCGTACGGATAAGGCTCCCAGCTGTAGCTGTTCGCCGACCAGGCGACGCCGAACGGAATCAGCCCCATCGTAAACGGCTGATTGCGCTTGTATAAATACGGCAGAGCGTTTAATCCGAGCTCGTCGTAGTGAATGTTAACCGTACGCGACGGAGTAATGTCCCACTTGGCATAAAACGAATCGAGACGCTGAAAATGCTCCGCCAGCTCCTCGGGCTCGTATTCTTCACCGTTATGCTTCAAGTAAATCTGATCCGGCTTGCACCGCTCCAGCTCGTCGAACGAATGGGCGCTGATCTCGGCATTCCCTTCCCGGGATAGCCGGCTCGCCGCCTTCAAATCCTCTTCGTCCAGATCCTCCAGAAACAAGCCGAGATTCGGGATCCAGCCGTGCTCGTTCAACACCCGCACGTAATCCAGATGATCATACGAACCGGATACGTCGTCGATTCGGCATGTGACGAACGGGGGCATCAGCAGCGCCGCAAACGGCTTGCGTGCAACCCATACGATACTCCGCCACAACAAATCGTCCAGCCCCATCGCATGGCCGAATACGCTGCGTTGCCACAGAAGGGGCGAGAAATAAAACGCGCAGCGCTTCCCTTCGTCCACAAACACTTTGCGGACGGTTGCCGCAAGCGGACGACCCGCCCCGTCCTCGGCGATCGTCTCGAAGGAAGCCGTCTGACGGGTTACCGCCGTACCCGGTACGCTGCGGAGAAAGCGGTAATGTGCGCCCGCTTCCTGCCAAGCGCTGACATAATGCGTCGAATCGCCGAACCGGATATCGTCAAACTCGGCCGGAACCATATCCTCGATGCCGAAAAACAGCCGGACGGCAGCTTCCGCCTTGTGAATCGCCCCGTCCCAGCTTAACGCTCCGCAGCCTTTGCGCACGGCGGTAACGATCTCTTTCCATAAAGCCTCGCCGAGAGCCGAAGCGATACCGTCATGGGCCAGCACGATTGCCGCCGCATCCGCGAGCGGCTCCGGATCCGCTCCTTCCCGGGCCAGGTCGATTAATCGATAAGGAAAGCCGAAATGGTGAACGGCAGGCAGCAAGGTCCGTTCGAACACGGTATACTCCGCTTCGAGCGCCGTATTCACTACAAGCAGCAGGACGCGGTTGCCCGTGCTCGGGTAATTGCCGGTTGCCTGCAGAACAACGTCCATACCCCTCTACCTCCAATTACGGTCTTAATAACACTTTCGCCACCTTGCCGGGGTTGCCCAGCAGTTTCTCATACCAGACCGCCCCTTCCTCAAGCGGGGCTTCCGTCAGCCAATTCTCGGGAAAGCCGGCTTTTCCTTCGGCCAGCAGCCTCAGCGCCGTCTCAAAATTGGCCGCCGAATATGCGAAAGAGCCGAAGCCCGTTATTTCATTACGAATCATTACGTTGACCGGCAGGGGCGATTCCGCTTCGTGCAGCCCCGTAAATACAACCTTGCCTCCCGGAGCGGTCAGCTCCGCGCATTGTCGGCGCGTAATTCCCGATCCTACCGCATCGACGGCGATCTCGACCCCAAGCGCTCCCCCGGCGCGAACCTCCGCGGCAACGTCGCCTGCTTTTGGATCAATCGGCTTCGCCCCGAGCTCCTCGGCCATGTCCAGCCGCTCCCGGTGCAAATCTACCGCGTAGATCGTCTCCACGCCGTATACTTGCAGCGCCTGAATGACGAACAGCCCGATCGGGCCAAGCCCGAAGACAATCGCCCGGTCGCCGGGACGCGGAGCGGCCAGCTCCGCCGCTCGCACGCCGCAAGCGAGCGGCTCGGCTAGAGCCCCCTGTTTGAACGATATAGAATCCGGCAGCGGATAAACGAAACGGGCCGGAAGCTTAACCCACTCCGCATTGCTTCCCGGCAGGGCGGCGCTGAGCAGCTTGCGGCTTGTGCACAGCTGCTGGCGTCCCGCGAGACAATACGAGCATAGTCCGCACGTCACAAGCGGATTGGCCGTCACTCGTTGTCCTGGCGAGAGCGTCGTCTGGCGCACCGCTCGCTCTCCAATCGATTCGATCGTACCGGCAAACTCATGGCCGAATATAAGCGGAGGCTGCCGCAGCGCATTATGCCCCAAATAGCCGCTTAGTTCGGAGCCGCATATGCCGGAATACGCCACGCGGATCAGCACCTCGTCTTCGGCGGGCTCCGGACGCTCGACTTCGCGGATACGCATCTGCTTCGGACCTTCATAGATCAATGCTTTCAACTTGGACGCCCTCCTTCCCGGTATCGTTTATACGCCCAATGACAATAGGCCGTTTTTGCCCGCCTCGTATCCGAGCATCAACTCGCCGATCCGCTTGGTGTCCGCGGGAAGCAGCGGCAGTCTTGTCTCCGCACTGGAGAACAGGCCGAGCTCGCGGAACAGCGCCTTCGTCGTCGGAATCTCGTCGCCGGGACCGAACATATGGATGAAGGGTAGCAGCGTCCGCGAGAAGATCCGGTAGCTTTCCGTCCGGTCTCCGGAACGATACGCCTTCCAGCTGTCGCGGAACGCTTCGGGAAAAATGATCGGCGCTATAATCATGCTGCCGTCCACTCCCGCCTCGAACGAGCGGAAGCAGATGATATCGTCCCCGCCGAAAACGGTCAGGTCGGAATGCGCTTTCAGCTCGCGCACTTTCCCCAAGTTGTGATCGGTCATCTTGATCGCTGTAATAGACGGAACGTCCTCTGCCAGCTGCAGCAAATCTCCGGTCGAAAACAACGTCTTGGTCGTTACCGGATTGTCGTAGAACACCAGCTCCAGACCGGTTCCTTCCGCCAGGGCGGTCATATATTCCGCCACCATCTTCAAGGAATTCGGAAAATAATACGGACTCGGGGCGAGCGCCGCCCGCACTCCGCAATCGGCGGCCGCTTTGCCAAGCTCGATCGCTTCTTTCAGATTCGTATGACCGAGTCCGACCACGAGCTCTTTGCCGGCCGGCATCCGCTCGGACAAATACCGGACGATCTCGATCCGTTCCTGCGCGGTCAGCGCAGGAGCTTCTCCCGTGCTGCCGCATGCGACATAACCGTCAACCGAGTCCAGCGTGTAAGCCAGAAGCCGGTCGAATGCGGCATACTCGACCTCCCCGTTCAGAAAAGGTGTCGGTATGACCGGAATATTGCCTTGTAGCGCCATGGATATCTCTCCATCCCCGTTATTATGGTTGCCCTCGTACTATAACTGCACCTTCGGAAATCGGATTCCACTACAGCATTTTCGTAATTTTTTCGGACATCGGCATATTTTTACGGAAGTTCGGCATCTCCGCAGGACGGCCGCCGTTCATGACCGACAGCTCCGACAACAGGCCGACCGCCGTCCACTCGCACGCTTCGTATACGTCTACAGGCGGGCGTCCGCCCGTACGCACCGCATCGACGAAATCGTGGATGAGGAAAAAGTCCGAGCCCCGGTGCCCGGCGTTTTTCTGCTCGTCTGTCGCCGTCTTGTACCGCTCCGGCAGCAGGTCCGCATACATATGGAGCGGCCGCCATTTCGCACTGTCCGTATCCGGATCCATATGGTTTAGCCACAGCTTGTGATCGTCGCCCATCCCTCTCGGCGCCTCGTAGCAACCCTTCGTGCCCTGCAGCGAATAATAGGCCGGGTTATGCGGCCGCTCCGAGATGCAGTCGACCCGCAGCTTCAGCAGCTTGCCGCTTTCGAGCTGGCACAGCGTAACCGCCGTATCCTCCTGGCTGAATTGCGGCGCCGTATGCCAGCCGGTACCGCATGTGATGACCGAACGGATCCGGTCGCCTTCGAACCATTTCATCAACGGACCGATGCTGTGGGTCGGATAAAAGGAACCTCTTCGGCCGTACTGCCAAAACGATCTCCAGTTCGGCGTGCCATCCGGGTACAGCGTTCTTTTCTTTAGCTCGTGGATGTATTCGCCTTCGCCGTAATAGATATCGCCGAACATCCCCCGGCGAATCATTTCGCCGATGATGCGGTTTTCCGGCAAATAACAGTTGTTTTCAGCCATCATATAGGTGCGGCCGCTCTTCTCCACCGTCTCGATGAGCCACCACAGCTCCTCCATCGACACGCCCGCCGTCACCTCGCACAAGACGTGCTTGCCCGCATACAGCGCCTCGATCGACTGGCGGACATGGTGCTGCATCGGCGTGGAGATGACGACCGCATCGATATCGGATTGAATCATATCCTCAAATAATCGGTACTTGTTCGCGATTCCGTACTTCTCGGCGGTCGCGTTCAGCAAATCTTCGTTGAGATCGCAAAAAGCGGTGACCTCCACATCCGGGATCGAGCGAAATCCCATCAACGCGCTCAATCCACGTACCCCTGCGATCCCTACTTTGATCGTCATGGACAATCCTCCTGCCGCTCTTGTATGAGTCCGACTTCAACGCAGCCGACCTGCTTACGGCTGGGCAAGACGGCTCGCCGTCGGAATGAACTGATACCAGTAACAATCGAGTAATCCTTCCACGCCTTGGAACAACAGCCGTGTTTCTTCAAGCTCCTCCAGCTTGGCGGCTTTGCCGGATACATAGTCCGCGATCCGCTTCGCCGAGGTTTCCAGCGCGAGGATCAGCCCGCCATAGCGGAAATCGAGCACTTCCCAGCCGAACGCCTTGTTGACCTCGAACCAGCGGTCGCGGTGGCTTGCCTGCAGCTCGCGCACTTTGCCGATCAGATCGGGCAGGACGACGTTCGCGTAATCGTTAAGCTTCTCTTTGTCCCCGGCGAGGTAAGCTTTCGTCAGGTTCACTCCGAGCTCGGCCTTCACCGAAAGTACGGCGCACAACTTCTGGAGAATATCGAAGATCGGCCGGTATTCGCCGCTTCGTTCCTTGATCGCCGCAAACTTTTTCTCCAGCCCGGTATAATAGCTGTCGAACTCCCGTCCGTTCAAGTTGGCGTCGAACAGCCCCATCATCGGCTGCTGCCACAGCAACACGCGCGACGGGTTGGCCGTCTCCAGATTGTCCTTGCCGATTCCCGGCGCTTCGTCCACCCAGCGGATGTCCATGAAGTCGTCATACTGGCCGCCGGTACAGAAAGCAAACCGCTTGCGCAGCTTCTCTTCGGACAATTCGTCCGCGTAGCCGTGCTCGGCGAACAGCTGAAGGCCGAGAATCGCCGAAAACCAGTCGCATTCCGTTCCGTCGTCGCCCCACAACGTGGCGATAATCTCGGTAATGCCTTCCTTCTTGCACGCATTCAGCGCCGCGTTCGTCGACTTCATGGTCGCGCCGTAGTTGAGGACGAAGCCTCTCCAGTTCCAGATGCCGCCTGCGAATACGGGGGTGGAGCCGAACGATTTGTGGCGCTGGATCCAATCAACATAAAACTCTTCGTCGTAATGGTAGTAGTCCCAATAGACGAACTGTACGTCCTTCGGCATCGCGTCGATCGTAGATTGCGGGATAACACATTCTTTGTCGTAATAAGCGCCCGTCTTGGAGCCGGCACGGAAATACATGTCGCTCCACATCATCGGCTCCAGGCCGAGGCGGCGGGTAATCTCCAGGACACGGTGCAGATGCTCGTTCATAATTTCGAATTTCGAGCGGTAGCCGTTTTTGGCCAAGTAATGCCCTTGACCGAGCTTCCACGCTTCGTCCATCCCGATATGAATCCGTTTCGTACGGACGGGAGCCGCGGCCGCCTTGATCATTTGCTCGATAAACTCGTACGTTTTCGGCTCGCCGACCAGCATCGTTTCTTCATCGTCGCGAATATCGGCGAACGTATTCCATTTCAGCACGTCTTTTAAATGACTGAGCGTCTGTATGCAAGGAATCATCTCGATGCCGAACATATCAGCGTAATCGTCCAGCTCGCGAATTTCGTCCTGCGAGTACCGGCCTCTCATGTAGCCGAAGTAAGGCTGCTCCTTCACGTCGTAGCTGTCTTCCGCATACAGCATGAACATATCGAGCCCCATTACAGCCATCATCCGGATAAACCGTTTGACCGTCTCGGTTTTCATCACCGAATTGCCCTGGGACACGTCGAACATCGGCCCGTTCATCGAGAATTGGGGGCGTTCGCGGATCGTAAACATCTCCCGTCCGTCCTGCAGCGCTTCCACCAGCAAACCTGCCGCCCGGAAAAAGTGAATTTTGCGCGTATAAGAGATGGTAATCCCGTCCTGGTCCTTGTGTACGATAAGTTCCGGACCTTCGTGACGCTTTACATGAACGGACAAACCGTCCGCTCCGCTGCGGAATCCGAGCTCCCCTGCCAATATATCGATTCCTTGCTGCAAATCTGCAATATCCCCATGAAAATGAAGCTGCATAACTATACTCCTCTCCTTCTATGAGCGTTGCTTCTTTAATAGTCGTATTATTTTCGGACCGGCATCGTTTCGCGGTGCGTCCCGTTAAACGGCCGGATCTCCCGCCATACGGGCTCCAGCGTATCGTCCGCGTAGACGGCTATTTTCGTCTGGCCTGCGCTCGTCCCCTCGAAGCGGACCTCAAGTTCTCCGTCAACGCAAGCCGCACCGATCAGCCGGCTCTCATGAAGATCGCGCATGTAGGCCATAGCATCATCCAGCGTCGTATGAATGACGCCTCTTGCAGCGAACGTATCCGTTATCGCTTCCATGATCGCTTTCCAGTGGTCAGGTTTGATATACTGGATGTAACCGGATTCGTGAGTGAACAGCTGGGCCAGCACCTGGGCGTCAAGCGCCCGGGATATTTGGTTGATGCCGTGCTGGATCGTATCGTCCACCTTATTGTTAGGCGCCCACTCGTATCCGTTATCGTCGCGGATTTCCGTAATGCTGGCGAATAGCGATTTCCGGTACTTCTCCTCTTTGGCCGGGTACCAGTCGGCATAAAACACCGGTGTAGTCTGTGTCGGAGGCGTCGTTTTTTTGTAATACGGTCCGCCGAACGTCATCGTACCCGGGTATGGGGTGTTCTCCGGATTCATCGAGCAGATAAATTCGCAGCCCCAGCGCGCCAGATGGGGCATGTAGCCTTCCGACAGCTCGTAATAATGCGGAACGAACACTTTGGACATCGGAATATCCGGATGTTTGGCATACCATGCCTCTACGCGCCGGACCCGATCGAGCACCTCGGATTCCGTATACGGCTCGCATGCGGCCGCCTCCGACCAATAGCCCTGATCCGGATATTTCGGGGTATGGCGGAAATAACCGAAATCCCAGTAAGAGAATGCGTGCGGACATGCCGTCACTTGGTTCTGACGCAGCATCGGCCGAAGCTCGTCAAGCACATCCGGAGTCAGATCGTCCAGGAACAAGCCGACCCATGGCTTCCAGCCGAGCTCGACGCAATCGCGGAGCCAGTACAGGCCGGTAGCTCCGCCTTTGAGCTGTCCGAACCCGGATACATCGTCGATTCGCATCGTCAGAAACGGCGGCAGACTTCGCGTTACGAACGGCTTGCGGGCCGCCCATACGATCGACCGCCACAGCAAATCGTCCAACCCGTACAGCGGACCGAGGACATCGTGCCTTCCCCATTCCAGCGTCGACCATACAGCAACGCGCCCTTGACCGTCCGCTTGGACGACGCTGAGCAGCGGTCCCGAGCCGAGCGTGACGAGCGGCGCTGCGGAGCTGGAGATCGCCGGGGTGATTTCTTTATTCAGATGGTAATGCCTGCGCCTTTCGCCTTGGCGGTGAAGCCGGCTGATCGGATGATCCGCATCGCGGATCGCCACGAATGTCGACGCTTCGCTTCCGGCATAGCTGTGCGCCCATGGCGCGATCTGTTCGCCGAAACTGACAAGCCCGGTTCCTGCTTCGACAGCCCGGACGACCGCGGAAGCCAGCTCGGTTTGACCGGACAAGCAGCCCGGATGGGCGAGAATGATCAGGGGCCACTGCGACAATTCGGCTCCGGTAAACGGTCCGGCGGCCTGCTCAAGTAATTCAAAGGATATTCCCATTTGGTTCAAATAAGGCTCCAGCACATCGGAGAAAATCGAATGGCGTTCGTTTCTAGGATCCGCGATTACAAGCGGAAGAGCGCGAAGGCCGTCTGCTGCGTTGCTCAAGTCGCCACCCCTTCTGTACAGTTCGCTGCCAGCGGCGTTTCCGAAGCTTCGGGTGTCCTGCCCCGGAACTGGCGGCCACTGTATGATCATCAAGCATAAAGCTCTATATCAATAACAATAGCAAGGATCAGAAAGGGAGGGTAGGCAACCGGTGACCAAGTTCTTGGACTATGTGATCAGTCCGCTGCCCATTCGCATTATCGATTTGAAGGTCGACCGCTCCAAGCTGAAAATAAAAGGATTAACCCCGATCCAGTTCGGGCATCTGCCCGGAAGAATCTTGATGCGCAGAGGGGCGAAGCCGGAAAGCTGGGCGCTGACTTATATCGTAAAGGGACGCGGAACGTTTCAGGTGGGGGACGGACCTGTCCAGCGGCTGGAAGCAGGCTGCCTGTTCTGGGAGCACCCGGACGATGTGTTTCATTACGGGCCGGATCCCGGGGAAGACTGGGACGAGTATTATGTGTACTTCGAGGGCAGCCGCGTTCAGGAATGGCTGGAGAACAGCCTGCTGCAGGATACGGATACGGTGTTTCGGATCGGGATGGACAGCAAATGGGTTCGCAAAATCGAAACGATCGGCGACTATATGGAAAGCGGTCTAGCCGACAATGCCGACCGGGCGGCGCTGCTGCTCGAGTCGCTTATCTACGATTTTTGTTTGGCGAACGAAAGCAGGAAAACGAACGACAGACCCAGCCGCAAGCCGGAATTTACGCTGCAAATATTGGAGGATATCGCAAGCAGCCTGTACCAGACCTGGGACGAGCGCCAAATCTGGGAACGCAATCATATATCACGCTCCACGCTTCGCCGCATCGTCTACCAGAATACCGGCTACTCGCTGAACGAGTACGTGAACCGGCTAAAAATATCCGAAGCGAAAAAGCTGCTGCGGATGACCAGTATGCAGATCAAGGAAATATCCAAAAAGCTCGGCTTCGAGGACGCCGCCTACTTCTCCCGCCTCTTCCGTAAATTCGCCGGCATGTCGGCTGCGGAGTTTCGCGCGAAGCATCACGATGCAGGCTGATGCCGGGGCCAGCCTGCTTCTGCGGAGGATGCAGCTCCCGGCGTGCCCACACCGCTCCAAACCTGCTGCCTAAAAGGAAAAACCGTCCGGTAAAGACGCCCGGACGATCACTTGATGTGGAAACCTGCACGCTGGTGTGTGGGAGGATTGGGTACCTCCCGCGCTTCAGATGCGCATTGATGAGTTTTTTTTGCGGGAAACAACCCCACTCCAGATGAAGCCCGTTCCCCCTTATTTTGCGATCCGATGTTGGGCTACCAGAGATCAATAGAGGCGGTTTGCCCCCTTATTTCAGCCCATTCGTCGCTTGCCCCCTTTTCGCCGATTTTAACAGCTTCAAACCGCTCTTATTTCCCTATGCAAGCGGGTTTTGGAAAAAATAACGGCTGCAAACGAGACTGTCGATTCATTGTGTAGAAGTGTTAGCAGGCCGTTCCAAGTGAAAAGTTACCTTCTTCTGCTCAGACAGGTTGTCCGGAATCCCTTGATTTCATAAGGATTGTAAGGTAGGGGATTCCAGACAAAACTCGCCAGAAGGTAATCTTTTCCCTTTCCACTTGGTTGTCCACATTGAATCGACAGCCTCGCAAACCGCTCTTATTTGGTTCCTTCCGTGCTTGAGGCAGAACAGAAGGTCCAAGTCACTCACGCTGAACGTCATGCGATACCCGCTGACTCGACAAGGGAACCGGCCACTCCTCTGCATACCCCGGTGAAGAATTTAGACACTATCCCTATCGACAAAAAACACCCGCCTCCATCCCGGAAGCGGGTGTCTTGCATCTTGCCTCGGCAAATTTTATTATTTCAAAATTTCGAATCCGCCGATCAAAGGAAGCGGCTTGCGCTGGCCGTTCGCCGCGTTGATGATGCCCAGAATAAGAAGTACAAATACGGCCAAATTGCCGAGCGGCCCGATGATCCACCAGCCGATAAACGGAATGACTGTGCTGATAATGTTAATGCCTACCGCGGTGATTAACAGCAGCAGCCCCTGATTGGCATGGTACATCGCGAATTTGGAATCTTTGGCCGTCAGAAGCGGGATGAAGAAAATGATGTACGCCAAAATTGCAATCCCTTTGTTCTTGTCAATATCCGACTGGTCACCATTAGAAAACGTACTCAACACGATCATTCCTCTCTAATTGTAAGATGCAGCTATTAAAAATTGCCGGCTTCCTCTATACGTTCTGCGCTTGCTCCAGACCGCGCAGCGGAGCTGCACGTGCTGGCAACGGCTGCTCACCTTCCTTCCGCTTGCCTCTCCACCAATGCCGGTTGTGTGAATGCTTCGCAGTCGCGCGAGATACACAACTTGATGGCTCCTTGATACGTGTATGACTTATTATTTGGCGTTTATTCCCTCATTTCCTTCTTTTTACGACAGCGATTCGTATTATTTTTTTGCATCGATCCGCTTTTATCGACAAAACCCGGCGCGTCCGCGTACAGCAAAAGCTGCCGGGTCGTCCGGCAGCCTTCTGCTCGTGTGCGCAAGCGATCGTTCGGACCCCTTCCTTCAACTACCGATCACAATTCCTACTTTCCCTTCGCTCACCTCCACTTTATAAGTCCGGGCCCGAACCTTCCCGCTTATAAGCGATTTGCCCGTCTTGATGTCGAATTCCCAGCCGTGCCACGGACAGCGGACAATCTCTCCGCCCCGGCCGTATTCGTACTTGTACACGTCCGACGGCAGCGTCGTCCCGCATACGACTCCTTTGCAGAGAGGGGCTCCCTGGTGCGGGCAATAGTTATGAACCGCATAAAACTGCCCACCGATCCGGTACACGCCGATCTCCCGTCCTTCGACGCTAACGATCGTTCGTCCGCCATCCTCCAGATCGTCCGCCTCCAACACGTAATGCACCGCCATGCTCCCTTCCGCCCTCCTTTTAGGCTTCCGGTTTCCTGCACCCGTCCGGTTACAGCCTATACAGCTTCCTGGCGTTCTCGTAAAAGATTTTGCGCTTCGCCTCCGGACTCAGCCGCTTCAAAATTTCCGTAGGCGCGTCGAAATCCCAATGCGGGTAATCGCTCGCATACAAGATGATATTCTCCGCGTCGATCATATTGAACAGATCGATCAAATGCTGCGGATTATCGGGCTCCTCGATCGGCTGTGTCGAGATGAAGACGTGTTCGCGGATATACTCGCTCGGCAGCTTCGTCAGCCACGGCACCTGGGAGCGGAGCGCCTTGTAGTTTTTGTCCAGCCGCCACATCAGTCCGGGCAGCCAGGCGATGCCGCCTTCGATCAGCACCACCTTCAGGTTCGGATATTTGACGAAGACGCCTTCGCATACCATGCTGACCAGATGGGTCATGAACGTCTGCGACAGGCACGTATGCCACTCGATATACCGCGAAGGATAACCGGCCGCCGTCGGCGCCGTCGTACTGCCCGCCCCTTCCGCTCCCGGGTGAAGGGCGAGCGGCAGGCCGTTTCGCTCCGCCGCCTCGTAGATCGGGTGATAAAACCGCTGGCCGAGCGGCATGCGAGCCGCGCTGGAGATAATCACCTCGACGATATCCGGATGACCGGCGAGCCGGTCGATTTCCCGGGCCGCAAGCAGCGGGTCCAGCGTCGATACGGCCATCGCCCCTTTAAACGTCTTGCTTTTGCCGAGCCATTCCGCGATCAGAAAGTCGTTGTAGGCCGAGCAGATCGCCGCCGCGAAATCGGCGTCGTGGGTTGCCGCGATATTGTATATAACTCCGGTCAGAATCGCGTACTCCATGTCATAACGCTCGATCAGCTGCTTGATCATGTAATCCGGGTCGGAGCCCGCCTTGCCGCCTCCCGGAGGAACCGCATCCCGTCGCAGCACGCCGACCGGCGAATGATAGCCGGAACCGACGGAGCCGATCCCCCCGGCCGCCACCCGGCTTTTCCACGGCTCGGGCAAATACAGGACTAACGCCGAATCGTTCTGCTCATTGTGGACGTCGACGTCGATGACCTTGAAGCTTTCCGTCATTCGCTCCTCGCCTCCAGCCTATTTCGTTCCGTAGGTCCGCTTGTAGGCGGTATTGTACATCGCCAGCAATTCGTCCGCTCCGAGCTTTTTCGCCTGCTCGATGAATTGGTTGTACGTCGTATCGTTGATCGGCGTTTTGCCGGTTACGAACTCGGTCATTTTCTGCTCAAGAAATTTGTTCAGATTGCTCAGTTTCGATTTCTCCAGCTCCAGCTCGGCCTCGGTTTTGACGATCGCTTTAGGCGCCGGGATAATATATTTCTCGTACTTCGCGTTGATCGCCTTGCTTTTCTCGTTCAGCCCCCGTTCCCAGGCGTCGCGCGACTTGGCGTTATCGAGCGTGATGTTGTCATACCAGACTCCGTAATCGCGGCGCAGCGGCACGTACGGGCTCGCTCCGAATTCCTTCATATATAGCGGCTTGCCGTTCTCGATCGTATACGTCTTGTTCACGATGCCGAGGGACAGATAGTTCGAGCCTTCTTCGCCGACGAGGTAATCGAGGAATTGGACCGCTCTCTCCTTGTCTTTCACCTTGGCCGAGATCGCCCTGCCGCTGGCGCCGACCAGCGAACGTGAGTACTGGTAGTTTTTGATGCCGGAGGCGGCGAACTGCGGGATCGCGTCAAACTCGTAGTCGGCGGGAGCGCCGGCTTTTTTCGCTTTCTCGGTGAGCGGTTCCAGATCCGCTTTCCAGAAATAGGTGACGAGCGACTTCCCTTTCAGAATGCGCTCCTCCCACTGCGCTTGCGTCAGCAGCGAATATTCGGGATCGAGCAGCTTCTCGGCGTACAGGCGGTTCATGTACACGATCGCATCCTTGAATCCGCTGTGATACGGGGCGAACGCGTATTGGTCGTTGGCCGGATTCAGGTTGAAGAAGCCTTGAATGCCTGTAAACGCCCTGCCGAATACGGTGTACAGACCGGTGTCGCCGATCGGTGAGTTGGAGACGAGCGGATACGTATCCGGGTATTTCTCCTTCAGCGCCTTCAGAAACTGATAAAATTCCTCCAGCGTTGTCGGTTCCTTCAGATTGTTTTTGGTCATCAAATCTTTGCGGGCGTACCAGATGAAGTTGAACCCTTTGCCCGCCGCATCGCCTTCGAGCACCGGCACCGTGTACAATCCGCCGTCCGCGCCGGTCGCGAGCGCCTTCGCCTCGGGGTACGTATCGTAAAACTTTTTCAGATTCGGCGCGATGTTCAAGTAATCCTTCAGGTTCAAGAACACTTTCTCCGGCCCGTTCTCGCGCCCTTCCTGGGTCGTTACCTGGATGAAATCGGTCACGGAGTTCGTCGCGATCATAATTTGCCGCTTCTCGGTCAGCCCTTCCTGGCTGACGACCTGAAAGTCGACCTTCACACCGGTTTTCGCCTCGATTTCTTTGAAAATTTCCCAGTCCGTCCGCACTTTGCCTTCCGTCCGGTCGTACACGAGCCAAGAAAACGTAACCGGTTTCTTCGTACCGGCTTCCGGCGTTTTGCCGTCCGGTCCGGGTTCGTCCTTGCCGCTGCACGCCGACGCCAATCCGCCCAGCATCACTGTCGCCATCGCCGCTGCGATCGTTTTTCTCCTCAATGGGGCCGCCTCCCTTTCGTATCGTAGAAATGGATCTATAGATGCGGATTCGGGGAATCCGTACCTACCCTTTGATGCCGCCGATCATCGTGCCTTGTACGAAATATTTCTGGATAAACGGATATACGCACAAAATCGGCAGCGTGGCAATCATAATCATCGCGTATTTGAGCGTCTCCAGATGGCTGAGATCTCCTTCCCCCTGCACGTTCGTGCCGGCGATCAAAATGTTGCGAAGCATAATCTGAAGCGGGTACATGCTGCGGTCATTCAAGTAGATAAGCGCGTCGAAGAACGCGTTCCATTGTCCGACCGCTGTAAACAGCCCGATCGTAGCCATCACCGGCAGCGACAACGGAAGCACGATCCGCAGCAGCACCTGGAACGAGCCGCAGCCGTCGATCGTACCCGCATCCTCCAGCTCCTCCGGCAGCGCTTCGAAAAACGTCCGCATAATGAACAGATGCCACGTACTGATCAGCGTCGGCAGGACGATCGCCCAGATCGAATTGAGCAGCCCCAGCTTCTGGACGACGAGGAAGGTCGGGATGAGTCCGCCGCTGAACAGCATCGTAAACGCCGCCATCAGCAAGATCGCCCGGCGGCCGGGCAGCCACTTTTTCCCGAGCGGGTACGCCATCGCCGAGGTTGCGACCAGCGTAAGCGCCGTATGGACGACCGTGTACCGGATCGTATTCCAGTAGCTGATCCACAAATCCGGGTTAAATACAAGCCGCTCGTAAGCGGCCAGCGTCACCGCTTTCGGCCATAACAGCACCTGGCCGCTCGCGACCATCGCATGGTTGCTGATCGAAGCCGAGAACACGTACACCATCGGATACACCATCACGATAATAAGCACGATCATGCCCGTCACATTCACGATATCAAACAGTCTGGACATCCAGCTTTCCCTGATCTTCATAACCCTCCTCCTCAAGCTTTACTTACGACAATGCTTGCAAGTTGAACTAGTTTTTATGTCATTTCACTCCGAAAAAATTGCTTGAAGCTTCAGACATCTTGTTTTGAGTGTCCTTGGATTATATTGGCCTTCGGATTGTTGACACTCAAAGCGTATCCTTCCGAAGCAGCTTTCTGACGAAAACTCTTAGCCAAAACTCGCTTTCAAGCTAATTTCTTTCTACATTTCATTTGGCTTATTCGTGGATGATGTCTAGTTCAACTCGCAAGGTTCCCCCTCACCAAAGACTCGTCTCCGAGTATTTCCGCGCGATCCGGTTCGCCAGCACGACGAGAACGAAGCCCGTCGCCGACTGGAACAGACCGACCGCCGTAGCGAAGCTGAAATCGGCGTCCAGGATGCCCCGGCGATAGACGAACGTATTGATCACGTCCGCCGTCTCGTAGGTCATCGAGTTATACAGCAGCAATATTTTCTGAAATCCCGTCTCCATAAAGTTGCCGAGGTTAAGCACGAACAGGATGATCATGACGGGAACCATCCCGACAAACGTAATGTGCCGGATTTGCTGGAACCGGTTGGCTCCGTCGATTTTGGCCGCCTCGTACAAGGTCGGATCGATCCCGGCAATCGCCGCCAAATACAGAATCGTGCCCCAGCCCACCCGCTGCCAAATCTCCGAGCCTACATAAATCGTCCGAAACCATTCCGGCAGGCCGAGAAACAGGATCGGCTCGATGCCGAACCATTTCACGAGAATATGATTGACGACACCCGTCGACGGCGACAGAAACGTCACGAGTATGCCTGCAATAACGACGGTGGACAAAAAATGCGGCATGTAGCTGATCGTCTGCACGAATCGTTTGAACCAACGGATGCGCAGTTCATGGAACAGCAGCGCCAGCAGCACCGGAGCCGGGAAATGGAACAGCAGATCGTACACGTTCAGCATGACGGTATTGCGGATCAGCTTCCAGGAATCCGGCGTGTTTACGAAAAACTCGACGAAATGCTTCATCCCCACGAACTTGCTGCCGAGCACCCCCCGACCGATCGAGAAGTTCTGAAACGCGATGACGACCCCGTACATCGGCAAATATTTAAAGATCAAATAATACAAAATGCCCGGCAGCATTAACAAATATAACGCTTTATGTTTTTTCAGCACGAACCAGAAGCGGGACATCGAGGTCACCAGGCGTCACGCCCTTTCTGTAAACGGTTCCAATTCATTCGCCTGCCGTGTTCCTTTTCTTGCCCCACTATAGGTCCGGAGCCGGCTGGCCGTAAAGCGCGTATATTTGTCCGCTGTCGCCTTTCTTGCATCGCGCGGGAAGCCGCTTGCCATCAGCCTCCGCCGGAAAAAAAAGAGACGTCCGCAAAAAGGAAGTCTCATCTCTGGTGGATCGCCCGGTACTTCGCAGGCGTCGTTCCTTCGTATTTGCGAAAAACCGGGATCAGCGAATTCCGTCCCCAGTAGCCGACCTTCTCGGCGATTTCGTCGATGTTCATATCCGTCTCCAGCAAATATTGCTTGGCTTTCTCCAGCCGGACTTTGGCGATGTACTCCACGTATTTGTCCCCGACCTCCTCCTTGAACGTGCGGCTGAAGTGGCCGGCCGACATGTTAAGCTGACGGGCGAACCGTTCGATCGACAACTCTTCGTTGTAGTGCTCCCGGATGTACGCCGCGATTTCGGCAAACTGGCGGCACCGCGCATAAGGCTCGGCCGGCCGGAACAGCTCGGCGTGAATGTCGCGGAGACAGAGCCGGATTTCTTCCCAGGTGACGCAACGGTTCAGCTTGTCGAACAGGCCGGAGTAAAAGGCGATATGAAAATCGCCGCGGTCCGTCTCCGCCGAACGAATCCATGTATTCAGCACGTCCGAGCAAAACATCTTGACCTCGGCCGCCCGGGCGAGCTTCCCCGCATCCAGCAAGTCGAACACGCTTTTCAGCAATCCGCCGTAATCCCGGCTTTTGTACATATTGACGAACCGGTTCACATCTTGAGCCGACAACAAACTATCCCAGCCCGTCCTGCACTGCGCCATCCGCTCCTCTCCGCACAGCTCGACTTCCGGACCGAGCCCTTTGTACTCCAGCATCCCCATCGCATGTCCGTATGACCGGTGGAGCTGCTCCCAAGAATCGGCCGTACTGCCGATGCCGATCGTAATTCGGCGTACCTTCGCGTACGGCAGCACGATCACCTTTAGCCTCTGCGCCGCCTCGTCCGGACTGCCCTGCTCCGCCGCCTCATGGTGGACGACGAACGCCAGGATATCCGGCTTCGTCTGACACAGCCACACCGGTCCCGGGTATGACTTGCGGATTCGCTCCGCAATCGCTCCGATCCATGACGCGCCGGGCGGCTCCGGCTCCTCCTCCATACCGTGTTCCGGCTTCCGGGAGTACGCCTGCAGCTCGATACACAGCACCGTCCGTTGCACCTCCGTCCCGCTTGCTGCAAGCGGCC
This sequence comes from Paenibacillus sp. MAH-35, assembly GCF_058135425.1. Classification (NCBI taxonomy): domain Bacteria; kingdom Bacillati; phylum Bacillota; class Bacilli; order Caryophanales; family Paenibacillaceae; genus Paenibacillus; species Paenibacillus sp. MAH-35. The sequence continues at coordinate 80,965 of NZ_JBYUPU010000023.1, forward strand.
CGTCCCGGTATTCGCCGAGCAGCAGCCTCGTCAGCAGATGCTCCTGAACCATCGGAACCATGCCCGTTACGAGACGGGACAACTGGTCGTTCTCAGTCATCAACTGATCGGAGTAGCGCTTGATGACATCGAAATCGTTGCCCCGCCGGCGGAAATCATACCCATGGAGCGGATCGCGGAACGAGACAAGCCCGGTTTTGATCTCATGGATGGGAGCATACAGCTTCCGGCTTAACAAGTAAGAGACCGCGCTTCCAAGCAGCAGGAAAAAACCGAAAAACGCCACGCACAGCTTGCTGATCAGCCGGGCGGGCGCCAGCAGTGTCTGCAGATCGATGACGCTGACATAACTCCACGCATCCGTAAACCGCGACGGAATCGAGGACAGCTTGTTCGCTCTGGCTCCGGGCTCCATCGAGCCGGCCTGGACGATCGCTTCCCCGCTCCGGTCGACCATCGCGGTTCCCAGCACCCACGGCTCCCCGATTCCAATCTTCTCGCGAAGCTTATCCCGGTTCACGTCAACGACCAGGTACAGATCCGGATTAGCGGAATTGAACGGGTAACTCATCACGGCGGAGATAACGGAGCCGGGAAACGAGTCGACGTCGTTAAGCGGATTTTGCATCACCGCGTACGGCTTCGTGAAAACCATCATTTTTTTCCCTGTCAGATGGGGGAACAGCGCCGCTTTGTCCGCTTGGCTTATTTTGTAATGGTACTGAAAATAATAGGTTTTATCAGTATGCATCCTCGAATCGATGACCAGGTCGTGGCCGGCGAAATACAAGTAGGCGTTCGTCACGAGATCTTCGGAGCGGAGCTTGTTTAGCTGCTCCATCAGCGAATGAACCCATTCGTTGCGCTGCTGGTTGTCCGGCGGATCGGCCGCGACTTTCAGAAATCCTTTCAGATCGGCCGCGCTTAGCATATGGATCATGCTTGTCTGCAGCAGTGTGAAGGCCGAGTCGGTCTGATCGGAATAATGCCGCATCAGCATGTCGCTCCGGGCTTCCGCATCGCTCTCGATCAGACGGACGACGAAGACATATGTAACCGTGCTCGCAACGAAGACGGGGACGAGAAACAATACGAAATAGCTGGCGAACAATTGCCAAAACAAAGCGATCCGGCCGCTGAACAGACGATTCATCGCAGGTTGCCCCTTCCTCCCGATTCCTTCCGAGACCGAACACCGGAATGTCCTTTGTATCATTGTATCGCCGTCACGCGGAATCAGTACCGGTACCGGAGAAGCCGGATCGTTTTTAAGGCTGCGACGTCGTCAGCAATAAGAAAACCGTCCGGAAAACATCCGGACGGTCCTTTGACGTGCAAACCCATACGTTGGTGCGTGGAAGGGAATGGGTACGGGCTCCGCCGCTCGTTGACGAGGTTTAAAGAGATCCACCCGACACTAGGTGCGGCCTGAAAACATTTTGCTTACGTGCAGTTGTGTTCGTCTACACCAAAACGTATGCGCACGCGCACGGTTTCTCAACCTATAAGAGTCTTTGGTACCCTCTAAATTCGGCCTTTCCCAAAAAACGAAACGAATAAAGGCGGTTTGCACCCCTTATTTCAACCCACTGATGGGGGATGTGGCCGTTTCACCGATAATAACAGCATCAAACCGCTCTTAACGCCTCCATCCATGCGGATTCGCACCGAATAAAGGGTCCAAACCGCTCTTAATCGGTTCATCCACGGTTTCATCCCCGCTCGAAGCAGAGCAGAAAGCCGAACGGCCATGAAAAGCGGCTTTCGACAGTTGCTGACCCGTGCCGCTTACAACTCCAAATCAAAATAAAAGCTGACGCCCCGTTCCGTGTTCATCACCCCGTACCGGCTGTCGTGCATATCGAGGATATACTTAACGATGGCCAGCCCGAGCCCCGTTCCTCCGGTTTTCCGGTTCCTCGAACGCTCCACCCGGTAGAACCGTTCCCAGACGCGGTCCAGCTGATCCTCGGGCAGCTTCTCCCCTTCGTTCTCGATGGACAGGCGGATTCGCTCCCCGTCTTTCTCGATCCTTACGGTAATTTCGGTACCTGCGGACGCATGGCGGATCGCGTTCATAAGCAGGTTAAACAGCACCTGCTCGATCTTGACCGGGTCGGCGTGGACCGGCTGCTCATCCGACGTTACGGTTACGACCTGGAGCTCTTTCTCGCTCAGATGGTGGGACAGCTTGTCGGCGATGTCTTCCATCTGTTCGCTGAGCGAATAGCGGAGCTTTTTCGGCTTCGTTTTTTGCGACTCCAGCTTGGTGAGCTCCAGCATATCCTTCACCAGATTTTCCATCTTCTCCGTCTCGTCCAGAATGACTTCAAGATACCGCTCCCGCTTGCCTTCGCTTACGCCGTCCTTGACGCCTTCCACAAACCCTCTTACGATGCTGAGCGGCGTCTTCAGCTCATGGGATGCGTTGGAAATAAACTCCTTCTGCATCTGCTCCATCCGCAGCTTGTGTTCCATATCGGTTTTCAGCCGCTCATTCGCTTCATACAGCTCGCGGAGCGTATTGTCCAGCGTCTCGGACAAGCTGTTCAAGCTGTCCGACAAACTGCCGATCTCATCGCTGCCCTTCACCTGCGACTTCACGGAGAAATCCAGCTTGGCCATGCGCAGCGCGATTTTGTTCAGCGACAGCAGCGGCTTCGTGACAAGCTTCGAGAACAGCAGCGAGAGCAGGACGATCAGGGCGATGCCGCCGACCGCGAGATAGAGGTAGAACAGTCTCAGCGCATCGTAAGCTTCGCTAATCTGCTGCAGCGACGCCACGACGAAGACCAGCTCGCTGACCTTCCCCCCGGCCACGACCGGCTGAATCGAGACGAGTCCGCGCGTCCCGCTGATCGTCTCCGTCCATTCCTCGGTAATCCGCTTTCCGCTCTGCAGCTCCGCTTCCTTCGCGGGAGAGAGCGGGAACCATTCGTCCAGCGCAAGGAACAGCAGCCCCTGGCGCAAATTCCACTGGTTGGGGTGCGGCAGCAGCGCATCGGTAATTACGCCGCCCAGCCGTTCCAACGGTTCCGCGATCCCGCTGCTTGTAATGCTGCCGATTTCCTTCGCCCCCGCTTTTTGGATCACCGCGGGGAAGAAGAAATCTTTCGTGTCCGGATTATCGTAGACGCCCAGCACCTCGATCCGGTCCCCGATGCTCAGATTTGCCTGCAGCAGCTCCTTCAGACCCGAATTGATCAGAAACGACAAGGAGATCCGCACCGCCCGCCCGCTGTCGTCCTGTATGACGACGCGAAACGAATTGTCGTATTTGATTTTGCCCTCCGGGTTTAATATCGCGAGCTGGGCTTTGTTCTGGCTGATGAACAACGCCATCTCCCGGGAGATTCGGTCGTCGTCCCAGCGGCCCTGCGCGTATTTTTGCCCGAACGCCTGCAGCTTTTTTTCCAGGGCGGCCGTTTTCTGATACTGGTAAAACTTGTCGAAGAAGAACAGCTGTCCGATCAGCACGACCGCGTAAAAAAGGAAAAAAAACAGTGCGGTAATCGCAAACAGCTTAAACGCCACCCCGCGCCTGTTCATCGGTCCTCCTCAAACTTGTAGCCGGAGCGAATCACGGTCCGGATATGGCGGGCTTCGCTGCCGAGCTTGCCGCGCAGTTTTTTGATATGCGTATCGACGACTCTCATATCACCGAAGTAATCGAAGCCCCATACGTGGTCCAGGATCGTCTCCCGGGCCAGCACGATGCCTTCGTTTTTGATCAGGTACAGCAGCAGATCGTATTCCTTGGGGGACAGCTCAATCTCCTGCCCGTTCATGTCGACCCGGCGGGCGCGTCTGTTAATGATGATCCGGCCGAAGCTGATCAGATGATCTTCCTTGCCCACGGTACCCTCGATCCGCTTCATCAGGCTTTTGGCGCGGGCGACCAGCACCTTCGGACTAAACGGCTTCGTTACATAGTCGTCGGCTCCAAGCTCGAAGCCTAGCATTTTATCGTCTTCCTCGGATTTAGCGGTTACGATAATAATCGGCACGGCCGAGCGGGCGCGCAGCTGCCTGCACACCGTCCAGCCATCCATCTCCGGCATTAACAGGTCGAGAATGACAAGGTCGACGCTGAGCTTCTCCAGCATTTCGAGCGCTTGTACGCCGTTCTCGGCTTCATAGACCGTCCACTGCTCCCGCTCGAAGTAGTCGCCGACGATTTCGCGGATCAGACTTTCATCCTCGACCAGCAATACTTTTCTCCCCATGCTTACGCTCGCTCCTCTTGCATTAGTTGTCTCACTATACTGTACCGAATCGGTGTGTACTTAGTGTGTCGATGGATGGAAGAAAAGCAAGAAAAACTAGGACTTCCTACACATGAAATACACACCAGTCCGCTATAATGGCTTCCACGGCCATAGACTATTCCCGCTCGAGAGGATGCCTCTGATGAACATTTGGGCTATATTGAATCATAAAGATACGCGCCGCTTCGGAGTTCTGGCGCTGTTCTGCCTGCTGCTGTTCTGGCTCCACAGCATGCTGAATCTGATCCTGCTTACGTTTCTGATGACTTATCTGATGAACCGGCTTCACCTGTACGTGAAACGGTGGATCGACAAAGTCGTCCCGATCAACGCCACCGTTGTGCTCGCCCTGCTGTACAGTCTGCTCGTGACATTGCTCGTTACTGTTATGGTAAGGCTGTTTCCCGCGCTTGTCCATCAGGCGACCCAGCTGTTCGAGCTGGTCAAGCAAGTGTACGACAATCCGCAGAATGAGATGGTCGCTTATTTGCTCTCGCTGCTCGGAGGACTCGACATCCCCAGCATGCTGAAGCCCGGGCTCGATTTTATGATGAAAATCGGCAATTGGGGATTTCATTTGTTTCTGGCGTTAATTTTAAGCTTGTTTCTGCTGCTCGGCAAAGGAAACGTCATCCGCTTCACCGCGCAATTCCGGACGAGCAAGCTGGGCTGGTTCGTCAAGGAAATTGAGTTTTTCGGCCGCAAATTCGTGCAGACGTTCGGGAAAGTGATCGAGACTCAATTGTTGATCGCGCTGATCAACTGTATGTTGACGACTATCGCTTTATGGATTATGGGCTTCCCGAACTTGATCGGACTCGCCCTGCTCATCTTCGTGCTGGGACTGATACCGGTCGCGGGCGTTTTTATCTCGCTCGTCCCGCTCGGCGCGATCGCCTTCAGCATCGGCGGCTTTATCTACGTCATCTATCTGATCGTGACGATCACGATCATTCATGCGATTGAGGCTTATGTACTCAACCCGAGACTGATGGCGTCCAAAACCCACCTGCCCGTCTTTTACACGTTTGTCGTGCTGCTGTTCTCGGAGCATTTCTTCGGCATCTGGGGGCTGATGGTGGGCATTCCGACCTTCGTCTTTTTGCTCGATATACTGGAAGTTACACGTATGGGAAAACCGGCTGCCCAGGCAGTTCCTGAACCGGAACCGCGGGAAGTCTGATCGTCTATAACCAATCGGAGCGTGGCTGTTCATGACCTTCGTTCAAGATATGATTATGCAATACGGATATATCGCTTTATTTCTGTGTCTCGCCCTTGGCATTGTCGGCTTGCCGATTCCGGACGAGCTGCTGATGACCTTTGTCGGCTATTTGGCCTCGATCGGGTTTATGAGTATGCCGGGGTCTGTCGCCGTCAGCTTCCTCGGGGCGATGAGCGGGATGATGATCAGCTATACGCTGGGAAGGAAGTTCGGCAAGCCGCTGCTGTGGAGGTACGGCAAGTGGCTGCGGCTCACGCCGTCGAGGCTGGAGAAGGCCGAGACGTGGTTTAACCGGTACGGGCCGTGGACGGTCGGCTTCGGCTATTTTATCCCCGGTATCCGGCATCTGACCTGTTATTTGTCCGGGGTAAGCGCCATGAAGCCAGGCAAATATTTCATATTCGCAGGCGCAGGCGCGTTGATCTGGTGCACCTTATTCATTTCGATAGGCTATTTCGTCGGTTCGAAGATTTGAACAAGAAGATTCACGCCAAAAGGAACCAGTCCGCGTCATCCGACTGGTTCCCGCCCTGCTTTTAAACTCCGCCCGGAATCACTTCCAAATGCTTGAACTCGTACCCCTGCTCGCGTGCGTAATCGATAATGCTCCCCATCGCCTCGGCGTTATCGCTCGATACGGAATGGAGCAAGATAACGGCTCCCGGGTGCAGCTGCCCCGTCACCTTATCGAAGGCGTGCCGCCAGCCCTGCTGCTTGTTCGTATCCCAGTCCACATAAGCGATCGACCAGAACACGTTAATATAACCGAGCTTCCGGCTGACCGCCAGCGTACGCTCGCTGAATATGCCGCGCGGCGGCCGCAGGAACGGCATCTCTTGCTGCCCGGTGAGCTCGGCGACGCTGTCCTTCACCTGCTTCAGCTCGGAGGCGAGCCGCTCGTCCGATATTTGGGTCAGATCGGGATGGCTCCACGAATGGTTTCCGATCCGATGCCCCTCTTCGCTCATTCGTTTCAGCAAATGCGGCTGTTCCCGGATGAATTGTCCGGTTACGAAAAATAACGCCGGCACCTTTTTCTCCTTCAGCACATCGAGTATTTTCGGCGTATGGCCGTTCTCATACCCGTTATCGAACGTTAAATACAGCGTCTTGCCGGTGCCGTCCCTCCGGAATATGGCATCGTACGTTTCGAGCACCGGTTTGAAGCCTTCCTCGTCGATGGAGGCGGGCGCTCCGTTCCGGCTTTTCTTGAATCCGAAATGGTACGGCTGACTGCCGGAAGCTTCAGCGGACGCAATATCCGCGGCTAAACCATAAGCGAGAACGGCGGCGATACATACGAGGTTAACCAGCTTTCGCATCTTCCCTAAGTTCCTCCTGAGTGGTTTCCCATATCATAGTGTAAAAGGGTTTGACTGTATTCTTTGCTTTACCGTCCTGCTCATAATCGTGTAATTTTTACCTGTGCGAAAAACCGTCTGGATAACCATCCGGACGGTTCAGCGAGCAATTGCTTATTTGGATTCAGGTTCCTTACAGCTTAACCCATGCGGTAAGGCCATCCGGGCTGTCCGGGTTGATGCCCAGCCGTTCTGCTTTGACCAGCGCTACGATTTGCGGGATAAAGATAAATGGAATGCCTTGCACCGCGATATCCAGCTCGGCGCCGGATTCAACAGCCAGATCCGCCGCAGCCGGATCGATCACGCCGGCCCGATCGGCATAAGCGATCACGGTCGCGCCGCGGCCTTTAATATCCTGGATTAATTTGCCCTGATGCGCCGTTCCGTCAGCCGTCAGCAAGGCGATGACGAGCGTGTCCGCTCCTACCGTCACCATCGGGCCGTGCCTGACGTCAAGCAGGTGGAACGAATGGGCTTGCACTTTGGCGATCTCCGTCAGCGCAATCGCGCCTTCCGCAGCGATTCCTTGCAGCTCCCCGTCGGCCAGCAGCACCGCATTGGACCATTCGAAATCGGCCGCCTGGCGGATCGCATTCTCGACGCGCTCCATGTAAGCTTCGCCCTGCCGGATTACAACCGCCAAGTCGTTCAGCAGCTTCTCGTCCTCGCCGAGGAAAGCGGCAATCATCAGGTTGGCGGTGTACAGATTGGATACCGTCCGCGTCTGGCATACGCTATTGTCGAACGCCCACGGCAGCTCAAGCGTAAAGTCCGCCTTCTGCGACAGCGGCGAACCGGCTACGCAGGACAGTGCCAATACGGGAACATGCTTATACTCGCGGATCAGCTTGACAGCTTCGACCACTTCGCTCGTGCTCCCCGAACGGGACGGCGCGATGATCAGCGTCTCTTCCATCAACGGGCGGTAGCGCTGCGGATTCAGCATCAGGTCGCCGCCCGCCAGTGCGCTTGCCGGAATGCCGGCGCGAAGGCGTACGGAGAACGCGGCGGATTCGCTCAAGCAGTAGCTGGAACCGCAGCCTACGAACGTGACGGACTTCGTCTGCAGCCCCCGTACGAAGGCGACAATATCGGAACGTTTCGACATCATATAATCATAAGTTTGCTGAAGCGCAGCGTACTGCTGCTTAATTTCACTGTAAGTTAAACTCATAGTTCGTTACCCTCCCTTATCATCCTAATGAAATTATAAATCATATGAATGATTACAACAATCATTTTTTTGATTGAAAAAATCATTTTAACTCGAATTGTTCAATTTTTGATGGGAATTCCGTCTCTGTTACTCATTTGACGGCCAATGTTATATAATGATCATCGATTACTGTTAGCGCAAAGGAGAGCCGATCCATTCATGTCCCGCACCATACTGATCGCCGACGACGAAGCGGAAATCCGCGAGCTGTTGTCTTTATATCTGGAAGCCGACGGACTGCGGGTATTGGAAGCCTCGGATGGAGCCGAAGCGGTCCGGATGCTCGGAGAACACGAGGTTGCCTTGCTGCTGCTCGATATTATGATGCCGAATATGGACGGCTTGCGGACGCTGAAAGAAATACGCAAAACTCATAACATCCCGGTCATCCTGCTGTCGGCGAAAAGCCACGATAACGATAAAATACTCGGCCTCGGCCTCGGAGCGGACGATTACATCGCCAAGCCGTTTAATCCGTTGGAAGTAACGGCCCGCATCCAGGCGCAGCTGCGCCGGTATTATAAGCTCGGACAAGCTCCGGAGCAAAGCGAACCTTCCGTCCTGACCGCCGGAGATTTGCAGCTTGATCCGTCCAGCTGTACGGTCAGCAAACATGGCGCCCTCCTGCCCCTGACTTCCCTTGAGTACAAAATGGTCGAGCTGATGATGCGTCATCCCGGCAAAGTATTTACGAAAAAGCAGCTGTTCGAATCGATCTGGGACGATTTTTATTTCGGCGATGACAATACGATTATGGTCCATATCAGCAAAATCCGCGAGAAGCTGGAGGACGATCCGCGAAATCCGGCTTATATCATCACCGTGCGAGGCATCGGCTATAAATTCGAGAAAAGGATCGCCCGTCATGAAACGTAACCGGATCTACTCGGCGATGATGCGCAATTATTTGCAGTTCGTGCTGCTAACCGCCCTGCTCTTCGTTATCGTGCTATGCGTCACGATCGTCTCACTCGGCATGAAGCTGGAGAAAGGCGCCGTACCGCTTCAGACGGCTCAGGATATTGCGAAGCCCGATTACCGCTCGATCGCTCTGGGCGAGCTGGAATCCGCCGGAGCTTCCGTCGAAGTATTGGACGAAGCCGGCCGTGTGGTGCATACGATCGGCCCGGACAACGGCCGGAGCCCGGTTTATACGGATACGGAGCTGTACCTGCTGCTCGGGAATAAGCGCGAGCTGCCCTATTATACGACCGCCATGCCGGTCGCCGGCAAAGACGGCAAGCCGTACCTCGTGCTGCTGAAAATTCCGATGGGCGAAGTAAGCGGCACGGTGGAGCTGCGCAAAAACGCCGAGCAGACCGACTGGTTAATCGGCCGCCATCTGCTTTTGTTTCTGGCGATTTTTCTGTTGCTGCAAATCGGCCTCGTTTTGCTGTACGCAAGGCGTACGTCCCGGAAAATCAGCCGGCCGCTGCACGCGGTTGCCGAAGGACTGCAGCAGCTGACCGAAGGGCAATACGACACGCGGATTCAGATCGCGGCCAAAGCGCACTCGGAAATCGCTCAGCTCCGCGACGCTTATCATTATTTGGCCGGGAAGCTGTCGGACGCCGAGAAGGAAAAGGCGGTGTTGGAGCAAAGCAAAAATCATATGCTGCTCGATTTGTCCCACGACCTGAAAACTCCGCTTACGAGCATCCAGGGTTACGCCCGTGCGCTCCAGGAAGGGATGGTGCCGGACGAAGAACGCAAGGAGCGATACTTGAAGCTGATCCACGACAAATCGGTGCGGCTGACGAACTTGATCGATGCGATCTTCGAGCTGCTGACGATGGATACGCCCGGCTTCAAGCTGACTCTCGTCCGAACCGATCTGGCCGAATTTCTCCGCGAGATCGCCGCCGAGTTTTACGAAGAGCTGGAGGAGAAGCTGTTCAAGCTGGAAGTGGACATTCCGCACGGCCTATGGATGGCCGGTATCGACCCCCGTCAGATGGCCCGCGTTCTCTCCAACCTGATCTCCAATGCGATGAAATACAATCCGCCGGGGACGGAGCTGCGGCTGACTCTTCGCAGGCAAGGTTCGCTCCTCGCCATCGAGGTGGCGGATAACGGCGTCGGTATCCCGCAGCGGCTTCAACCGACGCTGTTCGAGCCGTTCGTGCGCGGCGACGAAGCGCGCAACAGTCTGGGCGGCACCGGACTGGGACTTGCCATCGCCAAAAAAATCGTCGAGAAGCATCAAGGGACGTTGGCGCTTTCCCATCAAGCGCCCAGCTGGACCGTATTTACGATCCTACTGCCCGCCGAGCCGGTTCAACCGAATACCAATTAGCTTTATTCCGCCGGGCTTGGCGTAAGCCCCGGCGGTTTTTTACTATTAAGGCGAGCTTAAGCTTCTCTTCACATTCGGTTAAGGCGGGTGAAAGAGTGACGCGGTAAGCTAGTGTCATCCTTTATACCAGACTGGAGAGAGCTGCTATGACCGCCTTGCAACAAATACGGGAACATTCCGGCGCAGCCGGGCAATCGCCTGTTATCGAGATTCGCAACGTATACAAGCATATCGGCAAAAAAACGATCGTCCGCAACGTTTCCTTCGACGTCTACCCCGGCGAAATATTCGGCCTGCTCGGCCCGAACGGCGCCGGCAAAACGACGCTGATCCGGATGCTCGTCGGACTGATGTCGATCTCGGACGGCTCGATGAAGGTAGACGGGCACGACGTGCGGCGCACTCCGGACAAGGCGCTCCGCAGCATCGGAGCGATCGTCGAAAATCCGGAGATGTACAAGTTCATGTCCGGCTACAAAAACCTGCTTCACTTCGCCAAGCTCGTTCCCGGCAATGGCATAGACCGCTACCGCATCCTGGACGTCGTCTCGATGGTCGGACTCGACAACCGGATTCACGACAAGGTCAAAACGTACTCGCTCGGCATGCGCCAGCGGCTCGGAGTGGCGCAAGCGCTCATGCACAAGCCGAAGGTGCTCATTCTCGACGAACCGACGAACGGACTCGATCCCGCCGGCATTCGCGAGCTCCGCGACCAGTTGAAGACGCTCGCCCGCGAGGAAGGGATCGCCGTCATCGTCTCCAGCCATCTGCTGTCGGAGATGGAGCTGATGTGTGACCGGGTAGGCGTCATTCAACAAGGAGTGCTTATCGGCATCCAGCAGGTGACGGAGGAGAACACGCCGGAGCATGCCGTCCCGATCCTGTTTCAGGTCGACAGCCAGGAGGCCGCCAGGAAGGTGATCGCCCTCGCGTTTGACGGGCTGGTCGTAGACAGCGATCCGCTCGGCATTCTCGTGACGACAAGCGCCGGCTGCATCGCCGATATTAACGCCAAGCTGGTCGCCGGCGGAGTTCGCGTATCCGGCATATCGATCCAGGCGAAGTCGCTGGAAGACAAATTTATGGAAATGACGGGGAGGCCGTAACATGACTACCTTTCTCCGGATCTTGCAGGCGGAGTTTTTGAAAATTTTCGCCAGACGGCGAAACTGGGTGCTGATCGGGGTGCTGCTGGTGCTCGCTTTCGCCCCGACTTATGTCACTCAGCTGTTCCCTCCTTCGGAGCACGACTGGCGGACCGAACTGCGCGAGGAAAATAGCAAAATCGAGAAGACGCTCGTTGAGGGACAGCTGACAGGTAGCGAACGGCAGCACAAGCTGGACGCCGCTGCGCTGAACCAATACCGGCTTGACCATGACATGCCACCGGAAGAACAATCCGTCTGGGGAACGGTGCAATCGCTGTCGATGCTGACCAGCATCATTACGCTGCTCTCCGTCATCGTAGCGGCTGACAGCATAGCAAGCGAGTTTTCCTGGGGAACGATCAAGATGCTGCTGACCCGGCCCGTCGGAAGAACGAAGCTGTTGATGGCCAAATACGTGTCGGTCGTCGGATTCGCCTTGATGCTGATCGGGATACTCGCTGCCGCCGGTTTCGTGCAAGGGCTGATCGATCATGGCTTCGGGCATGTCGCCCTGCCGCATCTGACCCTCATAGACGGCGCGGTCCAAGAAAAATCGATGATCCTTCATACACTGCAAACGTATGGGCTCAAATCGGTTAATCTCCTTATGATCGTCACGTTCGCCTTTATGATCTCCGCCGTTGCGCGCAGCAGCTCCATGTCGGTGCTTCTGTCCTGCGTGCTGCTGTTTACGGGGACGACCGTTACTTTCTTGTTCGGGGAGAAAGCCTGGGCCAAATATATATTGTTCGCCAATACCAATCTCACTCCCTATCTGAACGGCGGCGCCCCGCTTCCCGGGATGACGCTGGGCTTCTCGATCGTGATGCTGACCGCCTACTTCGCGATGTTCCACGCTGCGGCCTGGTACTTCTTCACGCGGCGTGATGTAGCCGGATAAAATTACCACTTCCCGCGATGTATGGCATCCGCCGTTTCCTATAATAATATGAAAACCAACTACAGAGGAGGTGAACACACATGCCAAACAACAATACTTATGTTGTACCTCAAAGCGCTAGCGCAATTGACCAAATGAAGTATGAAGCGGCAAGCACGCTGGGCGTAACTTTGGGTGCGGAAACTTCGTCCCGCCAAAACGGTTCGGTCGGAGGACAAATCACGAAGCAGCTTGTGCAAATCGCGGAGCAAACTCTTGCGGGTCGCCGGTAATTTGCATTTGCTGTGTAGGGTCCCGACCCATAATATCTCCTTCAATGCGTAAACCATAAGTCCCGGCCTACGGGAAAAACAGGGTCGTCCGTGAAAACGGACGGCCCTTTGTGTTGTCTCTTAAAACTTTTTCCTGGATTCCCCAGTGAGCGGCGGCGGCGAAGCCGTCAAGCGGAATACCGCTCCGGCGGCATACCGGACGAACGCGCCGACGGGACCGAGATCCGGGCGGTCCGGGACAGCCTGGAATCAGCCCTGGACGTGTTGGAACCGCGGCAGAAGCAGATCGTGATCCTGAAATATTTCGAGGATCTGACGATACACGAGATCGCCGCAGCGATGCAATATCCCGACGGCACGATCAAAACGTGGCTGTACAAAGCGCTTCGCAAGTTAAAAGACTATATGCGGAAGGACGGGGAACCGGATTGAGGGACAAGTCTAAACGGCGTTTTTGGGAGTACATAATCGGTCTTGGCAGTTATCGGCGCAAAAGGGCCCGCGTCGCTCACCCTGAAGCGGACTCCCCCGGGGAAACAGAAGCGGAAGCGGAAGCGCATCCGGAGCTTGCACCGGCCCCGGCCATCCTGTCTTTGAAGGACGCTTATAAGCGGGCCTCTCCCCCTCCCGATACGGACGCTTACATCCGCGAAGGAATCCGCCGGGCCAAACGGGAGCTTGCCCGCAAAAAACGAAAAAAACGGGCGACCGGCGCAGCCGTAGCTGTGCTCCTCGTTCTCGCCCTGTCCGCCGCGCTTGGCTTCTCCCCCGCTTTCGCATCGTTCGTCGGGAAACTGACGACGCAGCTGCTGGATTCGAAGGACGGCCTCCATATCGCCGCCGAGCAGGGATATATGCAGCGTATCGGCAAATCGGTCGAGCACGACGGGATCGAATTACGGATCGAAGATTTAATCGTCGACGAATTGCGTATGGTTATGTACTATTCGATTAAAGATAAGAACGGCTACGACAGCGTACGCATCCAGGCCACGTCGGAGGATACGGCTACCGGAGAGGAGTACACCGTAGGCCAGCCTATGATGAGCAGCGGCAGCGACATCTTCAGCAGCAGCGGCACGTTCAGCGGACCTTGGGAGAACGGCGCGATGGAGATTCGCTGGAAGGAAGACGCGCCGATTCCGGACAAACTTCGGTTACGTGTAACGATGCATGTGCCGATGAAGCCCGGGTACCAGAAAACCGTGCAGCTGGATAAGGAATGGAACCTTAGCTTCTCGATCCGCAAAGATCAAATTGTCGCCAAACAAGTATTCGAGCTGAACGAGACGGTTTCTTTGGACGGACAAAACGTCACGTTTACGCGGGCGACCTTGCTTCCTACCGCCATTCGTCTCGATCTCTCGATCGATCCGAACAACAGCAAGCAACTGTTCTCCATCGAGGATTTGAGACTCGTCGATCAAGACGGCCTGGAGCTGAAGCCGCTCCGCGGCTTCGAACGGCAATATTTCGTCTATCCGGTTACCCGGCCCAAAACATTGCATACGATCTATTTCGAAGGAAGCTTGCTCGCCAATCCGCAATCGCTCGACCTTGTAGGCAGTACCATCCGTGCGCTGGATAAGAGCAAACGCGAGATTATCGTGGATACCCGCGAGAAAAAACTGCTTAAAGTGCCGGACGAGCGGATCAAACTTGTCGATGTGAACAAATATCCGAACCGCTGGGAGTTTTCGTTCGAGCTTCAGAAGGACGTTGATAACAAGTTCTCTCCCCACATGATTGACATACATTCGCTGAACACCATGGAGCAAAGATGGCTCGACCCTTCAAACGGGTATGGGCTCCGTTGCGGAGGGTACAGCTCTTCCGAGGAGACGGTCCAAAAGCTGAACTGCGTGATGACAGGTTCGGAATTAATGGGCGAATATTTGCCCGAGCCGTTCGTGTTCCGGATCTACGACTATCACTATAACAAAATCCATCAGCCGTTCCGGGTGAAGATCAAGTAACAGCTTACTGCCGCGCCTTTGGAAATCATACAAATTATATATGTATGTTTACTTTGTTGGCGTTATCCTTTATACTTGAAATCGATGGGGACCTCGCGTCCCCCTCAAGCAGTAACCTCGAACGGCGGTAGGAAGGAGGCGACTCTTTTTTACCGCTGTTGCTATATAAGGCAGCCGATGCTCCTTGTGCCGAACAGCAAGATCCCCTACATCCATTTGCGAGGTGTTGAATAATGACCAGCCTGAATGTAACTTCTGCAGCCGTCAATTGCTTTAAGGAGGAATGGGGCGTCCGCGAAGGCGATCAGCTTCGCGTATTCGTCCGGTACAGCGGCGGCGGTGACGACGCTTATTCGCTCGGCGTCACCAAGAGCGAGCCCCGTTATCCGGCGATCTCGGTTTCTCCGGGCAATGCCGGGATCACTTTATTTATGGAGGAAACCGACATCTGGTATTTGGACAATCGCGATCTGACGATCGACTGCCAAGGGCAGGATATCGTGTTTTCCGTCCAGTCCCCGGGTCCGTGACCCGATCCGCGATTCATTCGCGGCTTTTTAGCGCAAGCCGGTATAAATCCGCAAAAACCGCCTTTACAGGCGGTTTTTGCGGATTGTTTACGAATGCAACGAAGGCTTCGCTTAATCGGAGCGGCAGTTCAGCTTGGTGACCCGCTTACGATTTAAGCTTGCGCTGCATGAATACGACTTCCTCGGCCAACCTGTCGATTCGCCTGAGCACATCCTCGTCGGCGATTTGTTTGTCCGGTTTAAAGTGGTCGTCATGCAAGTAAACGTAGCTTGGTGCGACAAACGCCCGGAAGTAACCGGCAATCGGCTTGAGCTGATTTTCCACGACGAGATAGTGCTGGTACGTGCCGCCTGTCGCGACAAACCCCATCACTTTATTGTATAGAGCGTTCACCGGCACCAGGTCGAACAGATTTTTCAGAACGCCGGTCAGGGAAGACTGGAAGATCGGCGTGCCGATAATATAAAAGTCCGCCTCGGCAACGATGTCGATGACTTTGTGCGTATCGCCCGTATAAGCGGCAGGATCTCTACCGTCGCAAAATTGGACGTCGTACTGTTTCAGATCGAGCAGTTGCGTTTCAATATCCGGATTGTCGCGGCGTACCGCCTCCAACACTTGATGAACCGCAATCGCGGTTTTGGACCCTACTATCGTCCCTGAAATACCTAGCAGCTTCATCTTCACCATTCCTGTTCGAATCGTAGTTGGACATACGCAAGCGGATCGGTCCGCTTGTCAGTTACCGCTGCGATCGGCCCAAGGCGGCCTCTTCTCCGGTCTTAGCACTTCTTAGCCTGGCCCCGGTACGCGGCCGTCCGGAAACTCGCTCCGCAGCCGCAGGTCGCTTTGGCATTCGGATTGTCGATCGTAAAACCGCCGGTCATCCCGGCTTCTTTATATCCGATTTGAACGCCATCCACGAAAGGCTGGCTCGCGGAGTCGACAACCACTTTAAACGAAGACCATTCCAACACTTGATCGTCTTCCTGCATCTCGTCGTCGATCCGGATCTGGTACGATAATCCGCTGCAGCCTCCATCGTTGACGCCGAACCGCAAGAATGCGCCGCTTACTTCCGAATTCTCAATCAGTTCCGCTATTTTGGCGGTAGCTTGATCGCTGATTTGAATCATCGTCGTTCCTCCTCCGTTATCCTGTTTTATTTAGTTAGGAGTGAAGCCTCAAAGTATAAGTTCTTAGCGAAACCGGATACGCTCCGCCCGCAACAAAAGCTCCTTCGAAGCTCCCTCTTCCATAGAATCATCCGACGTGAACCTGTTTTCGTCTTATTTATATTTTTATAATATTATGTATAATAATTATGATCCGTTCCTCGCTTTTTGTCAATAAGAAGCGAAGGGAAATAAATACTTTGTATAAGGCTATGTTGACTTTATGTAAACTAATTCATACAATTTAGAAGACTGCTTGTTGGCAGTCGCTTTCATAGCAGATTTCATAGAAAAGGTGAGAACGTTCATGTCCAACCATGAATATGCAATATTGTTGTATTATAAATTCGTGCCAATCCCGGAAGCGGAAGCTTTCGCCAAGGAGCACCTGGACTTCTGCCGAGCACTCGGGATTAAAGGGCGCATCCTGATCGCCGACGAAGGCATTAACGGCACGTTGTCCGGCACGATCGCCCAGACCGAGCAATATATGCAGCATATGCGCCAAAATCCGTTGTTCCACGATATGGTATTCAAGATCGACCCGGCTGACCGGCACGCCTTCTCCAAAATTTTCGTCCGTTACAAAAAGGAACTGGTCACGTTCCGCTACGACCAGCCTCTCGACCCGAACGTTATCGGCGGCAAGCGTCTTTCCCCGAAGCAGTTTTACGAGAAGCTGCAGCAGGAGGACGTGATCGTGCTGGATGGACGAAACGGCTACGAGTTCGATATCGGACATTTCCGCAACGCGATCCGTCCCGACGTCGAATCGTTCCGGGAGTTTCCGGACTGGATTCGGGAGAATATGGGCGAACTCAAGAAGAAGCCGGTACTGACCTATTGCACAGGCGGCATCCGCTGCGAGAAGCTGACCGGCTTTCTCATTCAGGAAGGGTTCGAAGACGTCTACCAGCTCGACGGCGGAATCGTCACGTACGGCAAAGATCCGGATGTTCAAGGTCGTCTGTTCGACGGGAAATGTTACGTATTCGACGAGCGCATCTCGGTGCCGATCAACCAGACCGATGAGGATATCGTCGTAGGAGCGTGTCATCACTGCAAGAAGCCGGCCGACCGCTATATCAACTGCGCGAACGACAGCTGCCATCTGCAGCATATCGTCTGCGACGAATGCGAAGAACGGTATGACGGCTACTGCTCCTCCGATTGCGAGGAACATTCGACGGCGACGATCAACTACGGCTAATAAAACGGGTGGTGTCACATTGAAACAGGATAACGGTCTTTCGACCCGTGAGCTTATTATTCAGCTCCTGAAAACGAACGGCGAGCTTAGCGCCAGAGACTTAACCGAACATTTGGGAATCACCGGCATGGCGGTACGCCGTCATATCGATGCGCTCGAGCGCGACGGTTTGATCGAGCCGAGAACCGTGCGCCAGCCGATGGGCCGGCCGACCGCCGTGTACAGCCTTACCGCTCAGGCCGAGCATTATTTCCCGAAGAAATATCATGCCGTAGCGCTCGATCTGCTCGGCGAGCTCGCCAGCGAGGCCGGCGAAGGGATGGTCGAACGGTTATTCGAGCGCCGGAAAGAAACGTTGTTCCAGAAATACGCGAACGCCATGGAGAACAAAGCGTTGTCCGAGAAAGTCGCTGCTCTCGCTACCATTCAGAACGAGAACGGCTACATGGCCGAATGGGAACAGCACAGTGACGACGAGTATATTCTGAAAGAACACAATTGTCCGATCTCGCAAATTGCGAACAAGTACAATCACGCTTGCAAATGCGAACTAGGGTTGTTCGAATCGCTGCTTGGAGCCGATGTCGTCCGTACGGAATGTTTGGCCAAAGGCGGCAAAAAATGCGTCTACCATATCCGGAAGCGCAAGCAGCATACGGATCAGGTTTAATCGCTCTGTTTGCCTTTAAGCCGCAAAAAGCAAGCCCCCTGTCATGATCGACTAGGGGCTTGCTTGACGTTAGGCGTTACGGGCGGAGCGGAGACGGATGGGATCGCCAACCTCTCCCTTCCGTCGCGCCCGCCGTACCGGCTCATTTCACCGGATTTTCTTTGCCCAGGAAGCGCCAGAACGCTCCGCCGAACAGATCGGATACGTCACGGCGAATTTCTTTTTTCTTCACTTTCCAGCCGGTTTCGAGCAAATCGGCGTATTTGTCCGTGAGCACATTCGCGATAATCTCCCGGGAATGGTCCCACTTATACAGCAGCTGATCAAGTACCCGGCAGTCGGAATGCTGCGGCGTTACGCTCGTCCCGAGCAGCTCAAAGCGCATGCGCGTCATCTCTTCGATCAGGCTCGGATTGTTCAGGAACCACCAGCAGCCGAACACGTGCAGGTTGCGGAACTTGCGGGCCGCTACGGCCAGCCCGTGCTGGTTCTCGCGGGCGAGCATCGTGCACAGGAATTTGTTGTCCGGGTGCAGCGAGCAGATCTGCTCCACGGTCCGTACATCGCTTAAGCCTACGCTGTCTCCCGCATCGCCCAGCGCCGGATTAACCCGCTTGTTGACCCCGATCATCATTGCGAACGGAATATCGAACTCCTTCGCTACCGGAAGAATGCATTTGGCGATAATATCGCCGCGGGCCGACTGCTCCGGATAACGGAACGACGGAGGCAAGGAAACCGCCATGTACAGCGGATTCATTTTGCGGATCCACGTACGCAGAAACTCGCAGATGCCTTCGACCGTTTTGTCCGTAACTTCCTGCTCGACGTCGTAGCCCCATCCCTTCAGCTTCTCCCACGTGCTCTCTTCCCATTGCATCAGCAGCGGATCGATCCGGAGCGCCGTGTTGAACCGCGGGTCGACCTCCTGGATCGTCTCCCAGGCGTTTCGCTCCGAATCGACGAACGGATCGTTCGTCATGCAGACGTTCGCCACGTTGGACAGTTTGAAGATCAGGTCGATATATTCGCCGGTCGTTTTCGATGCGAAGAAGGCGCGATACGATTCCAAATCTCTGGACGCAACGTCGAGTCCAAGACGGTTCAGCACGGTCAAAACGCCGCGGCACGCCTCGCTGTAAGGCGAATGGTCCAGAAACAGCGTCTGCCAGACGAGATCGGCCTGCTCCCGCTTCGACATCGCCCAGAACGATTCGTACGGAAGATCCGGATGGAAGCGCAGCGTCTCCGCCACGAGATAATGATACGTGAGCAGCTCATCGATTCCCCACAGCAGCAGATCGCCGAAATCTTCCGTAAACAGATGCGTGTGGATATCGGAAATCGGGGTAGTGCGAATTGTTTCCTTGACGAACGAGCGAAGCTCTTGTTTTGTTTGAATAGCCATGCCGCAGTTCCTTTCCCCGAAAAAACGGATGAGATGAACGAGTCATTGTTAACGTGTGCATGATGCGTACGCTTTCATTGTACACGGATTCGGCTTATTTGCCAAGCAGCTTTACATGTTTGCCGATATGCGTTATCAAAGCGTCCGTGTAGCTAGGCTCGTTGTCGTCCATCGTCCGGTAAAACTCGTCTTTAAACAGAGACTTGCCGCTCTCGTCCTTGGCCTGCAGCAATATGCCGTAGGTGATATGAAGCATCTGACGAGCGTCGTCGTCGTTCAAGTAATCCGGCAAGTCGGCGTCGGCTACGCCGTCCAGCGGCTTGATCGCGTTTAAATCCGCCTTCACGTGGTAATACGCGGTCGCCTCTCCGAAATGATCGTATGCGTAAGCATGCATGCGGCGGTACAGACCCGGGTTCGTCTTGGCGATCACCCTCATCGCTTCCAGCCAATTCGTTCCGGCCGTCTTCAGATGGAACCGGCCTTTCGTATGGACGCCGATCATCGGGAATACCGTAAATTTGTCGCTGCCGGAATGAATGCTCAGCTTGTAGCCGAAATGGTCGGCAATGGCCGCGTGGATCTTCAGCTCTTCCTCGAACCGGGCGACGTCGCCGATGTAATCGATCCCTTTCTGGAACTCTCCGCAGAAGCGGGGCGCCATGCTGAACAGCTTCACACCGCGGCGGTACAGCTCCTCTGCGATCAGGAAATGCGAACCCGGGTCGGTCGGCGTCAGCGTCTCATCGATCGACACTTCGAAGTCGATGTCCCGGCCGGCCGTTTGAATGTATTTGGTGAACACATGCTCCATATAATCGATCGCTTTGGCATAGATAAGCACATTTTTGGCAAGCGTCAGCTCGTTAAAGACAAAACCGGTGCCCGCCGCCTCGAAATTGCGGTTCAAATAGCCGTCCTCGTAACGGGAGCGGACGTCAGCCGGAACTTTCGCGTAGCTCGCCAAAATGTCGGCATCGGATTGCCCTTCCACCGTATTGTCGATATGCTCCGAGCAGTCCAGCGTCAGCATCGTGAAGCCGAGCCCGAGCGCCAGCTCTATGTCGGCCTCTACCTTCAGGTGGTCGCCGTCGGCGCCGAAGCCGTCCTTGTAGCCTTCCTGGAAAGCGGCATAACAGGCGGCGTCCAGCACTTCCTTGTAATCGCGGCCGGTCAAGTTCAGCTCGCGGATGCTCTGCTGCGCCAGAATCGGACGGATATCGTGGCCGCGCACCGTCTCGATATGTCCCGGGGAAGCGATGCCAAGCCGGTCGCCGAGCCCGATCGTCGAGATTTGCGTGCCGAAGGCGCGAGGAGCGGTGTAGGGGAAAAACCGGTTCAGTGTCAGCCGGTTGGCATGCGTGAGCGGGCACAGCTTCGCCGAATCGGCCCCCCCTGCTACCGCTTCACCTTCCAGTGCGTCGGCCAATGCTCCGGCTCCTTGAGCGAGCAACAATTTGCGGCCGTCCCGTTTAATCATAACGAGCGATACGCCCTCATACTCGGCGAGCGACCGCTCGTACGTTTTTACTACGGATCCTGCAGCTTGCAACGTGTCAATAACGGAAAGTAACGCTTGCATGGGAGAACCTCCTTGTATGCGATCGCCGGCATACCGGCGTCTAGCCCCATCTTAGCGCAAATTCCGTCTTGTTTCTGTTCATTTTTTGCGGAATGGACCGATTATTCCACAATTTTTGCTTTTCCAACTCCCGGAACATGTTCCGGCTGCTCCAGAACGACGCTGCCGTCATCGAGCCGCAGCCACGTTTCGAAGCTCCGCTCGCCTTCGCGCAGCCGGATCAGCCGCGACCCGCGAGGAAACCCTTCGCGTCCGTAGGTATTATAGCCCGTCGCCCGGCCGTAGCTTAAGCGGACCCCGTGCAGTTCTCCCCAATAGTCGTTCACATGGTCATGTCCGCAAAACGTCCCCATCACGTCGCCCGCTTCGACGAACGCCGCGAACATCCCGCTGTTCAGCGGCGGGCAGCACACGTTCTCCTGCTTGTGGCCGTAACACGTCTGCGTCTCCCATACCTGATTATACTCGGGTAGCGGGATGTGGAAAAACGCGAGCGCCGGAAGCGGCTCTCCCTTGTTCTGTTCCGTCAGACGGGCCGATTGCTGCAAAAACCAGGAAATCTGATCGCGCCGGAACCAGTTATAGCCTTTGATATGGGAAAGCGGTGAATACTCCCCGGAGTCCAGGCCGTACAGCGCCGCTGCCGTCTGTCCGCTGCGCCCTTCCACTTCCAGTACGAAATTGCCGAAGCCCGACAAATTTGCCGGTCCCGAGTCCGAGACGGCATGCTCGTATGTCTCAACAGCCGGGGCCAGCTGCTCGCGTGTGATGTTCCCTTCCGTATCGTGATTGCCGAATACGAGCGCCCACGGAATCTTTGCGTTCTCGGCCGTAGCGACTGCATCCCGCAGCGCCTGGAACGGATCGGTGCAGCCTTTGCCGCCCGAATAAATCACATCGCCCGTAAATACGACGAGATCGGGCGCTTCTTCCCGGATGACGAGCTCCATCAAGCTTCTGGTGCGTTGATCGGCCTCACTGCCGTCGACCCAATGAATATCCGTAAATTGTGCAATCGTAAACGTTCCGTCTTCCCGAAATGTCAGCTTCCGCTTGTCCATGGCTCAATCTCTCCCCGATCTAACGTTTGTCTTCTGTTCCGTGATGTCGCGAGATAAAGCAGTGCGGGTCGTATCCGCGGGCTAAGGCTATAACGTCGGTTCTCAGCCTCTTCAGGCGTTGTCTCCGTTCCATTGAAAGCCGATCGCATTCAGGAAAGCATGAGCGAGCACCGTATGTCCGGTCAAATTCGGATGTACGCGGTCCCAGGCAAGCGCGCCCGGATAATAGTGATTCAGCACCGCATCGAACGCCTTCTGCGTATCCACGAACACAGCCCCGGTCTCGGCGGCAAGCTTCGCGACCACCGCCCCGTACCGGTCCATCGCCGCACGCATCGCATCTTCCGGATTCGGCTCGATGTAGAACGGAGTCATCAGTATGAGCCCTTTCAAGGACGGCTGAACGGAAGCGATCAGATCGCGAAGCGTCTGCTCGTACTCCTCGATCCCAACGTGCTTCTCGTTGAAGTTCGGCATATCGAACTGCCGCCATACGTCGTTGATCCCGATCATAATCGACAGCCAGTCCGGCTTCAAGTCCAATACGTCCGTCTGCCAGCGCGCCTTCAGATCGCGAACCGTGTTGCCGCTCGACCCGACGTTGATCACCCGGATATGACGGCCCGCATATACGGCGCTAAGCAGCGCGTTGACGACCGATACGTAACCGTTTCCATATTCGGTGCCCCGGCCTTCCCCGACCGGTCTCGCGCGGCCGCAGTCCGTGATAGAGTCCCCGATCATGACCAGTCTGCTGTTTGGTTGAACAAGCATGTGTTTTTCCCCTCCGAATGATGAAGATACCCAATCTCGTCCATTATAAGGGAAGGCGGGCGGTTCGGAATAGTCTAATTTTGCTTGCCTGTGGTCGTACAAAGGAATAACACCTGCTATAAATCAAAATCCAAATGTGACAAGCGATATCTGATTGTAAAAACAGCAGTTGACAAGGAAGCTGTTCTATTAACCTAACAACTCGTATTTTTTTCTGGCTCCCAGCGTTCTGATATTAAGCATATAGATGTCTATATGTAAGGATCGAACAGGAGTCGTAACGATTAAGGAATGAGTGAACGCACTTTCCTCACAAGCTTATCCGCAAAAGAAGGCTCCCCCATTACACATCCCGCTTTACCGGTAACATTTCCATTCTGGTCCATGCTGAAACGTTCAAATTGAAGTCAATAATAAAAATGAGGATCGATAGATTGCACCGACTCCTTATTCTATCAAATAATTCCATATAATGGTCCATCAATAAATCATTTTTATGGTTGACTTAACGCCGTCATGCAGCTTAACACTACTTGCTCGAAGCTGCTCTCCGTGATTGGACGGAGCATTTACTCCTCTACCGAGCCAACCTCCCCCTACCCCCGCCGTCTGTACTGATCCCGCACCACCCTATCTACTGAGAGCCCAATTGACGAAGAAATCATTCGGTACTACTATAGAAGAATTGAATGATGCAGAGGAGGATAACCGTTGTCTGAGATACACGAACGTTCAGGACAACTTCCCGGCATAAGTCGCGACAAGCTGCAGGGGGATTGCGAGAAATGCTTCGGCTTGTGCTGTGTGGCACTTCCCTTTGCAGCTTCCGCAGACTTTGCCGTAAATAAAGACGCTGGACGGCCCTGCTCGAATTTGCAAGACGATTTTCGCTGCGGCGTTCATACCGATTTAAGGAAGCTGGGGTTTAAAGGCTGCACGGTTTATGACTGCTTCGGCGCCGGGCAGATGGTATCCCAGGTTACCTATGGAGGGATCGACTGGCGGCAAGCCCCTGCCACTGCGAAGACGATGTTCGAGGTGTTCCCGGTTATGAAGCAGCTGTACGAGCTGCTCTGGTATTTGACGGAATCGCTGACGCTGCAACCTGCACAGTCGATTCACGGAGCTCTTCGCGCCTTACTCGACGAGACGCTGCGGCTCACCCGCCTTCGTCCCGAATCGCTTCTGGAGCTGGACGTGGCGGCTCACCGGGCGAAAGTAAACGAGCTTTTGCTCCGGACTAGCGAGTTCGTGCGGGAAGAAGCGCGCCGCAGCGAGAAGCGGAAACCGGCGCATGGACGTCAAAAAGCAATAGGCAGAGGTGCCGACCTCATCGGGGCCAACCTGAAGGGAGCCGATCTCCGCGCCGCCAATTTAAGAGGCGCTTATCTGATCGCGGCCAACCTGAAAGGCGCGGATCTGAGAGAGGCCGACCTGATCGGGGCCGATTTCCGGGACGCCGATCTTAGCGGAGCCAATCTCACCGGCAGCATTTTCCTCACCCAAGCCCAGCTCAACGCAGCCAGAGGAGATGCCCGCACCAAGCTGCCGCCGTCGCTTGTTCGGCCGGCTCATTGGCCGGCCTGATGGCTAGCGTTCATGCCGGCTTCCGTCCTGAGACGCGAGGCGATCCTCCGTGAAGCAGGCTCGTTGGAGCAGTCGCTTTGAATCGGTTGATGCGATAGGGAGAGGAGAGCCTGCGGGGATGACCACTAAGAGATGTTTGTACCCCTTATGAAGCTGCCTTCTTGCTTTTTCGGAGAAATAGAGGCGGTTTGCGACCCTTATTTCGGCCGCTCTGCCGCCAAACCCGCCGTTTCTGGGAGATTAGCAGCTGCGAACCGCTCTTATTTTCGCCCAAAACCCTGTTTCGCTCCAAATAAGAGGTGCAAATCGCTCCTAAGACTGCGATTGCGATATCCCCGCACGCCACGCCACACTCCTCATTCAAAATCAATGAAAGACTTGCGCGCAACGAGTTCGGAGACCATGCAAAAAAAGAAAGGAAACGGCCCTCTCGGACCGCCTCCTTTCTTTTTTGTATGTCCGATCCATCTATCGGATTACGCCAGGCCGCCCGACTCCCGGACGACGCTCAGCGCCTGATGGTGAACGTCTTCGTTCATAACGGCTGTGAGCAAATAGTTGCGGCCCATCGTGTCGTCCTCGCCGCCTGAGCTCATCCCGCTTGCACTGACGTCGGCCGCGGCAAGTATTCCCGCATTCCGGTCGAAGTCACCGCCGAGCGTCAAATATCCAAGTCCCGGTATGTCGCCGTTGATCGGATTTTCGACATGGTCCACTCCTTCGCCCGCAAACCGGCCGACCTCGTCGATCCGCATGTCTTCGATGCGAAGCGACTTCAGCTTGGCAGCCGCTCCTTCGGCATCTTCCCGGCTTTTGAAATAAGCCAGCACGCTTTTCTCAGCCATTCGTCGTTACCTCCGCTCACGGCCTGCCGCATACGCATAGGTTGCGGATTAGGCGTTCTCCTGGCGTTCTTCCGCCGCTTGAGCGCGCTCGGCCGCTTCCAGATCGGCAGCGTCGGCAAGCGATTCGGAGAATTCGACGTCCTCGTTTCGGGCTATTTCCAGTTGCTCGTTCTCGATTTCATTCTCAGCATTGTTCGCCTTATGGTTGTTCATCGGTAATCCTCCTCGGTTGGTTGAATTAGGAACTAACTATAGAAGTTTGCCCGGATCGTACACCAACTATGCATAGCGGCTCAAATAAAAAAAAATATCGAGTAGGCCCATGCACAATTGCATGGGCCTCTCACAGATCCGGACGTGCGGGTCATCGCATCCGGCTCCTCCAAGATTATCCCCTTTGGGGGTGATGTTCATTGTAAAGCTCAAGAAGACTGCA
>NZ_JBYUPU010000024.1:0-100277 GCF_058135425.1 Paenibacillus sp. MAH-35
ATTATAATATACCATTTTATTTGAAAGATCAGGAGGATATTTTATGAGATCAGCAGATCATCGGCTAAAGGAGCATCCACATAATCAACAATCTTCAAACACCCGTGTATCCGCAGCTTGGGTAATTGTGGCGGCGATCGTTTGTATTGCCGTCAATTTGCGGGCTCCCCTAACTTCGGTGGGGCCTTTAGTCGGCCTTATCAAAGACCATTTGCATATTTCGAATACATCGGCCGGTTTGATTACTACGGTGCCGCTGCTGGCTTTTGCGCTGTTTTCACCCTTTGTGCCGAGATTGGGACATAAAATCGGAGTGGAGCTCCTTATCTTTCTATCTATTCTGGGCTTAACGGCCGGTATTACGTTGCGTTCTTTGTCAGGAGTTGCCGCATTATTTATCGGGACGGCCGTGCTGGGACTGGCTATTTCCGTATGCAACGTATTGCTGCCCAGCCTGATCAAGCGGGAGTTTCCCAAACGAATCGGCCTTATGACGGGGATGTACTCCATCTCCATGAACTTATTCGGAGCGATCGCTTCCGGCATAAGCGTTCCGGTCGCAGTCGGACTGGGACTCGGATGGCAAGGGGCGCTGGGCGTATGGGGACTGCTGAGCATCGTGTCCCTCGTATGCTGGCTGCCTTATATGAAACGGCGCCGCCAGGCGGGTTCGGCCGCTGTCTCGAATCAATCGGACGGGGGTACCGTGAACGTATGGCGCTCCGCGCTGGCCTGGCAGGTCACGTTATTTATGGGTTTGCAATCGACGCTTTTTTATGTACTGATCGCATGGCTGCCCGAACTTTTGGTACAGCAAGGCGTAAGTGCAAATCAATCGGGCTGGTATCTGTCCATTATGCAATTAGCGCTGCTTCCGTTCACGTTTATAGTCCCGATCGTAGCCGGCCGCTTGTCCAGTCAACGTTCCCTGGTCATTATTATGTCGATTTTGCTTATTAGCGGTACGAGCGGGTTGCTTGCCGGAAATCCGGGTTGGATGGTGGCATGGATCGTCGTACTGGGCATCGGGGGAGGTTTTGCCTTTGGTTTATCCATGATGTTTTTTGGACTGCGTACCCAAAATGCCCGTCAAGCTGCGGCTCTGTCCGGTATGGCTCAATCTGTCGGGTACTTGCTCGCCGCCGGCGGTCCGACCCTCTTCGGATTGTTGCACGACGTAACCAATGGCTGGAAGGTTCCGCTTGTAACTTTAGTCGGCATAGCGGTGTTGCTCGGGGGATTTGGGTTAGGTGCGGCGAGAGATCGGTATGTGGGTTCGGCCTGACTTGATGGAGAACCCCTCTTGCCGGATGTTACTACTACCTTAACGGAACGAACAAATTAAATCAGACGACGATAGGGATGCGGCACCAGAACAAAGCCCGGTCCCCTGGTTTCATGAGGGCCGGGCAAGCGCAATATTGACGCATCATCCTTAGAGCGATAGGGTGCGAGGCTTAGACGTAATAGTGAAGAGGGTACGTCCGGTATCGGGCAGGCGCCATTTTTTCTGTCGTATAGAAGCCGGCGGGAGCCTTGAGCAGATCCGGAATACGGTTGACGACTGTCGCACACGTTAATTCAACCGTAGCCGGCCGCGCGATCTTCAGCTCCGTATCCGGTTCGCCCTTGATCGTCCAGTCGTTGCGGTCCACTTCGCCTTCTGCATACACTTTGCCAATACATTCCGTCACGATAACCGGTCCCTGTTGCGTAACGGTCGTTACGATGGCGGTCATGCCCGTCGCATCGCCTGCGGGGATCGTCTTGCCCAGCGTCGACGAGTATAGATTCTTGTCGTGTGTCGTCGGTACCAGCTTCTGCTCGGTCGAGCGGATCGTCCAGCCGAACTGCGAACACAGCCATTCGTTGGCGTTCCACATGAACGAAGGGAGCGCGTCGTTGCGAGCGATCTGCTCATCAAACTCCGCAGCTGTCAAGCCCGCCCCATGGACTTGGGCGAGAGCAATGCCGTATTCCTCGACGTTGTAGCTGGATCTGCCTTCAATCCGGTCTATCCGGTGAGTGGCACCGGCCAGTGCGGTAATCAGATTGCCCCAGAATACGTCCTGGTAGCCCGATCCGGTCAATGTGCAGCCGTTTTGTTTGGCGAGAGCGTCCAGCCGGTTCGTAAGCGTCGGCGATGTCGTCCACGGATACAGCGCTTCTTCACAAGTGCTGATCGCATTTACGCCGTGTCTGGCAGCCAGCTCGAACGCGTTGTAAGTATCCGACATCAGGCTAGTCGTAGCGATAATGCAGACATGAGCGTCACACTCCTGGAATACCGCTTCTGCATCGGATCGGACAGGTACGTTCAGCTTCATCGGAAGTCCGGCAATTTCTCCGACGTCTTTGCCGGCCAGCTTCGGGTTGTTATCGATGGCGCCTACGATTTCAGCGCCTTTCTCGACCAGATACCGCAGGAAGTAAATCCCCATCTTGCCGCAGCCGTATTGAATGACTCTTACTTTCTCCAACATAGCGTTCCCTCCTAGGTTGTTCTTTTTTTCACAAGACAGATAATACGAAATGGGAGCTCCTCATGACTCTATGATAAACTCTATAGTAAGAATAGAGTCAACCCTTGCGGACCGGAATTTGCAACTTCATAAACATATTGCGCTGCTGCTGCGGAATAATATGCAGATCCGCCACAACTTCGCAAACGTAATCGCCCGCGATCTCGTATCCATGTTCTGTAATATACTCCCGCAGTCTGTCCGCATAATCCCGCTCGCTGAAAAAGTCGCTGCAGTACGTGCACGCGTAATCGCTCTCGGGGATTGTCTCGATCCCTTCGGAGTCGGGGAAATCGTTGTTCACGAATACGAATAGTTCCGTTGAGACGAAAGAATGCTGCAAGAGCGCCGATCGCCGGATCAGCGACCCGACATTGCAGAAATACGTCATCGGTAAATGACGGACGTTCGCCTGCTTCCGCAGCTCCCGAAGCATATATTCGAACACGTCCAACGTATGGCTGTAAATATCGATTTTCCCGTTATATACGTACATTTTACGTTCGGGTAACCGTTGGATCTCGATTCGGCCGTTCGGAGGCGCGTTCAGAACGATGTTGTAATTGTCGATGCTGAGCTGGACGGCTTGTTTCATGTGCTGCAGCTGCTCCAGCTTGCTGTCGATCAGGTCGGCCTGCTGCTGAAGCAAGCCGGGTACGATGCCGAGGTTATCCGAATCGAGCCGGTCTTTGATCGTGTCGAGGGAGATGCCCAAATATTTCATATACATAATCATATCCAAGCGGGCGCATTGGCCGATCGAGTAGTAGCGGTAGCCGGACATCTCGTCCACGTAATCCGGCTTTAACAAGCCGATCCGGTCGTAGTGCCGAAGCGTTTGTACGGTCGTCTGGCAAAGCTCGGCCATGCGTCCTATCGAGATTTTGTCCATAGTCGTGCTACCCTTTCTGTCGGAATTTGTGTGCCGCCAGCAGGAACGTCATCCGAGCTGCGTGCCAAGTCTAGCAGGGCACTGGGATGAATCTGCCTATATGCTATATTATCAGTCTGGGAGAGTGGATTCAAAAACAAAAGGTCCCCCAACACGACAGCTCAACATGAAAGCCGGGAAGGGGGACCTTTGTAAGACGCCTTGCTTGAACATTTTAACCTGTAAGACTTCTACCGCCGTCTTCTTTTAAATACGACGACAATATCTCTCGATTGCCCTTGGTACACACTAGTATCGAAGCAGGAAACAAGCTCCCAGCCTTCTTTGCCGAACTGGTTCAGTTGGGCGTCGAACTCTTCCTCGTCTATTTTGCCTCCGAGAAATCCGCCTGTCTTGTACTTCCATGTTTTGTACTCCCACTGTTCCATCTGATCCATTCCTTTCTCGTAAATTCCGGCTGCCGGATCGGAGAGGAGGCTCCCCAGTCCGTATAAGTAAAATACGGATCAGCCCGGGAATTTCCTCATAAATCGGTCGGGGATGCGGACAAAGCCGTACTGCTCGTACAGACTGTGTGCGTCTTTCGTACCTAATATGCCCGACAAACCGCTCAGCTCTTCCGAAGATGTGATGCTTTCGATCAATTTTTTGCCGATGCCGGTTCCGCGGTAGGTTTCATCGACGTACACGTCGCACAGCCAGTACATGGTAGCATAATCGGTGACGACCCTTGCAAATCCGATCTGCTTCCCGCCGTCGTAAATCCCGTAGCAGAGCGAGTTCTCGATCGATTTGGCAATGGTTTCCCGGCTCCTGCGGTCGGCCCAGTAGCTTCGGCCTAGAAAGCCGCAGATCGCGTCGAGCTGCAGCAAGCTTTTATCGTCGCTAATGAGGAATTGGTTATAGGTGATGTTCATCGGAGATTCCTTTCTTTCCTTCTGTGTTTGAAGTGGGGGACTTCGCGTTGGGCAGTTCCTCGTGTACCAACAGTTCATGAATACGGATGTTCAGTGTCTCGCACACCTGTTCCAGAGTGCGCAAATAGACACGGTCTACTTTGTCGGAACATAAATGGTTAATTGTATTCGGACGAATATTCATTAGAGCGGCCAATTGTCTTTGCGACATTTTCCGTTCGGCCAATATCTCACGAAGGCGAATTTTGATTTTCATAAGGTCGATCCATCATCCACTTGTTCGATAAGCTGGTGAATATGGATGCCTAGTGCTCTGCAGATTTCTTCCAGAGTACTAAGGTAGATCCGGTCCGTGGTCCCCCGGCACAAATGGTTGATCGTTCCTGGCCTCATATTCGTTATAACGGCCAACTGTCGCTGTGACATATTTCGCTCATCTAATATTTCTTGCAATCTCAGTCTAATTTTCATCTTACTCCACCTTTCAGGCCACAAATACGATATATAGACATTCAGATTAAAATCTTCAAAAAAACAGTTGATTGTAACGCTATAACGTCATATAATGAAAGTGTAACGTTACGGCGTCACGGAATTACCTGGCAATACAAGATTCATGGAGGCAAGCAAATGGAATCGGTACAAAGCGCATGCCAAAAGCTGAACGAAAAAGAAACAAGACTGTTGCAGCAAATTCGGACAGCCGACGCTTACTTGCAAGTTTGTATGGATCACACCTATAAGCACGGTCAAAGCTGCGATGTCAACACGGCGGAAGATATTATGGCGGCGATTAACGATATTAGCAATGAGCTTCGGACAGAGCTGTTGTTTGTGCGTTTTGAAAAGGCGATTGCCGCTGGCCGGACGAATCCAAGCCCCTTATTATAATCGCTCCAAATCAAAAAGGAGAGTTAATCTTTTGAAGCCAATGAATGCCTGAGTTCATTGGCTTCTATCGTTGTTATCCATTGTAAAGGATTCCATGCGAATAATAAACGCAGAGCAGCAAAAACCTCCTGCCGGTCATCCGGAAGGAGGTTAGAGCGCCGCAGCATGGGGTATGGGATAGCCGTGCAACAGCCGAAACGCAACCGATTTTGATTTATTTGAACACGTACGTTTTGCCCAGCGCCTCGCTGACTTGCTTGGCGTAGAAGTCGAACGTTTCCTTGCCGCGATATTTGGTCATGATTTCTTCGCGGTATTTGGGCCAGTTGGCGCCTGATTTTTCTTCGAACAGCAGCTTGGCATGGTATTCATACAGCTTCGTGCGGAAGTCGCCGATATTAACTCCGGCTGGCGGCGCCGCGCTGATCTGGATCGATGGAATGTACTTGTAAGACTTGATCGTCTGCAAAATTTGACGGTCGCGGTCGGTCATATCTGGATCGACGACCGTCAAGCCGACACGCTCCGGCTCGTTAACGCGTGTGAAGAAGTTCCAGATATTCAGGAAATCGCCCTTATCGATAATATCCGATTTGATGGCGGCTTTGTTCAGCGTGATCGTATCGCCGTTTTTCGTGTAATGCTTGCCCTCCTGGCCGTAGTGGGTCAGCAGGAAGCCTTCCGGACTGGCCAAGTAATCGAGAATCTCGACGCTGCGCTTGACTTTCTCCGGAGCTTTGGCCGCCACCGAGCTTGGGAACAGGAACGGAGAGCCCGGCACGTTTTCGGTCCAGACGCCCGTGTCTTTAAACGGGTGGAATGGAACCCAGTCGGCGTTCGGATTAATCGATTTCGTTTTGTTATGGTAGCTGGTCGCCAGGCTGTCGAGCGCAAACTTCTCATCAAGCAGGATGATGCCTACCTTGCCCTGAACCGCCTTGTCGATATGCTGCGTCCCTTTGTTCAGGAACCAGTCCGGATCGACGATCCCTTCCTTCATCATCTCGACGACCTCGTCGAATACTTTCGCCAGCCGGATATCCGACTGCGTATCGACGAACTGGTCGCCCTCCAGCATAAAGCCGCCGATCAGGCCGTTTTTGATCCATTGCGGGAAATCGTAGGACAGCTGCTTTCCGTTGCCGGCCGCCGAGAAGCCGTACGTATCCTTCTTACCGTTGCCGTCCGGATCGTTAAACGTAAATGCCCGCATCACATTCATCATCTCGTCGTACGTTTGCGGCACTTTTAGATTCAGCTTGTCTAGCCAGTCCTTGCGCACATAATACGAACGGTAAGCCCGGGTCGCGTACGGATAAGGAGCCCGGAAAAAGCCGTTTTCCACGCCGTATGCCTTCAGGTTTTTCTCTTCGAACCAGTACTTGAAGTAGTTCGGCATCGTCTGGGGGCTGACGAACGGAGTCAAGTCCGCGAGCAGGCCGTCCTTGGCGAACTTCTGCGAAGCGGTGCCGGTCGCGAAGAACATGTCCGGAGCATCGCCTCCGGCCAGGGTGACGTTGATCTTGCTGTCGTAATCGGTACCGGGCGACATATGCTGCAGCTTCAACTCGACATTAAACTTCTCCTGAATCGTCTTCAGCACGAAGTCGTCTTTCGGCAAATTCGTATTCGGCTCGCTTGTGACGAACCAGTTCAGCGTCAGCTTCTCCTTCGTACTGCCTGCCGGCTGCTGTGCGGCGGGCGTACCGCCTGCGCCGTTCGAATTGTCCGCCGGTTGGCCGCCGCAGCCCGCGAGCGCGAGCGACAGCGCCAAGCTTCCGGCAAGCGGCTTCCATGTTCGGGATTTCGGTTTCAAGCTGGACCCTCCTTGTTAGTTGTGTACGAACCCAGCATGCCATATGAGGAAACGCTTGCAAACTGTACTTTCGTCGAAACGGTGGCCGGAAGCACTGTACTTTTGCCGATTTACTGTACACGATCGAAAAAAACCGCTAGTTCAGTACGTTTTTCATCCGGTATTCCTTCGGCGTAGTGCCGAACTTTTTCTTGAACAGACGGAAGAAATAGCTCTGGTTGTCGAAGCCGACCTTCTCCATAACGGTGTTGACGCTATATTCCTCCTGGGCGAGCAGACGCAGCGCATGATGAAGCCGCACCTCGGTAATGTATTCCGGAATCGACAATCCCTCCTGCAGCTTAAACAGCTTGCTTGCATGAGCGGGCGACATTCTTACGGCGGTGGCGACCTGCTGAAGGCAGAAGGCCGGGTCCGCATAACGGGTGTCCACCATTTCTTTGACGGTATCGATCATCAGCCGGTGAGTCAGCTCGGCAGCAGTTGCCTTGCTGCTCTTCAGCGCTTCGCCGATCGCGTCCAGCACGTAACGCTTCGCTTCGTCCAGCGATTCCGCAGAGACCAGACGCTGGACGGCTTGCTGCGAGTCGTAGGGAAGCTGCTGCACCCGGCTGGCGTTCATCTCTCCG
This sequence comes from Paenibacillus sp. MAH-35, assembly GCF_058135425.1. Lineage (NCBI taxonomy): Bacteria > Bacillati > Bacillota > Bacilli > Caryophanales > Paenibacillaceae > Paenibacillus > Paenibacillus sp. MAH-35. Next base: position 7,668 of record NZ_JBYUPU010000024.1, read on the forward strand.
AACGTCCGGCTCAGGACGGCGGACAGATGGAACAGCCCGTACACCATATGATCGCTGTGCAGCCGGCGGATCGTTCCGAACCATTCGTCGATACAGGCGGACGCGGTCTCCCGGCTGCCCGACTTGAGCGCCTCGGCAAGCTTTTTCTCGAGTGTGGGGGAAGGCTCGTATTGCCCGGCTTGCCGGTTCGGCTCTACCGATTCGGGGGTAATGACGGCCTGGCGGCCGAAAATGAGCTTGTACTTGGCCAGCTCGATCGTCTGTCCGTACAACCGGCTGACGTCGCGATATTGATCGCAGGTGGAGCTTACGGCGGCGGTTAACGAGATATGATAATACCGTTGCACCGTTTCCTGGATGTCGGCAAGCTTGCCCTGCAGCGGAGCTGTCCAGTCTGCGTCCGGATCGTCCAGACGGATCAGCGCGACCAGATGGTCGTGGCTCATATCGATAACGGCGGTGCGGTGCAGGGACGACAGCATCTCGCCGGCGATGTTGCTTACGGCAAACTTGTAGGCGCTCCGGTCGCGCTCCTCGACATGTCCCGCGAATTCCCGGTAGTTATCGAACAGCAGCTGCACCACGAGCAGCCTCGATCGATCCCCGAGCCGGAAGTCCAACTGCTCCTCGATTTCGATCAGATCCAGCGGAGACAAGCCTCCGCTGTCGGTCATCCACTTTTTGAACAAATACGTCTGGACGATGCGTCCCTGAGCTTGCTGCTCCGACGCTAAAGCCTGCATTTTACCGATCGCCGTCTGGAACGCGCCGGATATATACGCCCACTCATCCTTCCGGCCTTCGGGCCCCGGGGCTGTCTCGCGGAGCTGGCCGCGTATCGTACGCAGCAGCATCTCGATCGGACGGTACAGCTTGAAGGAAATTAGCACCGAGCCGGCCAGAGAGATCAGGATGAACAAGCCGATCAGGGAAAACGAGATCCACCGCATCCGCAAAATATCCCGGAATACTTGATCGTAAGGCTGCAGGCTGACGACAGACCAGTCGTTCGCTTTCGAGGCCATGTAGGAGACGATCGATTTGCTGCTGCCGCTGCCGCTGACGAACAGATTGGCGGTCGTACCCGTTTCGTTCATGCGTTCCCGGACGGTATGGCTGAGACCGTCGCCCGTCGTCCACCGCTTCGCTTCCGGATCGTACATGTACCCGTCGCCGTTCATAAGCAGCAGCCGGCCGCTGCCGCCGTCGTTCAGCTTGCTGATCGCTTCGAGCTGGGCGAACAGCCAGTCCGGCTTCACATTCACGATGACAGCGCTGTACGTTCCGCTCGTGGAAGCTTTGGAGCCGAATAAGAAGAAGGAGAAAAAGTCGATCTCGCTTTGTCCGTCCGGTGTCGCGCGGGTGGATACCGGAATGAGCTTCAGCGTGGGAATATCGGGATTGGCTTTCCGGTACTGGTCGATCGTGCCGTTGATGCCTTCCGTCGTGCAGGGGAGGATGGCGTTTGGCGCATAGGAATAGTAACAGCCGTTTACGGAATTATAGACGGCGACGGAGTGCAGGAACGGGAACGATTTGGCGACCCGCTCCAGTCCGGCAATATGTTGATACAACGTGTAGGTTTTGGTAATGTCGTTATTCATCAAACTATTAATATCCGGATCGAAATAGGCGGAGATTGCCGCGTTTTTGACCAGCTCGTTCGCCGAGTCTACGCTGTACACGGTCTGGGACAACATTTTCTCGTTGGCGCTTTGCTGGATACGGAGCACCGTTTTCTCGGTATGTGCATACAAAGTTACAGTTGCGCCGATCAGCACGACGACAAGCAGCACCGATACGGACAGCAAAATCGTAAACAAATATTTCCGCGAACGGTAGCTTTGAGAAATGTTCATGATGTCCCCTCCGGCCCTCATCATACCATAAAAAAGCTCCGCTGTGCGCGCTGTGCACAGGCTTCTGTCGGCACCGCCTTACGTTCGAACCTGCTGCTCTACAGGCTACACGATGCCTTCATCGTGAGCTTTGCGTGCGGCTTGCACCCGGTCGCGTACGTCCATCTTGGAATAAATGCTGGAGATGTAGTTTTTGACCGTTCCTTCCGACAAATACAGCTTCTCGGCGATCTCCCGGTTCGACAGCCCATCCGATACGCACTGCAGCACCTGCAGCTCCCGGTCGCTCAACCCGTAGCTTCCCGGCGTATCGCGTCCGCGCTCGTCCGCTTCGCACGACGGATCGGCCGATCCGCTGGACTGCAGCCGGGATACGAGCATTTTGGCGATATCTTGAGGAATAAGCGTTCCTCCCCGGTGCACCCACTTGATGCCTTCCGCCAGCTCCTTCGGATGAATGGCTTTGAGCAAATAACCTTCGGCCCCGGCTCCCAGCGCTTCGACGACGTAATCGATCTCCTGAAAGGTCGTCAAAATAATAACGCGGATATCCGGCCAGCGGGTTTTCAGCTCGCGGGTCGCTCTGACGCCGTCCATCTCCGGCATGCGCACGTCCATCAGCACGACGTTGGGGCGAACGGACTCGATACAGTCCAAGGCAATCCGGCCGTTCTCCGCCATGCCGACGACCTCGATATCCGGGTCCATATCAAGCACAATATGCAGACTTTCCCGGATCAGGTCCTGATCGTCGACAAGCAGCAGCTTGATTTCTTTACCGTTCATCCATCATCGCTCTCCTTTTAGGTTGGATTGGGCTATCTATCATGGGCAGGCGCGCGCCCGGCCGTCAGCCAGCCGGTCAAGGCCCCGCCGCCAGCGGAACTTTGCATATAACGGTCGTGCCCTCGCCTTCCCGCGAGTCGATCTGCAGCGTGCCCTGCAGGGCGGACAATCTTTCCTCCATGCCGCGGAGTCCGAATCCCCTGTGCAGACCTTCGTTCCCCTTGCCGTCATCCTGCACTTCAAGCAACAGCTGGTGAGGCTCGAACAGCAGGGCGATCTGAATCGACTGGGCCATGCCGTGCCGTTTGGCGTTGGTGAGCGATTCCTGCAGACAACGGACAAGCGTCAGACGGGTCTGCTTCGGAACGTTCGCTTCGACTCCCTGGGTCCGGAAGACGACACGCGTTCCCGTGTGGGTGCCGAACTCCCGGGCGAGCCGGGACAGGCGCTGCGAGACGGTCTCGTCGTCTTCATTGGGCGATATCTGATGGATGCTCCGGCGGATCTCGTCCAGCCCGCTGCGGGTTACGTCACGCAGCACGTCGAGCTTCTCCTTGGCTTTCTCCGGCGCCGCCTCCATCAGATACGAGACGGCGTCCATGCCCATGATGACGGAGGTGTACGTATGCCCGACCGTATCGTGAAGCTCGACGGCCAGCCGGTTGCGTTCCTCGAGCAGCGTAATATGTTCGATCTGGCTCGCATACTGCTCGAGCACTTTATTTTGTTCGCGGATCAGCTCGTATAACGTGGCGTTTTCGTCGAGCACCTTTTGTAATTGCATATTGGAAGTAAGCATCCGTTGAAGCGCTACGCCGATTCCGAACAGCATGGCGAAATCGATCAGCCGCTCCAGAAAGGAGATGAAGTGATTATCGTGAATCAGCACCCCGATCATTAACGGGAAACACATAACGAAGAGCACGCCCGTGAACGGCAGCAATTTGCGGTTCGACAAAAAGCCGACGAGCAAAGTAGGGATCAGAATCAGGCTCGTGTCCTGTCCCACCTTGGCGACCAGGTAAAACTGCATAAATCCGCTCGTTAGAAATACCGCGGCTGCAAACCCCGGTTTATTCGTATACCCGGGCCGCCAGAAAACAAGCGGAACCGAGTAGGAAGCGAGCAGCAGCCCGAACATCGTGAAAAAGGGGATGTCTCCGAAAATGTCCGGCTTGAAAAACAAATAAGCCATCCCAAGCGCAATCCATAACGTGTATACGATAAAAAGCATCCATTCGATCCAATGCCACGGTTTCCGTTCCACCATCATCCCGGGTAGCTCCTAACTGCAATCCTCTATTCCCTACGCCGCTCGGCGGGTCATCCGTTGTGTGTGCCTGCACGGTCTTATGTTCCCTTGTATTGTAACCGATCAGGAAGCGGTTCGGGTAGTGCCGCCGGCCAGCAGTTCATATGACCGATCTATGACTGCGATCACCTCGCTCCTATGACTTTTCCGTCGTTGGTCCAGCCGTACGTCATTCACACCCCCTTATAGCGCGGGCAAGACGGGATGTGTACAATAAAGAATGGGAAAACTCTGGAAAACGAATCGGAGGGAGTTCAAACTTATGCATATGACCAAATATGCCGGTATCGTCATCGGTAAGATTGCGCTTGCGTTCATCTTCGCGTTTCTGCTGACGCTGGTCGCGATGATTCCGGTTGTAGCCGTAGTCGGCCTGACGGGAAGCGGCGATTGGACGCTGGATGCGATGCTGAGCGATCCGTCGTTTACGTACGGTTCGATGATCGCCCAGGCGGCGGGATTTATGGCCGCGGTGCCGCTCATGTTTGTTCTATTCGACAGGAAGGCAGGCTGGTCGCTCGGCTGGAGACAGCGCGGAGCGATGAAAGAGCTGCTGAGAGGCTCGGTACTCGGCATCGTGCTGATCAGCATCGTATTCGTTCTCATGTTGGCCGTCCAATCGGTCCGGATTACGGGAGTCGCGACCGGTGCGGCTGTATGGACGGAGCTTGCCGGCTACTTGCTGCTGTTTGCTCTTGTGGCGATTAATGAAGAGCTGTTCAGCCGCGGGTATGTGCAGGGCGTCATTCGCCACCGGTTCGGTCCGGCGGCCGCGATTATTTGCTCATCCCTGTTTTTTTCCGTTCTGCATGCCTTTAATCCGGGAGCGCTGGCGAATCCGCTGCCCTTGATTAATATTTTCGCGGCCGGCTTGCTGTTCGGGATCAGCCGGGAGGTGACGGGAGGCCTATGGCTTCCAATCGGACTTCACTGGACCTGGAACTTCGTCCAGGGCAACGTATACGGCTTCGAAGTATCGGGGACGGATGTCGAGTCGGTGCTGAGGCTCGAATCGTCGGGACCAGCCGCGCTGTCGGGAGGGGCGTTCGGAGCGGAAGGAAGCCTGATTGCCACTGCAGTGATCGGCGCGGCTGCTTACTGGATATGGAAGCGTGGCGGAGGAACGCCGGACGGGAGAAAAATCCGGAAAGGAGAATAGGCGGAAGCGCGAACGTATATGCTAGAAAGTGCGGCCCGAACTCGGAGCCGGAGCCCGCAAATGCGGACATCCGAGGAGGATACTTATGATGTGGCTGACACTCGCGCTCGGATTGTTTATATTTCAAATCGCCACCATCCTGCTCTTGGAATTCCGCAATCCGGCCAAGGCAGTGGCGTGGCTATCCGTCTTGTTCGTTCTGCCGATCATCGGCTTTATCATGTATTACTTTCTGGCTAAAAAGTATACGAGGCGCAAACAGATGCGACGCAAGGAACGCCGGGTCATTGCGGAAATCAGGCGTGCTCTCTGGCACAAGGCACGCAAGGCGGGGCCCGGGGATGCGGTCCGGCGCTGCGATATTTACGGCGAGCACCGGCTGCTCGGCTTGCTGAACAACATACCCGGCTCGCCGATCATGGCTTGCAACAGCGTCGAGATCTACAGCGACGGCGAATCTACATACGAAGCGATCTTGGCGGCGATGGAACAGGCCCGCTCCTTTATTCATGTCGAGTATTACATCGTGCGGGACGATGAGATCGGGAAGAAGTTCCAGCAACTGATGATGCGCAAGGCGGCGGAAGGCGTACCGGTTCGTCTGCTGTATGACGGGGTCGGCAGCTATAAGCTGAGCGGGCGTTACGTGAAGGAATTGAAGCGGGCGGGGGTGGAAGTGTACGGCTTCCTGCCTCCGCTGATCGCGTTTTTTGACAAGCGGCTGAACTACCGCAACCACCGCAAAATAGTCGTTGTCGACGGGACGGTCGGCTTCTTGGGCGGGATCAATATCGGGGACGAATATTTGGGGGCCGACCCGGCTCTCGGCTATTGGCGCGATACACATATCCGGCTCGGAGGAGACAGCGTCTATTATTTGCAGCATACATTTGCTACCGACTGGGTGTTTGCGAGCGGCAAGACGCTGCTGGACCCGATGTATTTGCCGGAGCACGAATGCATGGGGGAGGAGACCGTGCAACTGATTGCAAGCGGTCCCGACGCTCCCTGGTATGCGGTGCAGGAAGTGTTTTTCGGAGCGATGACGGCGGCGCGGAGCCGGATCTATATCACGACCCCTTATTTTATCCCGGACCCAAGTATTGCCATGGCACTGAAGACGGCGGCGGTCAGTGGAGTCGATGTGCGGATTATTTTGCCCGGCGTGCCTGACGCCAGAATCATTCACTGGGCTTCGATGTCGTACGTACACGAGCTGATACAGGCGGGCGTCCGGTTTTACCAGTATCAGAAAGGCTTCGTCCATGCTAAAACGTTGATCATCGACCGGCTGCTTGCTACGGTAGGAACGGCGAATATGGACATGCGCAGCTTTTTCAGCAATTTCGAGATTATGGCCGTTTTGTACGACCGGGACACGATTGCCCGTCTGGAGCGGGATTTTATGACGGATATGCGCAACAGCAAGGAGATCCTGCTGTCCGAATTCGAACGGCGCTCCAAATACGAGCGGGCGAAGGAGCTGGCGGCCCGGCTGCTGGCCCCGTTGTTCTAAACCGCGAATGAATACCGCGAAAAGATAAGTGGCAAATGTCACAGCGGCCGGGAGGAATATAAGCGCTCCGAGTCGAACTATGTCGTATATCACCGCATATATCGACATCGACGGGGGGAGTTTCATGTGATCGCTTTAACCGGAGCCCGGCAGCAGCAGGTGGCTTATATCGGATTGACCGATGCCGATCTGGCTTTGCTGCATTCCAAAAAAGAGCAATTTGAACAGGTGGTTAACGTTCTGGTCGATGAATTGTACGACCGGATTACGAAACAGCCCGCCCTGCAGCGGATTATTCAGGCCCACAGCACGCTGGATCGTCTGAAGGAAACGCAGAGATGGTATTTCGTGTCGATGGCCTCGGGAACGATTGATGAGGAATATATTCAGCGCCGGATTATGGTCGGCCAAGTGCACTCCCGGATCGGTCTGACCACGGATTGGTATTTGGGCACGTACATGCTGTATCTTCAGATCGCTACGGAACAATTTCAGCGGATTATGCCGAACGATTGGCAGAAGGTCATCTACTCCCTGACCAAAATGTTCAATCTGGATTCTCAGCTTGTGCTCGAAGCATATGAGATGAGCGAGCAGCAGAAGCTGGAGAAGCTGGCTCAGGATCAGAGTGAGATGCTTCGGGGGATCACCGTAGCGGTGCAGGAACTGGCCGCTATGATGGTGGAGCTGGGAGAGAGCAGCCAAGCCGTCGCCGAAACGGCGGACCGCACGGCCGCATCGCAGGAGCACGCCAATGAGCTCGTCAAGCAGTTGACGGCTGAGATTAACGCAATCGACGAGATGGGCGAGCTGATGCAGGAAATATCCGACCAGACGCATCTGCTCGGCTTGAATGCGGCGATCGAAGCGGCGCGGGCAGGCGAACACGGGCGCGGCTTCGACGTGGTCGCGGGCGAAGTGCGGAAGCTGGCGTCCCGGTCGAAGGAAGCGCTTGTACAGATCGACACCAAGCTGCGGACGATCAGCTCGATGCTGGAGCGTGTTCGCACCGAATCGGATCAGACGGCTGCCCATGCCCGGACGCAGGCGACCAGCTCGAAGGAATTGTCTTCATTCGTCTTGATGATCGAACGCGTGACAGCGGAGCTGGAGAACTTAAAGAAATCGGCGGATTGAGGATTCAAAACGGACGGGAGCTGTCCCGGAAGTGTTCGAAGTGTTCGAATAGCATGCACAGGAATGCCCCGGTTTCCAAAACGAAAGGACCTCAACTTCCACGGTAAAGTGGGGGATGAGGTCCTTTTTCTCGAAGACGTCAGCTCGAAGAGGGGGCAAACCTTTTGAGATGACCCCTTGTAACGTCTAATCGTGGGCTTCAGTTTCCTTTGCCGATAACCGACAACACATGATCAAGCGATTGAGGCGGCGACGAGGCGATCAGATCGCCCTTCCGGCGAAGCCGTTCCTCCATGTTGAGCAGATGAAAGTCGCGCGGATCGACGTTCGCCTCGACCTCGCTCCATTCGAGCGGAGTGGATACGGAGGCCGCTTCGCGCGCCCGCGGCGTATACGGGCTGGAAAGCGTCTTTCCGTACCAATGCTGCAAATAGTCGACGTAGATCAGGTCGCCGCGATTTTTTTTGAGCCTTTCGATCGTGAACAGCTTCGGATGCTGCTGGGTCAAGTACTGGCCGAGAAAATGGCCGATCTGGCGGAGCTGCTCGAACGTATACGGCTTGGCGAGCGGGATGTACAACTGGACGCCGGTGGCGCCGGACGTCTTGGGAACGGCCCGGATATTCATCTTGTCGAGTGCTTCGCCGATCAGATGGACCGCCTTCATAATCCGCGGCTCCCGGTCGAGGGAAGGGTCGATGTCGATCAGCCATTCGGCCGGCAGCATGGACCCGATCCGGTGGAAGGACGGATGGAATTCGAGGCAGGCCAAATTGCCGAGCCACAGCAAGGTCGGAATGGAGTCGAGGTGCACGTACTGGATACCGTCCAGCGGCGCCAGACGCACGAACTCGGGAATCGGCTCCGGACAGTTTTTCTGGTAAAACGATTTGCCGTGGATGCCGTTAGGGAACCGGATCGTCGTCAGATGGCGGTCCCGGCAATACTTCAGCAGGTAAGGAGCGAGTGCGAGCAGCTTCTCCAGATAAAGCAGCTTCGTAATCTTTTTCTCCGGCCACAGCAACTTCTCCGGGTTGGTGATCGTAATCTCGTGGCCTTCAACGGTTACCGAGCCTTTTGCCGCCGTCGCCATCGCCATTCTCCCTTTCTAAAGTGGATTGAATCGTCCAACCGGTCACGTCCGCGTCAAGCCAGCGGCTATCAGGTTTGTCCGAACGAGCAGGTGCCCTTTAGCTGCCCGGCGTCAACCTCGGCAAACGACTGGATGCTCGGATGCCGCATGATTCCATCCGGCGTCCACTCGAGAAACTGCACCTTGACGACAATTTCCGGGCGTATCCAGAAGGCGTCCTTGCTTCGCTCCGGTTCGTTGCGGAAGGGACGTTCCCGGGCGAACATCGTCTGAACGCGGGCCGTCAGCCGCTCCCATTCGGCCATCGTGACTTTGCCGGTTCCGGCATGGCCGATGTAATACAACGTTCCGTTCTCATCGTACAACCCGAGCAGCAGAGCGTTTACGACTTTGCCCCGGAACGTAACTCCGCCGACTACCGCATACCTGTCGTGATACAGCTTCACCTTTTGCCAGCGTCCGTCTTTGCCGTCCAGCGGGTAGGTGCTGGTCAAATCTTTGCAGACGATGCCTTCCATGCCGTGGGCTTTCATCACCTCGAGCAGGGCGGAGGGATCGGGGTAATTTTTAACCGTATGGACTCGTTCCCCGGGGATGATGATTTGCTCCAGCAGTTGCTGACGCTGCTCAAGCGGCCGGCCGTTCACCCATTCGCCGTTGCAGTACAGTACGTCGAAGATCATATAGGTTACGGGCGTTTGCGAGACGGCCAGGCCGATTTTGTTCGCCGTTCGAAGCCGGTCCCGCTTCATAATCTCGTGAAACGCCGGCTTGCTTTGGTCGAGCGCGATCATCTCGCCGTCGAGAATGACGGAGAAGGCGCTGCAGTAGGAGCGGATGTCGGTGAATTCGGGGTATTGCAACGTTTTCTCGTTGCGCCTCCGGTTCCACAGGCGTGTTTCCTGTCCGTCAAAATAAACGAGCATCCGTACGCCGTCCCACTTGATCTGGGCAATCCAATTCGGTCCGGCAGGAAGCTTATCCGCCCGGATCGGCTCGAACGGGATGACTGGTTTTAAGTTCATGGTCCCGCCTCCGTTCATCGCATGCTAATAGGACGGTTAATCAAGTTAAAGGTAAATGCCGGTAAAGGAACGTCGCTGGAAGTCCGATGATTGGATGAACGGGTAAATGATCGAATGATCGAGTAATCAAATGATGAAATAATCGAATGATCAAATGATCGAAAAATCGATCATCTGGGCAATACAGTGCGCGGCCCCGGCGTAATAGCGGATGATAATAGCTCTTAAATCACAAGAAATAGCTGAAAACGGAGGAATAAGGTATAATAGAGGCTCTTATTTTTCCTACTTGAACCGAAATCGTCGACATTGGCCCTATATAAGAGTTGCCAGCAGCTCTTATTGCTCAGGAAAACGGTAAAATTAATAAAATAAAGGCTCCAAAAGACTGCTAATGTGCACGGCACGCGCAGTACGGAATAGTACAGCATGGCACGCCACGGGACTACACGGTACAGCACAACATGCATAGGCACGCCATGGCACAACACGCCACGGCAAGGAATACAGCCGCTACAACTTCCCGCCTTCACGCCATCAGGTGTCAGTTAAATAGAGCTGTCCCCTCTGGAGCAGGGATGCTTCAGCAATTTGCCTACGGTATCGTCATCCGCCGAAACGCCCAATCGGTTAAGAGCCATCATAACGGCTCCCGCTGCCGGCGACAGCACCGGTTCCTGGAGGATGTATCGTTTAGCCGATGCGGATTCGCATTCTTTGCGGAATCGTTCTTTCATATACACGCTGTTGATGGCGCTTCCGATGCAGGCAACTTGTACGGTTTCCGAGCTGAAGCGGCCTCCCAGCATATGAACGCCGACTACGGCCTCGTGGACTTTCCGGTCGCAGACGGAGCGGGCCAGCTCGCTCCCTTCGAGGGCGGCGGATGTGACGATCGGCGCCATCTGGCCGAACAGCCTGGTCCGCTCCTTCGGATCGGAGGCGAAGCCTTGCAGGGCGAGACGAAGCAGCTCCTCTACATCGGGTTTGTTCCAAAAGTCGAGGGTGCGTCTGACCAGCGCCGAATCCGAAGGTCCGGTATGTCCGGCCAATATCTCATACGTGGCTTCGTAAGCGAGAAAACGTGCGGCACTGGACGCATAATGGTGCATATCGTAGTTGCGCAGGTGCGCGCCGTCTTCCGTAACGGCAAAAATAATCGATCCCGTGCCCGAGACGACCATGATGCCGGGACCGGACATGAATGCTCCGGCATGAGCGATAACGGCATCGTTCACCTGCCAGCGGGGGCACGCGATTCCCGGCAAGGCTGTCAACTCCTCGACCCAGGGAAGGTCCCGGTCGGAATCGAAGCCGGCCACTCCGGCGAGCAGACCTGCGGCCTGTTCCGGAGTCCGGCCGGCCTGAGCAAGCGCATCGGCGATTCCTTCCTGGACATTACGCGCCGCATTGGCATCTTTATGAATCGAAGACGCTCCGTGCTCCGCGTAAGAAAGCACATTGCCGCTCAGATCTGCCACTACGATCCGGGTCCGGGTACCTCCGCCGTCAATTCCAATCACACATTGCTGCCCCATGCTTATTCCTCCTCGATTATCTTGCGTACTTACGCAAGTATACCGCGGGCAACGTTTCTCTGCGACAAATACTGGAATTCCCCCTTGTACAGGTTGCCGAAATGGACGGCCCCGAGTTCGCTCCAGCGTGCGGGAGCCAGCAGGCGGAAGGATTAACGGCGGCATCGAGCATTCTTTCCTATATAGGTTGAACTAAATATCTTCCATGGTAAATCTCAACGTTGTGAAGAAAAGAAATTAGCTTGAAAGCTAAGAGTTTTCGTCAGAAAACTGGCTTCGGAAGGATAAGCTTAAGAGCTTTCTTTAGAAAGCTGCTTCGGAAGGATAAGCTTTGAGTGTCAACAGTCCGAAGGCCAACTCAATCCGGGACACTCCAAACAAGATGTCTGAAGCTTCAAGCAATTTTTTCGGAATGGAATGGACGTCAATTCATTAGTTCAACTCATATAGAGTTTCTTCATGGATGCGACAATATGAATTCACCCGGTTATGAGACAGTTTCCTTCGCTTTTTTCTTCCCTTTGGCTTTCGGGGCGGCAGCCGGTTCGGCCGGTTCGGTTGGCACGCTGGCCGGTTTGACCGCTTCGAGACTGGCCTGCAGTGCGGCCATCAGATCGATGACGTTCGTCTTTTGCGCTTCCGGAGCGACCTTGATTTCTTCTCCGGCTACCTTTTGCTCGATCATCGTCAGCACTTTCTCACGGTAGTCGTCCTTGTATTTGCCCGGATCAAACGGCGTCGACAGCTGCTCGATCAGCATTTTGGCCATCGTCAGCTCCTTGTCGTTCACTTTCGGATTTTCCGGCAAATTAGGCACCTGTGCAATCGAGCGGATTTCGTCGGGGTAGAATATCGTTTCCATCGCGATACAATCCTGAATCACCCGAATGGCGGCCAGACTGCTCTTGGAACGGATCGACACTTTGGCGATGCCGATTTTGCCCGATTGGCGCATCGCTTCGAGCAGCAGGCTGTAGGCGCCCGCGCCGGTATCTCCCGGAGCCAAATAATACGTTTTTTGGAAGTAGATCGGATCGATTTCTGTTAAATCGACGAAGTCCAAAATTTGAATTTCTTTGTTCGCTTCCGAGAGGCTGTCGAGCTCTTCCTTCTCGAACAGGACGAACCGGCCCGGCTCGTACTCGTAGCCGCGCGAGATCTGCTCCCATTCCACCGGCTGCTCGCAATGCTGACAAGTCCGTACGTACGACAGAGGAGTTCCGCAAGTTTTGTGGATATACTTCATGGAAATATCTTTGTCCTCGGTGGCGGAAAACATTTTGACGGGGACGTGGACCAGACCGAAGCTGATCGCTCCCTTCCATACCGTATGCATCGCCATGCCTCCTTTTTAGTGCGGTTGTCCGCGGCGCTTGGACCGGGACCCCGCTTCAGCCAGATGGGGCAGTCGTACCTTGATGGTTCCGTATCCGGTTAAATAGCATCCTTTGCCCCGTTATCCTGCCATGGCACAGCTCCGTTTCACCGCAGCAACCAAACTTCCAGCGGGTTCACTCGGCTGTACTCCCTTACTTACAAGTGTTGTCCAAATGATGACGTTCTACACCTGCCGGTCATCTTTTCAGTATATGTTCGGACGGCTTGTCGTATGCCGGTGGGGGAATGGGGCATTCTAATCGAAACGCGTAAAGAAAGGGGGGCGAACCGTGGAAGAGCAGGAAGTTCAGGATGATGCCGTCTACGAAGGCCGGGACAAGTGCGATATGGACATCGACCGGATGATCAATGAAGGACTCGGCGGGGGCAACATCACGATGCATAACGGCTTGATCGAAAACCCGGAAGAGTACGTAACGGGCGAGATCGAGGAGGATTTGTCGTAACAACGGACACGGGCCTGGTGCCGCCAAACCTACAGAGGAGGACTGGAGCATGGATTACGATCGCGCACAGCGCATCCTGTTAATGAGCGATAAAGTCGAGGTGACGTGGCAGGGCGAGTCGGTCTGGATCGACAGTGTGGACAAGTACAGCGGCGTGGCGACCATCCACCCGGAAAACGATCCGCGCGTATCCAAAAACGTTCCCATCACCGAGCTTCAGGAGCACGGTACGGCCCCGCAGCGGGGATAACGCAAAAGACATCTCAAGGTGGCCCGGCCGCCCTGTACAAAGCAAAAGGAAAGAAGAAGCCCCGGTTCCGCTCATGGAATCCGGGGCTTTTAGGAGTTGGTGCGGCGGCGCCTGCAGCTCGCGAAAGGATGCGGACGGCTGCCGGCAATTGACGCCGCTCTGCTCGGACTGGACGCACGTTTGGCAGGTGCTCGTCGGTTATTTGAACCATATCCCGCCGAACGGCACAATTTCCCTCAGCAGGCGCTTCACCAGACCATCGCCGCTCACGAACTGTTCCAGCTGGGCGTCCGGTTTGCCTACCTGGACGAGCGCTCCGCCTTCGCCGGTAATTTTCCACTGGAAGCTCATATGCTGGCTGGCCAGATGGTTGCCGTACACGCTCAGATCGATCTTGGCGTTGTGCGGATACGCGATCAGCGACCGGGTGTCGATATAGGACGGCGTCTCTGGATGCAGCTTCCAATCCGTGATTGCTCCCGCCGAGATGATTCCGATCGTGCCTTCTCCGGAAAATTTCATGCGGACTACGTCCTTGGTCGCAATCATATTTTTGAAGCTTTGCATCACGCTTTGCATCCGGATGCCTTCGGTGTAGAAGAGCAGGTGGCGGAATTCGAACAGCAGGTCTTCGTTGCCGGTCAGCTTCATGCAGTGCAGCGTATAGCCGACAGGCAGAGCGAGCAGCAGCCGGGCAGGGCCGCTCAGCTTGGAGCGGATCAGCTTTTTTTTCCGGTACATGCCCTGCAGATTCATCAGCTTGTCTTCCCGGCGCGCCGAATCCCCGTGAAACGCCACAATTTGCTGCGGGTGCAGGACGTGGACGGCATCGCCTTCGTCCAGCAGCAGTTCTGCCGAAGAGGATGGATAAGTGCCGCCGGCTACGGCGTCGCAGCGGATGTCCAATACGGTTCCTCCTAATGATTAACAACGGGTTTGAATGACCGTTACGTATGTTTGCTGCGGAGCACGAGCCGGAACAGCCGGGAAATGAGGAAATAACAAGCGACCAGGGCTACACCCGTCCAGATCATCGTCCATGTCCGCTTCGACTGGTTCGCCCGCTGCTGCTCGGCGTTTTGAAGGCCGGACACCGCTTGGGCGAGCTGTTCGTTTTGCCGGGCCAGCCGTTCGTTTTCTTCTCTCAGCCGTTGTTCGGCATTGCGGTATTGCTCGATCGTCTCCCGGGATTGCCGCGTCACTTCGCCGAGCTGATTCGTCGCGTCGTCGAGCTGCTTCCGGGTCTCGTCGTATTGTTCCTTCAGTTCGCTGACTTGTCCGGGCAGTTGGATAAAGTCTTTGACTTTATCGACTACCCCCGCATGGGCCGGTAAAGGAACCGAGCCGAACAGAAAAGCGGCGAAGGCCGCCGAAATGCCGAATGTTCCCCATATCCCCCGGCGTCCGGACTTGCGGATCAAGAACCGCGGTGTATCGAGAGATGGTTGTATGTCAGGGTTCCGTGCACGGTTTGTCAATTCGTGTCGACCTCCTCGAAATCCGTCGTCATGCGGACAAGCTTGTCCGTTACTTCTTATACGAAAATTGTCGCAGCTTCGTTTCTTTTTATTGTAACCGATTTTGAGAAGCTGGTGAATAACGGACGATTCCTCTTTCCTTATAAAATAACACCTGGCCGGGACGCGGGACTCAGGAAATAAGGGATCGTTAGCATCCAGTCAGCCGGCAGACCGGAGAGGCGAGGTTTGTCGAAATATGCGTTGTCAGAAGGGGAAACGGCCCATATGCGTTGTTGCGGCATGCTTTCCGTACCGATATAATAGGTACAAGTTGAATGGGGAGGCGCGTGTAGTGCGGGGTATGGACGAATTTGCGTTGATCCGGCTGCTCAATCGGCGCGGTTCGCCCGGCACCGGCAAGCCGAACGAAACCGGGGTCAAGACCGGCATCGGCGACGATGCCGCTGTCATGAAACCGTCCGCAGGCAGCGATATCGTCGTTTCTTGCGATACGATGGTCGAGACCGTCCACTTCTTGCCCGAGACGATGCAGCATTACGATATCGGGTACAAGGCGATGGCGTCCAGCCTAAGCGATATGGCGGCGATGGGAGCGAGGCCGAGATGGGCGCTGATCGCGCTGACGGTCCCTTCCGGGCCGTACGGGAATTGGACGGCTGAATCGCTTCAAGAGCTGTATGACGGGTTATACGCATGTGCGGACCGGTACGGCACGGTAGTTGTCGGCGGCGATACGACGTCTTCCAAATCGTTGCTGACGGTAACCGTAACCGTCATCGGAGAAGCGGATGAGGACCGATCTTTGCTGCGGTCGTCGGCTCTGCCCGGCGATATTGTATTTGTAACCGGGCCGCTCGGCAATTCGGCCGCGGGACTGCATCTGCTGCTGAAGGCCGGACAGCCTGCGGTGCCGATCGAGGATATGGAGGAGCCGGTTCGTCCGCTTGTACATGCGCACAGACGGCCGGAGCCGCGGATTGACGCAGGAGCAATTCTCGCTTCGTCGGAAGCAGGCGTCTGCGGAGCGTTAAACGATATTAGCGACGGGCTGGCGAGCGAAGCATGGGAGATCGCGGAAGCTTCCGGCGTCCGGATCGTGCTGGATGAGGAGCGGATTCCGCTGTCGCCCGAGCTGACCCGGTACGCCTCCGCAGCCGGAAGGGACCCGCACGATTTCGCTTTATACGGCGGAGAAGACTACGAGCTGGTCGGGACGGTGCGCCGGGAGCGCGCCGCGGAATTGGCCGCACGGTTCGAGGCGGCGGGCAAGCGGATCTGGCTGGTGGGCGAAGTAGCCGCAGCCGGCGCTATGAATAAGACGGACAAGGGCGCAGCAGCCAATCTGGAGCGGGCGCCCGTGCCGGGCGTCACGCTGCGAAGCTCCGCCGGGGTGGAGAAGCCGTTACCGAAGAAAGGCTACAATCATTTTGCTTGAAGTGCGAACAACCTCTTGAAAGGGGGAGACGGTCACGGAGCCGATCTACCGGTATGAATCCAATAACGAGGAGCAGACCGCCAAGCTTGCCGAAGCGCTTGCCTCTATGATGGAGGCGGGGACCGTAGTAGCTCTCGACGGCGACCTGGGAGCGGGGAAAACGCGGTTTTCCCAATCGGTAGCCCGGGCGCTCGGCGTTTCCGGAGTGGTCAACAGCCCGACGTTTACGATTATTAAAGAATACGAAGGCGACCGTCTTCCGTTTTATCATATGGACGTGTACCGGATATCCGAGAATGAGGCGGACGAGCTTGGGCTGGACGATTATTTCTACGGCGAGGGCGTAACGCTGGTGGAATGGGCCGAGCTTATCCGCAATTTGCTGCCGCCGGACCGTCTGGCCATCTATATCCGCCACGCGGGCGAGACTTGCAGGGTGATGGAGCTGCGGCCTTACGGGGCCCGGTATAATCAATGGTGCAACCAATTGAAGGAGAACGGGGTCTTATCATGATGACCGAACAACGGGATAATGTAACCGGCACACTGCTCGCGATCGATACGTCGACCAGCGCGCTCACGGTGGCGCTCGCCGTAGACGGCGGCATTCAGGCCGAGCGTAGCTCCCATGCGGAGCGTAATCATTCGATTAAGCTGCTGCCGGAAATCCAGGAGATGCTGAAGGAAGCCGGGGCATCGCCCGCCGATCTGGCTGCAGTCGCAGTCGGCACCGGACCGGGGTCGTACACCGGGGTGCGCATCGGAGTGACGGTCGCCAAGACGTTCTCCTGGTCGCTCGGCATCCCCGTAGTCGGGGTGTCGTCGCTGGAGGCGCTGGCGCTCGGGGATGCTCGCGACATAGGCGCAGAGAAGCGATCCACGGTATGCTGGCTGATTCCGCTGCTTGATGCGAGACGGGGGCAAGCCTATTGCTCCGTATACGCATCCGATAGCGGCGGCGGCTGGGAGACGTTAGTCGATGACGGCATCCGGCTTGTAGCCGAGTGGCTGCCGGATCTGTCCGCTCTGCTGGAACGTAGAATCGCGGAAGGGACCGGACCGGACCTTATCGTGTTCGGCGGGGAAACGGCCGGATTCCGCGAGACGCTGAACGCCTGGTGCGGAAGCGCCCCGGAACGGGTCCATACGGAGATCCGGGAAAGCGGCATTCGCGCGGCGCGGATCGCCGAGCTTGGATGGCGGCGTATCGCCCGCGGGGAGCGGGACGGCACGCACGAGCTCGTACCGAATTATACACAGCTGGCGGAAGCGGAAGTGAAGCTGGCCCAGAAGGAACAACGGGGAGGCGAACCGTTTGGACAACGCTGAACGGGCCTATGGTGAATCCGTGCATTTCCGGTCCATGCGGCTGGAGGATATAGAGACGATCTGCGAAATCGAGCGGGAAGCATTTCCGACTCCGTGGACGTCGAGCGCTTTTCACAACGAGCTTACGAACAACCATTTCGCTCATTACCTCGTCATGGAGCTGAACGGGGAAATTGCCGGTTATGCCGGCATGTGGCTGATTATGGACGAAGCGCATATTACGAATATTGCCTTGCGGACTCATTTTCGCGGGAAAAAGCTCGGGGAGCGGCTGCTGGTGCAGATGCAATCGGCTGCCGTATTCCTCGGTGCGGAGCGGATGACGCTGGAAGTGCGCGTCTCGAACGTGGTGGCGCAAAGGCTGTATGCGAAGCTGGGCTTTATTCCCGCAGGGCTGCGCAAAGGCTACTATACGGACAACGGGGAAGACGCCATCATCATGTGGGCGCATTTGGCCCGGATCGCCGAGGAAGGAGAACGGGATACGGATGCCGACAAGCGGTAAGGACAATCGAAGTTCCAGGCCGGGACTGATTCTGGCCGTAGAAACAAGCTGCGACGAAACGTCCGTAGCGGTCGTGGAGAACGGAACGATCATACGCTCGAACGTCGTATCGAGTCAGATCAATACGCACAAACGGTATGGCGGCGTCGTACCGGAGATCGCTTCGCGCAAACACGTGGAGAGCGTCACGCTTATTTTGGAGGAAGCGGTCCGGGAGGCGGGAGTCCGGTTGACGGACTTGTCGGCTGTGGCGGTTACGCAGGGCCCCGGACTGGTCGGTTCGCTGCTCGTCGGTGTCGTCGCGGCCAAAGCGCTTGCCTGCGCGCTGCAAATTCCGCTGATTGGAGTGCATCATATCGCAGGGCACATCTATGCGAATCAGCTGGTGCAGGAGCTGGAATATCCGCTGGTGGCGCTTGTCGTGTCAGGCGGACATACGGAGCTGGTGCACGTTCCGTCGCCGGGCGTATTCCGCATTATCGGGCAGACGCGCGACGACGCAGCGGGAGAAGCTTACGACAAGGTGGCCCGCGCGATGGGGCTGCCCTATCCGGGCGGTCCGCACGTCGACCGGCTGGCGCATGAAGCGGACGAAGGCGTACCGATGCCGCGCGTCTGGCTCGAGCCGGACTCGTACGATTTCAGCTTCAGCGGACTGAAGTCGGCCGTACTTGCCGTTCTGAACCAGGCGAAGATGCGCGGGGACGTCGTTCATCCGGTCCGCATCTCGAAGGGTTTTCAGGATTCGGTCGTCGAGGTGCTGGTCGAAAAAGCGATCCGCGCGTCCAAGGAGTTCGGCGCCAAGCAGCTGCTGTTGGCGGGCGGGGTAGCGGCCAACCGGGGACTGCGCGAAGCGCTGGCCGCACGGTGCCAGCGTGAATCGCTGCCGCTGCTCGTACCGCCGCTGTCGCTGTGCACCGATAACGCCGCGATGATCGCGGCGGCCGCTTTCCTGAAGTGGGAGCGGGGCGAGCTGTCGCCGCTTGATCTGAAGGCGGAACCGCTGTTATCGCTGGAGGATTGGTCGGTGAAGGAGCCGCTTGTCTGAAGCCAAGCATGGTTGGACAAAGGGAAGTTTACGAGTTTACGGTCAGGTCGGCCGGATGATGGAGCATATCCGCACCTCACACGGGGGCCGGATCAACGAGAGAGAAGGACAAGGCCGGATAAAGGCCGTCGTCTCCTGCACGGGGAGAGCGACGGTCTTTTGGCGTTGCTCCGAGATAGCTGAATCAGGATGGTTGAACCGGGATTGTTGAAGAGTTTGCAGGCCGGTCTGCAAACTCAGCGTTGCGAGAAGATCAGATCGGACTGGAAAAAAATCGGGCGGCAGAACGGGGAAATCGGGCTGTTCGCAGCTAAAATACCGTGGAATTTATACACAGGGGGTGTGGATATCAGTTATCCACACCCCCTGTGTATAGTGTGAATAACATCTGCAAATGCAAGAGGGACAAAGCCTTTTTCAAAGTCAATGTGCGAATAAGTTTTTCAGGCGAAAATGTGGATAATGGGGATAAGGATGTGAATAGCATCGTTTTTGCCGACAAAACGGGGGTTTTTGTGAACCAAAACCTGTGGATAATCTGTGTACATCGATATTTCCGGTAAAAATAAGCAAATTAGGCAATTATAAAAGTGCGAGTTCAAAAAGTCCGATTTTCAGCACTGAGAAGATGGGATGAAGCTAGGAAATGAGGAGCGGAGCGTAGTGGGAGCTTTGTGAGCACCGGAAGTGCCGGCTGAATGCCATATTCGATGTCGAGCAGGCTTCCTGATCTGCTTCGTGATCAAAAGTGGACTTTTTGAACCACCTCTAAAAGTAGAACCTAGAGGTTGTGCACAAAGTTTGTATGTATCGTCTAAACAGCGGAATCATTCGGAGTTTTCAGTCTGTTTTTGGCGGATCGGTTGATACAGCCCCAAGTCAGTTATAATCGGGAATGTGGGTGGTTGCGCATATGTGTAGATCGGAGGTGGCGCTGCGGCCGCCAGAAAAGCGTCGCCTGATGCGGAGCGGACTAACGGCGCTCCTGTTTATTGCCGTTTCCGTTATAACGGCCGGGTCTGTCCAGCTCCATGCGGTCCGTCCGGCGGCTGCCGCCAAGATTACGATCGTATCGGTGCCCGGCTGGTCGTTTCTCGATTGGGAGGAGGACATGCTGGCGCGGATGCCCAACCTGCAAAGCATGATCAGGCAAGGCGCGATCGGGGCGATGAACGTCCGCAATCCGGAGAAAGGGCTGGAGGACAGCTACACCGCTCTCGGCTCGGGAGCTCCCGCGTCGAGCAGTCCGGATTATGGGGCGTTTCATGTGCGTGAGAGGATCGGCGGCCTTCTGGGGGAAGGATCGGCGCCGGATGTGTACCGGAAACAGACCGGTCTCGAAACGAATCGGGCGGAGATCGTCGTGCCGGACATTGCGGCGATCCGGCGGCGCAACGAAACCCGCGGACACCGGGCGCAGGCGGGTCTGCTGGGCGATTATTTAAGAGGGCGCGGATTGATCACCGCCGTATACGGCAACAGCGACTCGGCCGGGACCCGCAGACGGTTTGCCCCGCTGATGCTGATGGATTCGCAAGGGTTGGTGACACGGGGCGATACGGGGGAAACGATGCTGCTTCCCGACTTCGCAAGACCCTCTTTCGTCCGCACGAATCTGACCGCCCTATTGGAAGCCTGGGAGACGGTTGAAGCGCGTTCCGTTGTGCTGCTCGAATGGGGCGACTTGTACCGGCTGCAGACAGAGGTATCCCGGTACGGCGAAGATCAGGCGAAGCGAATGAAGGCGGAGCTTCTCGGCGAGCTGGACCATCTGCTGGGCGGCTTGATGGAGCGGCGGCAACAAGGAGATTTGCTGTGGATTCTATCCCCGTTCGTGGGAGCTGAAGCCGCGCGCCATAAAATGCTGCTGGCGCCAGCCGTTCTGATCGGCGACGCCGTGCCCGCCGGATTATTAACGTCTCCGAGCACGCGCAGAGAAGGGATTATTACGGCTTCGGACATCGCTCCGTCCCTGTTGGCTTCTTACGGGATCGGGACGCCGGACGATATGATCGGCCGGGAGGTAACTATCGTTCGGAAGGGCGGCGCCTGGTCCGAACTGCACCGGGAGCTGAACGGAATCCGGGAAGTGTACCGCACCCGTCCGCAAGTGCTGATCCCATTCGTAACCGCGGAAGCGGTTGTGCTGGTGGCGGCTTTAATCGCGTTGTGGCTTAAGCTGGGCAGCAAAGCCCGCTGGATGGAGGCGCTGCTGCTGTTTCTGCTTGCGGCTCCTCTTACTTTGCTGTGGATCGGCTGGTTAAACGCGGTTTATCCGGTACCGGGAAATGTGCAGATCGTGTTGTTCCTGACGTTCACAACGGCTGGGGCTTATCTGTTCAGGTTCGGGCGATCCGCTTTGTCTGCGGCGGGGCTGGTCAGTGCCGTTACGGCTTTGCTGCTCTTGCTGGACGGCGTGCTGGGAGGGGAAGGCATGAAGCGGTCCGTCCTCGGATACGATCCGATGATCGGAGCGAGATATTACGGGATGGGCAACGAGTACATGGGCGTACTCGTCGGGGCTGTTACGTTTGCGTTCGCGGCCATGATGGAGCGCTGGCGCTCCGCAGCCACGAGCGGGGCAAGCGCAGCGCAAGCCGCAGCAGCGACTGCCGCCAGCGCGCCGCCGGGCTCGCCAGCACCGCCGGCGCTTGACGCCGCAGACGCCGCCGCTGCTGCGGCAACGCCGCGCCCGCGCTCGCGCCGCTCGGCGTCGGCCGCCAGCCGCGCCAGGCTCGCTGCGCCGCGCCCGCCTGCGCCTGCAGCCGCGCCGCCGCCGCCGTCGCGCGTCAGCGCCGCCGCCAAGCGCCGCCGCGCCACGCGGCTCGCGGCCGCGCTCAGCGCCGCGCCGTTCGCCGCCGTCGCCGCGTACCTCGCCGCGCCGCAGCTCGGCGCCAACGCGGGCGGCGCCATCACGGCGGCGGTCGCCTTCGGCCTCGCGTGGCTGCGCTGCTTCGCCGGCGGCTTCGCCCGCGGGCTCGGCCTGCTGCGGCTCGCGCTGCTGTGCGCCGCCCTTGTCGCGGCGGCGGTCGCCGGGCTCTGGCTGCTGAATGCAGCCCTCCCGTCCGGCTCCGCCGGCCAAAGCCATATCGGCCGGGCGATGGCGATGCTAGGCCAGGGCCGCACCGATCTGATCGCAGCGACGATCGTGCGCAAGCTGCAGATGAACCTGCATTTGATCGGCGTCTCCGCGTGGACGAAGGTGCTTGCCGCCGGGATGCTCGTGATGGCGATTGCCGTCGCGCGTCCGCAGGGCGTATTCCGCCGCTGGGAGAGCCGCTACCCGGATTATATGACCGGCTTTCTGGCGATCGCGGTCGGCTCCGTAGCGGCGCTTGCCTTCAACGACTCCGGCATCGTCGCCGCGGCGACGATGATCGTATACGCAGCCGTGCCGATGCTGCTGCTGCGTTTTCAGGAGGACAGCTCCTCCCACTCGGCATAAAGCTTGTCGAGCTCCGCTTTTTTCGTTTCCAGCTCGGCGTTGACTGTCTGGACGGCGACGTAATCGTTATACACGTCCGGTTCGAGCAGAGCTGCCTCCAGAGCCGCCGTTTCCGTCTCGAGGGTGGAGATCGCAAGCTCGAGCTGTTCGATTTTGCGCTGTCGCCCGCGCTCCTCGCGCTTCTGCTGCTTCTCCGCTTCGTAATCGCGGGGTTTGCCTGCAGCCGCTGCGGATGTTCCCGCCGCCGGGTTTCCGGCGCCGCCGGCTTCCACGCCTGGGGAGCCGGAGCTTGCCGCGCCCGATGGTTTGGCCGGCTTGCCCGCCGCCGCGTCCGCCGCCAGGCGTTCCGCTTCGATGGCGGCGAGCTCGCTTTTTTTCTCTACGTAATCGTCATAATTGCCGAGATAGTCGTCGATGCCGCCGGGGTGCAGCTCCAGCATCCGGTCGGCCATCTTGTTCAGGAAATAACGGTCGTGGGATATAAACAGCAGCGTTCCTTCGTAGTCCAGCAGCGCCGCCTCCAGCACTTCCTTGCTGAACAGATCGAGATGGTTCGTCGGCTCGTCCAGAATCAACACGTTCGCCTGCTTCAGCATCAGCTTGGAGAGCGAGACGCGGGCCTTCTCGCCGCCGCTGAGCGCGCCGATTTTCTTCAATACGTCTTCGCCGCTGAACAAGAAGCTGCCGAGCACGGTGCGGATGCGGACCTCCTCCAGATGAGGGTATTCGCTCCAGAGCTCTTCCAGCACCGTATGGTTCGGGTTCAGCCCTTGTTGCTCCTGATCGTAGTAGCCGATCGTGACGTTCGAGCCCCATTCGAAGTAACCGGAATTTTGCTGTTTTTGCCCGGTCAATATTTTCAGCAGCGTCGATTTGCCGATTCCGTTCGGCCCGATCAGGGCGGCCATGTCGCCGCGGCGAAGCTCGAAGGAGACGTTCCGGAACAGCTGTCTGTTGCCGTCATAGGACGCCGCCATATGTTCGACGCGAAGCACGTCCTTGCCGGACTGCTTCTCCGTCTCGAACCGGAAGGAAGCGCGCTTCAGCTCGCCTGCGGGCTTGTCCAGCCGGTCCATCTTCTCAAGCGCCTTGCGCCTGCTTTGCGCCCGCTTCGTCGTGGAAGCCCGCACGAGGTTGCGGCGGACGAAATCTTCCATGCGCGAAATCTCTTCCTGCTGCTTCTCGTAATGTTTCAGCTCGATCTCGTATTCGGCCGCTTTCAGCTCCATATAGCGGGAGTAGTTGCCTGTGTACCTTTTGCAGCGGGTACGCTCGATCTCATAAATCACGTTCGCCATAGCGTCCAGAAAATAACGGTCGTGAGAAACGACCAGCACTGCGCCCGGGTATCCGCGCAAATAATCTTCGAGCCAGGTTAGTGTAGCGATGTCCAAATAGTTGGTCGGCTCGTCCAGCATCAGCAGATCGGGCTCCTGCAGCAGCAGCTTGGCCAGCGCCAACCGGGTCTTCTGTCCGCCGCTCAGCGTGCGGATTGCCGTGGCCGGGTCGAACGCGCCGAAGCCCATGCCGTGCAGGATGCTGCGGACTCTCGCCTCGATGCCATAGCCGCCCTTTTCGCGGAACAGATCGGATTTGACCGAGTACCGGTGCAGCACGTCCGCATACAGCTGCTCGTTGGCGGCCAGTCCGGGATCGGCCATCTTCGCTTCGAGCTCGCGCAGCTCCTGCTCGATCTCGAGCAGGCCGGCGAATACGCCGATCATTTCGTTCCAGATCGAATTATCGGACAACAGTCCGCTGTTTTGCGCCAAATACCCGATGCGCGTTTCCTTGGCCCGGAATATTTGTCCTCCGTCGGCGGACATCTCGCCGGCAATAATTTTGAGCAGCGTCGATTTCCCCGCGCCGTTTACGCCGACGAGCCCGATCCGGTCGCGCTCCTGAATTTGCATCGCTATATGGGTCAGCACGGGAATCGTGCCGTAATGTTTTTCCAATCCGTTGACTTGCAAAAGCATGTGTAGTCTTCCTTCCTATAGACGGATTTCCGCCAGGCAAATCCGCAGTCGTTCTAGTGACGCTTACAAGCCGTCATGTTTAGTTTACCGATGGGTCCCTCGTTTGTAAAATGAGACTTTGCCTGAAACGAATATCCCCGTTCTGGACGGCTGGGCCTCAGCAGGCGGCTGTTCGTCGGCATGAGGGGCTGCAACCGGTTCGCTGCCTGCTTGGCTCCGGCTTTTTCTTCACTCGGAATGTGTGATACACTGGGGAAAAGGTTATATTGACGGCAATCGAACCCTGCATCAGCAGACAGATATGAAGAGTAGAACGTGCGCCCGGACGCATCGCTTGAACGCCGTCGTTCCCGGTTGTGAACCGGATTTATACCAATGGAAGGACGGGGAAACCGAGATGACCGTACAGGCGCATAAAGCGGAGCTGCGCAAACATATGGAAGCGGCCCGCGCATCGTTATCTGCAGAAGAACGTGCGGAAGAGTCCGCCCGCGCCTGCGCAGCGGCGATCCGGCTGCTGGAGGAGAGGGGCGATGATGCGGACGGCAGGACGTTCACCCTGTTCAGCTACGTTCCTTTCCGGACGGAACTGGATGTCACTCCTGTCATGGAATGGTGCTGGAACCGCGGCGGCACGATCGTCGTCCCCAAAGTAATCCGCGAGCATAAACTGATGTCGCTTCATCAGATTAAAAGTCTCGACGAGCTGGAGTCCGGCAGATGGGGGATTCGCGAACCGGCGATGTCGACGCCCGTGCTGGAACGGCTGGAGGATATCGACTGCGTTCTCGTTCCGGGACTCGCCTTTGACGGCAAAGGCGGACGGCTGGGGTACGGCGGGGGGTATTACGACGCATTTATGCGGATGTGCCGGGAAAATACGGGCCGGGAGCCGTTTAAGCTCGCGGTTGCTTTTGATCTTCAGCTGATTTCGGAAGTGCCTATGGACCATTTCGATTTCCGTACCGACGCGGTAGTGACCGACAGACGCACCTGCTTGATCCGGTAAATGGTTCATGCAACTTGCTTGGTTGAATTCAGAATGGCGACATGAACTCTTTGTTCACTGATTTTTAATAAACGTTTTTTTGCCGCCCACAAGGACATCGCTATCCGTGTGTCGAAAAAGATGAAGAGAGCTTTTGGGATGACGGGGCCGGATGGATGGGGCAACCGCTTCAGACTTCCGGATCTTTGGATATAGGACAACCTTGTTTCCTCACCTCATCGTGTGCCGCCGCATGTTCATCTCTGTTCCCGCGACTGACGAATCCGATCCGTTAACCTTCCTCGTGCCGGTGTCAGGGACTGGCTCGCTAGCAAAATCAAACCGGCGCAGCTCATGCCGGACATCCTATATGAGGTTACCCGATTATGGCTGGATTGGAGGCGCTGCAAAACGATGACGGAATCATCCGGACTTACTCATTTTAATGAAGACGGCCGCGCCCGCATGGTGGACGTCTCCGGCAAGGCGGAAACGAAACGTACCGCAACCGCGCAAACGACGGTGAAGATGCGTCCGTCGACCTTGGATGCGGTTAAGATGGGCCGTCTGGGCAAGGGGGATGTGCTGGCCGTCGCTCAGATCGCCGCCATCATGTCCGCCAAGAAAACGTCGGATTGGATTCCGATGTGCCATCCGCTGCCGCTGACCGGAGTGGACATCGCGTTCTCGGATAACGGCGCGGACGAGCTGTACATTCAAGCAACAGTCAAGACGACAGGGCTTACCGGCGTTGAGATGGAGGCTCTTACCGCGGTATCGGCCGCCGCGCTTACCGTATACGATATGTGCAAGGCGCTGGAGAAAGAGATGAGCATCGGTCCGACCGTGCTTTTATCCAAAACCGGGGGCAAGAGTGGAGATTATATCCGACCGCCGGGCAAGGAATGAGTTTATATTAAGCTGTTTAAGCTGAACAACCGAGCCCAAGTCCAATGCTGCCATACGATCCTTAACGGGATAAACGGACAGAAGGGCCGGCGGTTCCGCCTTATGTTTAGATGCGTCAGTGTGTCGGGATATAACAAGGGAGGGAATAAGCTGATGCGCTGGAAAGTTGGCCTGTTAACGGCAAGCGATCAAGGTTCTCGCGGCGAACGTGAAGACACCAGTGCTCAGGTGATTCACGAACTCGTGGAGGAAGAGCTGCAGGGGGATATCGTCGAGTACCGGATCGTTCCCGACGAAACGGACGAGATTATGGCAGCGCTAATTGAGATGACGGACTACTACAAGGCCGATCTCATTCTGACTACCGGAGGAATCGGCATGGGGCCGCGGGATGTAACTCCGGAGGCGACGCTGGAAGTGATCGACCGGCTCGCGCCGGGTTTTGCGGAAGCGATGCGGGCGGCCATGATGCAGCGGGACGGGCTCGGCATGATGACGCGCGGCGTGTCCGGCATCCGGGGGCAGACGCTTCTGCTGAACTTGCCCGGCGATCCGAAGGGCGTTCACGAATGTTTGGCCGCGGTCATGGACCAGTTGCCCATCGCCCTTACGATGATCCGCGGCAAAGGAGGCGGGCTCCCGGGATGAGACGAACGAGCGTCCTGCGCGAGGTGAAGGTGGAGGAGGCGATCGGGCTGCCGCTCGCCCACGATCTGACCCGCATCGTACCCGGGGAATTCAAGGGCCGGCTTTTCCGGAAAGGCCATATCGTCCTCGACTCGGATATTCCCGAGCTGAAGAAAATCGGCAAAGATCATATTTACGTGTTAGAGCTGGGCGATGACGACCTGCACGAGGACGATGCAGCCGTCCGGATGGCGGAAGCGGCGCGGGGATCGAACATAACGGCGACGGAACCGAGCGAAGGCAAAGTGCTGCTGAAGTCGGCGATCCGCGGGTTGACGGTGATCGACAAGACGTTCATTAACGGAGTTAATGCAATCGATCAGCTCGCGCTGGCTACGCTGCAGTCTAACACGGTCGTAACGCCAGGACAATCGGTCGCCGGTACGCGGGTCATTCCGCTGCTCGTCGCGAAGGAGAAGGTCGAGCAGGTCGAACGGTCCGCCCGCCAGTGGCGCGAAGCGTATCTGGGAGAAGGACCCATATCCGTGAAACCTTTTAGAACGTTAAAAACCGGTCTCATCACAACCGGCAATGAAGTGTATAATGGACTGGTGGAGGACCGATTCGGTCCTGTCGTCAGAGCCAAGCTGGAAGAGTACGGCTCGTACGTGGAGGAACAGCGCTTATGCACGGACGACAGCGACAGCATCGCCGGACATATCCGTTATTTTCAAGACAAGCAGGTTGATCTCATTCTCGTTACCGGGGGGATGTCGGTTGATCCCGACGACCGGACACCCGGAGCGATCCGGCAAGCCGGAGCGGACATCGTAAGTCACGGGACGCCGATGCTTCCCGGCTCGATGCTGATGATGGCTTATCTGGGTCATACTCCGGTTGTTGGATTACCGGGCAGCGTGATGTATGATAAATATACCGTATTCGATGTGCTGCTGCCGCGAATTTGCGCAGGGATTCGAATCGGCAAAACAGATATTACCGAGCTCGGATATGGAGGGCTTTACGCAGAGAGAGGGTAACTATACCCACACCCAACTTGAAGGAGGAATTGTCGATGCCTAACATCGGCGCAACAGGTTTTATTCTGATCATTTTGGTGGCTTTACTGCTGTTTGGCCCGAGCAAGCTTCCGGAACTCGGCCGCGCGTTCGGCCGTACGCTTCGCGAGTTTAAGAACGGAGCCAAAGAAATTATGGAGGACGACTCCGACCGCAAGCAAGTAGAGAAGGCGGAAGCTCAGCGTCTGGATTCGGGCAAGCCTGAGTATCGGGCCGAGACGGCTGCGCCGGCACCTACGCCGGCTACATCCAATGCCTCGGCAGCGCCAGCTACCGACAAGCGTCTTCCGGACTGAGCTAGGCGCTGAACAAGGCGTGACTTTAACGATGCCTGGACGGAAGGCTCTGCGATTACCATGCTGATGACCCTTCGGTACGTTTACAGATTGGACGCTTCAATAGGACCCATGGAGTGTTTATTAAACGAAGACGTAAACGGCAGCGCTTCCAAAAATTGTATGAGCGCAGATGGACTCGAACGCTGTCGTTTCAAGTTAAAAGGAGACCTGTCTGACTATTCCGTTACCTGATCATGAGGCTGGTGAAAATTGATGCAAGAAGAAACGGCATCCCTGGTGGAGCATCTAACCGAGCTCCGCAAACGGCTCATCTGGATCGTCGTCGTTTTGGCGCTGGCCATGATCGGGGGCTTTTTCGCCGCCAAGCCGCTTATCGTCTATTTAATGAATTCGGAACCGGCTTCGAGCATCGTCGGCTTGAATACGTTTTCGCCGTGGGATGCGATCCGGCTGTACATGCAGTTTGCTTTCGCCGTCGGCCTGGTCGTGACGCTGCCCTTTGCGCTTACGCAAATTTGGCTGTTCGTCAAGCCGGGACTGATGGAGCACGAGCAAAAAGCGACGCTGCGGTACATACCGGGCGCCGTGCTGCTCTTTCTGCTTGGCTTGTCCTTCGCTTACTTTGTAATTTTCCCGATGGCGTTTTACTTTACGTTAACCGTGACCAAAAGCTTGAATTTGACCGAAACGTACGGGGCCGCCCAATATTTTTCGTTCATGTTTAACATTTTGCTGCCGATGGCGCTGTTGTTCGAGCTTCCGGTTGTCGTGATGTTTTTGACCAAGCTGCGGATTCTCAATCCGCTGCGTCTGAAGAAGCTGCGCCGCTACGCTTATCTGGCGCTGGTCATTATCGCCACGTTCGTGACGCCGCCCGATCTCATATCGGATATTCTGGTGGCCGTTCCGATGATCATTTTGTACGAGATCAGCATTATGCTGTCCGCCCGGGTATACCGGAAACAACAGGAGTATGACAAGCAATGGCTCAGTGATCTGGGTGAGGCCGAAGCTTGAGGGAACGTTCGGTCTGCGTTGCTTGTGACGCAGACCTTTTTTGTCGAACCGGGGGAGACTTTGTCTGTTCATATGGAAGGATGACGAATCGGGTGGAGCGTGCTGTCCGCCTGGTCTGAATGATGTAATACTTTGCGTATGGATGGGACAACCTACATAAGGTGTGCAAAAAATGCACGGATTAAAATTTTATGAAAACCTCCAAAAGGACTTGCAAACCGAAGGCGAAATGATTATCATAAAAGATGTTATTAGCACTAACCACGTTCGAGTGCTAACAAACCCTCTACAACAAAACCATCTGAATCAAAGGAGGCAGTTTTCTCATGATCAAACCGTTGGGTGATCGCGTAGTTCTTGAACCTATTGCCAAGGAGGAGACTACAGCTAGTGGCATCGTTCTGCCGGACACGGCAAAAGAAAAGCCGCAAGAAGGCAAAATCGTAGCTGTTGGCAGCGGCCACGTAAAAGACGGACAACGCATTGCGCTTGAAGTGAAAGAAGGCGACCGCGTTCTGTTCTCCAAATATGCAGGCACTGAAGTGAAATTCGAGGGCAAAGAACTGCTTATTTTGCGTGAAAGCGACATCCTGGCTGTGCTTGCGTAACAAGGCTATCCGGCCTGGTAGGATTGAATCGTCTCCATCGCTGCTCGGATATTGATCCGGCGTGATTCCGATTTTGATCTTACTATGCTCGCACAACCGGTAAACTATACTTAATCCGATTTTCTGCATCCACTCTAAAATATAAAACAATCCGGGAGGTTCCGATTCATGGCTAAAGAAATTAAATTCAGTGAAGACGCTCGCCGCGCAATGCTCCGTGGTGTCGACACTTTGGCTAATGCGGTAAAAGTAACGCTCGGACCGAAAGGCCGCAACGTTGTACTTGAGAAAAAATTTGGCAGCCCGCTCATCACGAATGACGGTGTTACGATCGCCAAAGAGATCGAGCTCGAAGACGCATTCGAAAACATGGGCGCTCAGCTCGTTAAAGAAGTAGCAACCAAAACAAACGACGTAGCAGGCGACGGTACGACTACGGCTACCGTTCTGGCTCAAGCGATGATTCGCGAAGGTCTGAAAAACGTAACGGCAGGCGCTAACCCGATGGTCATCCGCAAAGGGATCGAAAAAGCCGTTAAAGCCGCTACTGAAGAACTGCAAAAAATCTCCAAGCCGATCGAAGGCAAACAATCGATCGCACAAGTTGCGGCAATCTCCGCAGCTGACGAAGAGCTTGGCCAGCTGATTGCAGAAGCTATGGAAAAAGTAGGTAACGACGGCGTTGTTACTGTTGAAGAATCCAAAGGTTTCGTAACGGAGCTGGAAGTCGTAGAAGGTATGCAATTCGACCGCGGCTACCTGTCCGCTTACATGGTTAACGATACCGACAAGATGGAAGCTGTTCTGGACAATCCGTACATCTTGATCACAGATAAGAAAATCTCCAGCATTCAAGAGATTCTTCCTGTGCTTGAGAAAGTCGTTCAATCCGGACGCCAGCTGCTGATCATCGCAGAAGACGTAGACGGCGAAGCGTTGGCTACGCTCGTAGTTAACAAGCTGCGCGGCACGTTCACTTGCGTTGCCGTTAAAGCTCCAGGCTTCGGCGACCGCCGCAAAGCTATGCTTGGCGACATCGCAGCTCTGACGGGCGGCCAAGTGATCACGGAAGAGCTGGGCCTTGACCTGAAATCGACTACGGTTGATTCGTTGGGCAGCGCTCGTCAAATCCGCGTATCCAAAGAAAACACCATCGTTGTTGACGGTGCCGGCGACAAAAAAGACATCGGTACCCGCGTAGCGCAAATCCGCGCTCAACTGGAAGAAACGACTTCCGACTTCGACCGCGAGAAGCTCCAAGAGCGTCTGGCTAAGTTGTCCGGCGGCGTTGCTGTAGTCAAAGTCGGCGCAGCTACCGAAACTGAACTGAAAGAGCGCAAACTGCGCATCGAAGACGCCCTGAACTCCACGCGTGCCGCTGTGGAAGAAGGGATCGTTTCCGGTGGCGGTACGGCCCTCGTGAACGTATACTCTGCTGTTGCTGCTGTTAAAGCAGACGGCGACGAGCAAACAGGCGTCAACATCGTGCTCCGCGCTCTGGAAGAGCCGGTACGCATCATCTCTACGAACGCCGGCCAAGAAGGCTCCGTCATCGTAGAGCGCCTGAAAAAAGAAGAAGTGGGCGTAGGTTACAACGCCGCTACTGGCGAATGGGTCAACATGTTCCAAGCCGGTATCGTCGACCCTACCAAAGTTACTCGCTCCGCTCTTCAAAACGCTGCGTCCGTTGCAGCTATGTTCCTGACGACCGAAGCGGTTGTCGCGGACAAACCGGAGAAAGACAAAGCTCCTGCTATGCCGGATATGGGCGGCATGGGTGGAATGGGCGGCATGATGTAATAAGGGCTGAGCCCTTGCGTAGCAAGGGTTTCTCCTCGAGGCAACACTGATTGCCCACATTTTGCCCACATCGTGTAAAAAATGAAGACACCTTAGAGTGATGGAAATCGCTCCAAGGTGTCTTCTGTCTTTAACTAATGAGAGAAAGCCTGCAGGTATAGATCTATATTTTCAACAAAGTCATCCCATACTCATTAGTAACAAAGTTCATGTCTGAATCCCGGGAAACCAGTACCAAATTAGCTGTAAAGGCAGTTGCAATAATGAGCGCGTCAGGAGTTTTAATTTTCCGTCCCTTGCTTCGCTGCTCGCTTTGCATGGAAGCTGCTTTTCTTGCGACAGCGGAATCGACATGTATCATATGCCTGGGGGAGAATAACCTTTCTGCGATTAAGAACTGATTGTGTTTGACACCACTCAGTACTTCACATTCCGTAATCGTCGAAAAGAATATCCGCCGTTGTTCTTCTTGGGCTTGTCGTACTAAGTTGATCGTTGTCCAAAATGGCGATGACGATGTTCGAATCGAATAAATATCCGGAGTGGTTGTGGGTCACTTTCCCCAGCCCTCCCGTGACTCCTGAATGTGATCTAATAATTCTTGCGCTTCCCCGGGCTTCAGAATTCCAGCCACACTTAAAATGTCATCGACTGAGTAATCATCAAAGTCCTCGATGGTTTCTGCTTCAAGATCGATGACAAGCTTCTTGGTGGAAATATTGTTTTCAGATAAAAACTCCCTTAAGCCTTTTGCTATATGAGGATGGAGTTTGCGTACCATTGACATGGGAAAACCACTCCTTTAATAAATTATGGTGTTAAATCAGTTCATTTCCCGCGAGAATCTTCGATCTTTACTTATAAACATTATACCCGATAATGGAATGCATGGATACGGCCGCGGCACACAGAACGATCTGATTGGAGAAATCCCTTATAAATAAAGCTCTAGTACGCTGAGGTGGATAATATAAATACTGTCCTAATATGCTAGGACAGTTTTATTAAACACCCTTCATGAGATCACTGAACTTTTGTGATGCTTCTTTCTTCATCGTCTTGGTGACATGGAGATAAACGCGCTTGGTAATTTCGTCGTCCTGGTGCCCTAATCTTTCCATTATTTCATGAATGCCGACTCCAGCCTCAGCAAGCAACGATGTATGCGTGTGACGCAATGAGTGAGGGGTTAATGCCTCATTCAAGCCAGCGAGCCGCAGAACGCTGCATTTGCCTGTATATTGAAGCCCGAATGCATTTCGCATTCGGGCTTCTGTGTTTGTGGTGGCCAATCCTGAGAGATCATTATGATTCGGGGGCCAGGCCATATGCTGGTTGCCAAGGGTGCGTTGCAAGCACAATCTAAAGTTTACTTTACATTTCTCAAATGGGCCGATCTATTATGATAAAATTAGAAGTAATATTTGTAGGTTTTTGACGAAGAAAAGCTAGCTGTCGCTGGGAATTATATATGCAACCAGATTGTTGTTAACTTTCTGCAGTTCACGCGCAATCCGCTCTTCATTCGTTGCCGCCCTCGTAAAATCGTTGACAACAGTAACTAGAGCAACCACCGACACCAGCAGAAAGATTAGCGCCCCTTCCCTACGCCGCGCGGGCGCGTGGACTAGCCCCACCATCAGATAACCATATTCAGAACAACCATCGCACCGATTATTAGTAACATTTTTGTATATATAAGTGCAGGTGTCATCACAACAACGATTTCTTTTGTTGTGACATCTTGTAGCATCATAAACTGACCCCAGCTCCGCCTTCAGAATAACTCCGGTTGTCGGACAATTCGTATCCAGATTTTGGACCGCTTTGAAGCCGGCCGTCAGACTGGCCACGCCAAGCGATAACTTGCCAGAAATTTATAAATTGAAAGGTCGTAATTTGATGAAAAATATCCGAAGTTTAATCATTCTTTTAATCTTTCTTCTTGCAACAACTCCATCAGCAGCGGCACAAAACTCAAGCTACGCAGAAGCGCTTAACCACTTGGGATTGTTCAGTGGAACGGGGAATGGATATGAACTTTCGCGGGTGCCTACCAGAGCAGAGGCCCTTGTGATGATGCTTCGTCTGTGGGGGAAGGAAGAAGACATTCAGAAAAATACCTACCAAAATCCATTTCATGATACGGATTGGGAAAGTCCCTATGTGTCGTTTGCATATACAAATGGTATAGTTAACGGAATTAATGAACATCGTTTTGGCGGCAACCAACAAGCCTCTCTAAACCAATATTGTGCAATGGTTTTAAGGGTTTTGGGATATTCAGAAACAAAGGGCGACTTTACCTATGAAACCGCGGTTTCTTTCGCTTCTATGGTTTTAGGAATAGACCTTACAAAAGAAGTCGAATTTAATCGGGGGACTCTTGCGAAAATAAGCAGCTATGTTTTAAATACAAGACCCAAAAACCAACTTGCAACACTAGGTCAAATCCTTCGCGAAACAGATGTGTTCACAACGCAAAGTTTAAACGAGGCAAGGTCACTTTGGGAGCAGGATAATAAAAATTATGATTCATCGACGATTTTAATATATGCAATTGGTTCTGACCTTGAATCACAACAAGGCCGGCTAACAAAGGACTTGGAAGAAATTTTTCGCGGTCAGCCAAACCAAAATACGAAAATCTTGATTCAAACAGGCGGAACGCTCAAATATCACAACAAATATATGACTGGTGGAGCATCAGAACGTTTTGAAGTTAGCAATGGACAACTTGAAAAGCACGAAAGCCTCATCCAAACCGCCGCATCAGATCCTAAAACACTAAGGGATTTTCTTCTTTGGGGCAAAAGCGTTGCACCAAATGAGCGTTATATCCTGATTTTATGGGACCATGGGTATGGTACAATGGGTGGATTTGGTGCAGACGAGCTAAACGGACGAAAAACGATGAAAGTTTCGGAGCTTTCGGAGGCAATCGATGCATCAGATATGTATTTCGACTTAATCGTCTTTGATGCGTGTCTTATGGGCACAGTTGAAACTGCCTATGCCCTTAGAAACCATGGCAAATATCTCATAGCTTCTGAAGATTCAACCCCCGCAGGAGGGTTATATTATACCACATGGATAAGTGCAATGGAGCGAAACCCACAAATTAGCACGGAAAGAGTGGGGCGTTTAATGTTAGATTCCTTTACCCTTCATTCGGGGATGGAAGCTAATATTCCAACAACAATGTCAATGATGAAGCTTTCTCAGGCTGAATCATTGGTTAAGGCAATAGAACATGCACAATTTGATTTCTCATTAACAGACCTTGCAAACAACTCAGAGCTATTAGGCAAAAACGAAGGGATATTTGATCAATATGATCTTATAGATATAATGGGCAAATCATCAGAAATCACTGCTGCAGCCCAAGCGCTTGCATTCGAAGTAAGAAATTCAGCAGGCTATAAAAATCGCAATGGCGTGGCTTTATATGTCCCTAACAGAAAAATCGCACACATACATGAAATGAAAGAAGAGCTAAAAGCCATTGGTCTTAGCTCAAAGTATATAGAAACTATTTTCAACGAAAATTAGCTGTAAAGGCTGATCGTTGTCCAGAATGGCGATGACGATGTTGGAATCGAATAAATATCCTTAGAGAGGCTTCGCATGAGTTCACCAAACTTTTGGGAGCCTCTTTTTTGCGTGTCTTGGTCACATAAAGGTTGGCTTCGTAGTCTATTCTATCTACGAAACTTAAAGTTTTCTTTACAATTCAGCACTTCTTCTATCAACGATGGTACTATGAAGGGAAAATACTGTCGAAATTTGGTTGTCAATGGTTCATATCTGCCAATGAACTTACTGCCGATGCAGCAGGCGGCAGCGGCCGAATCAGCGGATTTGAAAATGTTATTATACGAGGAGGTATTTTATGAAGAAGATTTTAAGTTTGATACTAGTACTTTCGGTTCTAATATCAGTAGTACCTGTTTATGCGAATGTGTCAACAACCTATATCTATAAGATTGGTGTGAAAACAGGAGGAAACGGAACAGATGATAATCTTGTTATGGGCGTAAGTACCTATGAAACAGGAGAAAGCTCTGACCATGCATTTAATATTGACGGACCTGGCGACGACTTTGAGCCGGGTTCTTATGCAGAATATACCTTTGGAGTGCAAAATACTCCGCCATGGAGAATGAACGAATTCGTTTTTTGGCTTGTCGGCAGTGATGATTGGTACGGTGAATATGTGGATTTGTATCTTCCTTATCTGGAGGGGAATACAAATCCAACAAAGGTGAAGACCATTCGAATAGACTCATGGACAAAAGATCGTGGCAGACTTTATCGTGACATTTCAGACGTAACCAAAAGAAAATTCACAGATCTAGGTTACGTTGATACGCTTGGGGGAGAGTTCTATCTCGATGCTAATTCGTCAGGCACTGAAAGTGTAAACTGGGACAAAAAGGTCAGAGATCAATATGGTCACTATGACATTATGCAATATGAGGATGCTCCTGTTTTCAGTTATACACTTTCGGACGACTCTGTAGGCCGTGATTGGTTAACATTTCAAGAGCCAACAAAAACACAAAATTTCAAATTGGATATAGACCGAAAAAAGCTTCACGATGCAATGGTTGCACAGGACAAAGCAGAGATTTCGCTAACCTATAGGGTGGCACTTCTTGCCCAGTCTACCCATGCTGAAAGCCTTGGAGGGACTTTTGCGCACACAATTTCAGGAAATCCCGGAGTTAAAACCTATTTAACAACAAAGATAGGGGGACAGGATTACTATTATAAAGATGTAACTTATACGTTTTATCGTAGCATATATAACCTTGGAAAACCAAATATCAGTCAAACCACTAGCTTTTTCCATGGTGCTGACAATCTCTATCTAAATCGAAAATTTACAGATGTTAATATCACAATTGAAGCGGATTCCATTCATAAGAAAACCATGACGCAGGAAGAAAAAACGGAGCTCATAACAAACCTCCAAGCAACACCTGTGTTATATCTTGGAAACAATACGGCAACACCGCTTGCTAACCTTACCATGACAAAACTGAAAGGCAATGATGGAAAACCAAACGGCACACTTCAGTTTACTGGAAAAGTGCCGCTGGATGTTAGCGCAGTGGAAAGCGAGGGCATAAGGCTTCAGCTTAACAACGTGTCTACGCATTTAACGAAGAATGGTCGAGCTCAGGCCTATCATTTGGAGAATCCAACACCAGAATCAAAGACATCACAAAGTTTTTATTTTTCAACTCACAAGGTTGACACCAAAACACCAACCATAAGAGTTACCGACCAAAATGGAAATGACCTTGTGGGAGCAAATTCAATTCAAAACAACATCAAAAAGAAGCATGAATTTTATATGGTTTCAAGCGAAACACTCTATCCAGACGGA
Source organism: Paenibacillus sp. MAH-35 (assembly GCF_058135425.1). Classification (NCBI taxonomy): domain Bacteria; kingdom Bacillati; phylum Bacillota; class Bacilli; order Caryophanales; family Paenibacillaceae; genus Paenibacillus; species Paenibacillus sp. MAH-35. The sequence continues at coordinate 45,131 of NZ_JBYUPU010000024.1, forward strand.
AATGTCGCCCACACCAGTTTGAATCAAAACTTTTTTAATTATGAGCTGTACAAGAAAAGCGGTGATTCCTATGAACCGGTAATGACAAGAATAACAAACTTTGACGGTACAGGAAACGCAACAAGTGTTACCGCACCCATTAACACGCAAGTTTTAAATGGAGTTAGCATCAAACTAAGTCCAATCGTTCCAACAGAAGGCGAATTCAAGCTTCGGCTTTATGGATGGGATAAAGCTAACAATCCACTAGGCGGAGACGCCGGATATGCAGAAATTGAAAATATCAAATTTGATAATCAGGCTCCACGAGTGACCATTCAAGAAACGGTACATCCGCAAGATGGGCAGTTTCGTAAAAGAAATGACTATAGGTTTGAAATGAACGACCTTCAACAAAGCACCACTAACGGCTGGTCAAGGACCTATTATACCTTTATTAACGGAACTGCGACGCCGCCTGACACTCCAATCGATCAAATTCAACCTGTATCAGGAGAAATTGCTTCAACTCAAGGTGTGTGGGCATTTGTAGACTCAGAAGGCGATAGCGCAACGGCTATGATATCCATTCCAAAAGGTGAAAACTTTGATGGAACTCTCTATTATTTCTCAGTAGACTCACTTGGAAATGATTCAAGAAACGAGCAAGTGTCAAGATATTATACAAGACCTGTGAAGATTTACAATGGAAATATTGTCGACACACTGATTACGGATGATGCGAGTCTTCCAAAACCACGTTTTAACATCAGTTTCGACACAAGCGATCCAAACATTGAAACGAGTTATAGATGGATTGCTCATCCCAGCAATACCTGGACGCCCACCTTTACACAAATCTTTAGAACATATAGTGGACAAGATGTTGGTGTTGCTGAAAAACAAAATGATGCTACAGGAAGAACAATTTGGGCGGACGGAAAATATATACTTGAATATCGTGTTACAGATAAACAGTCTGGCAACACTGCCGAATTTTCACGAGAATACACCTATGATTATTTTTACCCGGAGATTAGCTATACCGTCGGAAGTCAGCATGATCATTTTAAATCATCACATCAGTTTAACGTGAAAGTGACAGATCGCAGCGGAATTGCAAGTGCATATTACTATTTATCTAAACCAGATTTTGATAGTAAAATTGCAGATACGCCAGACTATCCGCTGACACTGACGCCAAACAGTGAAAACATAGTAGAGGTTGATCAAACCTTGACAATGGCAGGACTTCCATCAGGTGCGTACAGCATTGTAGTTGTTGCAACAGACCCGCATGGAAGAGTAAGCAAAAAGGTTTCCCCATACTTTGGCATGCGGTCAGGACCTGCGAAAATTGATACATTAGAACATAAGCAGCCAAAGACCTTAAACGGAATGGGGACAACAACGGATGGAAAATATAATGTCTACGCTGTTTTGAGTGAACCCCATAAAGCATGGACTTATGACAGCACATGGAAATATCAAAAACCGGTATATTATGCAACAACTGACGGCATGCCAACAGATAACGGCGTTTTAGTGCCTACGTTTAACGCGGGTAACAACTTTGGCGGTTATTATTATTTTACACTCGACACACCTGTTCCGCTTCAAGAGGGTGTCAACAAAATCGATTTTAGATTCGGGCTCATCAATTATCCTGCTGACGATAGACCTGAATTTATAACTGACACAAGATCTGTCACCATTCTTTATGATAGCCAAGCACCAACCTTTGAACTGCCGGACTATAGCACTATTCAGCCAACAAACGCATCAGTGACAGCAAGAATAGCAGCAAATGATGTTGGCACGGGAATTAGCAAACTGATAGTTTCACCACAAGATGCAAGCAAAATCACGGTTTCACCCTATGCAAACGGTGGATTCACCGTAACGATTAACGAAAACATTACAACAAACCTGACACTATCTGACGAGCTTGGAAACAGTGTTTTAGTTCCTATTTCAGTTTCAAACATTGACAAAACAGCTCCATCTGCCCTTGCGTCAAGTGAAATCGTGGCGAAAGGAGCAAGACAAGATGGCGTTGTCACCGTGGATGTTTCAGACAAGAATGACACAACGGTTTCATTCGCACTTATAAAAGATCCAACACAAAACCATATTCTAACAGAAGCTGACTATGCGTTGTTTCATTCAAGTCCATCCGTGAACATGCAAAGTAGTCCGGTAATCGTTAATGGCGAAGGAAACAAACAGACAACCTATACCATTGACTTGAAAGGGCTTAGTGGAAGCTATGCAATTGGGATCAAAGCCGTCGACAAAGCAGGAAATGTGACTGAAAAAGTTTTCTATGACTCAACAGTAAGCCTGGTTGACGCGCAAGCATCCATTGTAAGTGTTAGCGCAAACCCTGCAACAACAAAAACCACCTCAACGGTTACCGTTACATTTAATGTTTATGTAACCGTAATGCCTAACGCACCTGCCCAGGGCGATGCTGTGGGGGCTATGGCAAGTTCGAACCTTCTTCATACAGGACTTTTAACAACATCCGCTAACTACGTGATGGACTATGATGTTGTTATTCAAAACAATAATAAAATCAGCCTCTATGTTCAGGACGAGGTCGGAAGGGATCATGTTCTAGAATTCACACCTGATGTCGAGTTTGTTACAGGATTTGATATTACAGGTTATGTAGAGAAAAATGGTCAAACCATCCAAAATGGAGGGTTTATATCCTATAACCAAGGCGATAAGCTTTATTATGTTGTCGTTCCCAATCCAAAGTATTCTGGACAATATTTCTTTGTCGAAAATGCAGTGTTGTCTGGATTAGAACTAAATACAGAGCTAAGTGTTATTGACCCTTCATTTACAGTTAGTTCTGTTACCTATCAACCAAGTACAGTTAATTCTGCTACCTATCAAACAGCTTATTCCAAGCTTGTTTTTGAAGCGCTAAGAGATGGCAAAACAACAAAATCAGCTTATTTCAAGGCATACACTACCGAAGGAATTGAAGCCGATCGGATGGAAGCTGAGTATGTTGCAATCTCGGTAGTTGACGAAACTGTACCTGTTGCCAATGTAGCCTATTCGATCACGGAGCCAACAAACCAAAATGTTAACGCAACACTTTCTATATCTGACCCGGAAAGCGGAATTTTAAAGCTTGAACGTTCGTATGACGGCATCAACTTTAGCCCAATTGACTCCATTGTATCGCACACCGAAACATTCGAGCAAAATGCAACGGTATATTTCAAAGTGACAAACAAAGCAGGAATGGAAACAATCGTTCCAGCCACAGTCTCAAACATTGATAAAACGCCAATCGAGCAAGACAAACACTACACGGTTGAATACGCCTACGAAAACTATCTTGGAGATTGGGTTCCAATCCAAGAAGGAAAAGCCTATAGAAGGGTTATGGCAACGCTCAAGTTTATCGGCGGCGAAAAAACTCTTTCTATGACAAACAACAACGCAGCACTATCAAGGACTCTAACTCAAGATGTTCATACATTCACATTTGAGTTTAGGGATCATGCAGGAAACACAGGTTCTCATACGGTTAGCTATAACCAGTTTGACAACACAATTGGTCAAACATCCTATGTGTTATCAAACACCTCCAAGACAAACCAAAATATCTTTGCAACGATTACTTTATCTGATGATTCGGGTGAAATAGCATTTGCGGAGGTTAAGAAGGGCGATGTGGTTTATCCATTCAAAGGTGAGCCACTTGAAAATGAATATGTGGTTGAGCTTGACAGCTCGGGAATTTATTATGTTACAGCCTATGACAACGCTGGGAACAAGTGGACTTCTCCAATCACAGTTTCAAACATTAACAAAGTAGCGCCAACTGCAACCGCAAGGACATACAGCACACTTCCAACCACAATTACTACACACAGTGTGAATGTTGAGTTGACACAGTTTAGCAAAGATATCAAAACAATTACAGTCACCGGTGTAGAACCTGCCGGAAGCCTAACTGCCAACGATATCGTACATATCCCTGGCACAAAAGCTGTTCGCTTTAGAAAAAATGGTACGGTTACCATGTCCTTTGTTGACGATTATGGCAACGAAGGATATGAGGTTATTACAATTTCAAATATTGTTTCCACGCCGCCGCAAGTCAGCGCAACTGCAACATTAGCAGAAGATAAACTAAGCGTTAATGTAACCTTTGACCAAATGCGTGACCGTGATGGCGTTCCGCTGGACATGCTTAGAAAGCTTACAGATCTCACCGTTTCTTATCGTGGATATGAATATGCACTTTTGTCTGAGGTGAAAAATGAAAACGGTGATGTTGTATCCTATAAAGATACAGTGATCAACGTTAAGACGAACGGGGAGCATGTCTTTCTAGTTAGAGACCAAACGGGCTTAACACAAAAAATTCTTTTAACGGTTGAAGGAATTGAAGTTGGAGGACCAAAGGTTAAAGAAGTTCGTTGGACCTATCAATATCTCGAACAAAACCAAGCCGGTGAGTGGGTGGAAAAGAATCATCAAAACAAGATTATTGTTGGTGTTGACACATCTGGAAAAGAAGCTGGATATGTTGTGGGAATCGACAAAAACCCAACAACGAACCAGAATGTGCAAGTCACTTTAATCACTGACAAAGATGCGAAGTTCGTGGGCGGAAACGACTCTTGGGAACAAGCTAAATCAATGAACTATAGAGAAAATGGACTTTATAATTTTAACCTTCAAGGAAGAACAGGGGATTATACCTCCTATGGCGTCAACGTTGGTGTAATCGACAAAACACCTCCTGTGCTAAAACTGAAAAATGGCGAGGAGCTCATCTTCATCGAAGGAATGACGCCTGCAAAGGATGCTTCAATTGCATATGACAAGTCGAAGCTTCTAGACATAGAAGCATGGGATGTGGTTGCAGGTCAAAATGTTGATCTAACAAACCGGGTCACCATAAACTATGGAGCTGGCGGGCGAGTGTTTAACCCTGACAACATCTCGGCAAATGAGTTTGTTCGCTCGAATCCTTACTATATCGACTATACAGTAAGAGATGATGCAGGAAATCAAACAACCATTCGTCGGACCGTTCGCCTTGTAGGACTTTATGACACAATAGCCCTCGTTAACGGAGTTATGCCAGACAGCACAAACGTTGCAACCGTTCTTGGAAACAAAGTTGAAATTTCACTGAAAAACTTTTCCGGAATCTCCTATGCACGTTATGAAAAAGGTATTTTAACACAAGGTCAGATGAAAACAAAAGGAACGGTCCTTCGGGGGAAAAACGGAATATATACAATGGATAATGTTTCTGACGGTTGGTATACCGTATATATCCAAACGGATAAACGTGACTATTTCAACATTGCTGTATATGTTTCAAATCAAGGAGGGAAATAGGCATTGACGATTTATAGGAGATTAAAACGCAGCATAGCTGCAACTCTTGTTCTAACCATGCTATTCACTGTTGCCAGTTTCCCAGGTCGTGCAGAGGCTAGCAGTGCGAATTATTCAATTGCAAACGAGTTTATGAAATACGCTATCAATTCAAAAACGGGTGGTTTTTCAATCGAAACCATTGATGGTCATCCACAAAAAGCTTTCGACAACAATCTTCCGCTGCTTTATAGGGAAGATGCGGCAAGGAGCAATGGAACCTCATTCACAACCGTTCGTATCGACGGGAAAGATTATATTTTCGGTCAGGAATATGGCTGGTTTGGAATCGATACAAAGCTTCATGAACCTGTTGTTTCAGAGCAAAACAGGCTTCTAACCATTGCTTGGGACATCAAGGGCTATACCATCACACAAAAGGTGTCCATTTCGATTGACCCTAATAACTCGAGGGCTGGAAACATTGGTATTTCATATGATGTGAAAAATAACAATGCCAGAGCCGGAACCGTTGGTATTCGTCTTCTTCTAGACAACGCGCTTGGTTCAGAAATTGATTCACCTCATGTTTTGGTTGACCCAGCACAACCGACAATCGTTGAAACCGAATATAGCGGTGACAACCTTCCGCAGCAAATTAGATATGTGGATTCTCTTACAGCTTCGGACAAAATGGCTTATGCCCTTTTGTCCGGCTGGAGCGGCAACAAAGACGTAAACGTTGATAAAGTTATTGTTGGTCACTGGGTTAATCTTGCAAACACAAGATATGATTATACACCAAACCCTAGCGTTGACTTTACCAACTATTCAAACAAATATTTAGTTCCCGACACGGCAACGGCTTATTATTGGAACGAAAAATCAATTGAGCCAGGTCAAGTCCGAATTTCTGAAATGCTCTATGGGATCGGTAATTTCTCTAGTCAAACCCAACAGAAGAATATTTCAATAGGTATCCAAACAGATAACGTTGTACTGACAAAAGACAAAAAAGCATATGAAAACAATGGTGTTTTTAAAGCAACAGTAACCATTGACAACAGTGTCTCGGGAGCAAGAGAGCTCATAGAACCCATAGTGAAGCTTAACCTCGATGAGGGACTTGTTTTTGCAGCAACGAACACCCGAGAATACACGGTGAAGATTTCGGGCGGTCTTAACATTGGAACTGTGTTTGATATTCCAAATATTGAGATTATTGCAGCGAATCAGTCTATGATCACATCAAAACGTTTAGTTGCTTCGTTAAACGCAACCGAAATTATTGATTCTAAGACACATAAACTGGTTGACTATAGTGCAAATACAAACATTTTGATTCCTGCAGTTGAAGGAAAGCTTCCAGAAGTTTCAATGAAGCATGTTTTCCCAGCGGCCGTTTATTATGAAGGCGACAAAAATATCACAGTTTCTGGTGATATGGAAGTATTGGAAAATGCCATTTCGGGAATCGATGGATGGAGTCTTTATCTTGTTTCATCATCCAGTGGTGAGACTGTTCTGATCGATAAAAGAAAAATAAGTTTTGTAGAAAACGGTAAGACGCTTGCGTTTTCAACGAACCAAAATTTGACGGTTGGAAAATACGACATTGAATTTAGATTTACAAATCAACAGCTAATCGACGCCTTTGGTTCAAAAATTAAAGCAGCAGCTACACTAGATGTGACAAATAATCCAAAGGATAAAAGTGCAAGTTATGGTATTGTTTCGCTAGTTCGATTTACAAACGCTGCAAACAACAGACAGTTGTATGACTACATTAGTTTTGCAAACGAAGATGCCATGAAGACATTTATGGAAGGCGACGTTAGAAGAGATGGTATTCTTCACAAAGGTATACAATTTGAAGAAGATAAAACGGAAATTCTTTTGACACTTCGTGGGAAAATTAGGCTTATGGATACAGGTACAGAAAAATATTACTCTGCTAGCAGAGCCGATGGCGATATTACGCTCAACAACATCTTGACTTATGACAGTAACGCGTCCCTCAAGATGACAGTTGACAACGATGGTGCAAAGCTAGAAGGTGATGGCACCATCAAAGTAATCAACTCCATCAATATTTGGCATAATAAATGGTATTTTGAAGCCGAAAATGGCATCAAATACAGTCTGGACCGAGAGGCTGTTGCCGAGAAAGAAGCTCAAGCACTTGAGCTTCAGCTTGGAGATGCTGGTTATATGCTGCAAAATATTGCAGGTTTTTTAATCAATATTAAGTATGGTGTCATGACCCGAGATGATGATGATTTCGGAATTAGCTTTGGCGGAAGGATTTCACTACCTTTGAAAGCTGCTGACAAATCGAAGGGTGAGAAAGAGAAAGAGAAAGAGGAAGAGAAAGAGAATGGCTCACTAACTGCAGATGTTAAAGATGTTCTCTATGGAAGTAAAGACGGCGATATTGGTTTTATTGGCGTTAACACAACACTATCTGTCGAGCTGCCCGAAGATATATTAGGCCCATTAGTAGGAAACGAAATCGGTGCTAAGGCCGAAATAACCATTAACACCATTGATGATATTTATACCATTGATGCTGGTGTTTCAATAGCAATACTGGAAGTAGAAGGGTCATTGGCACTGAAAAAGGTTCCTATTAACGAAGTTCCAAAAATGATGCTTGACAAAATCACATTCTTTTTAGCTGTAGATCCTTCAGATCCTTTAGGTAGTACAATGATAGTACCAGTGGTTGCACCGTATGTATTTATCACAGGACTTGGCGGAGGAATTTCAAATCTTGCAGACACCATTGCTGGAGAACCAGCAGGCGAACTTCCACCACTAACCATCCATCTTCAAACTAGGCTTTTAATTAATGCAATTATTGTAGGTGACTTTAAGCTGGACGCCAAACTATCCGGTCTTGCAATTGAAGGTGCTGGCCGGTTAAATGGAGACGATGATGGAAGAATTTTTAATATTCAAGCGGGAATGAATGTTCAATGGATATCGCCTTTTCAGTTAAATGCCTATGGCAACATTAGCATTCACGCTGGAATCATTCGTGGTGGTATCACGATAAAAATTACTGAAGATTATTTTTATGGTTATGTGTACGCAGGACTGTTCATTCCAGACTCAATCCCATTTGTGGGGGGCAAGGAAATTGGAGGAGTTGAGGCAGCTGTTTCATCTGACTTTGTTGGTGCAAACTTTAAAGTCATTGGACTTAAGCTTGGGTTTATCTATTATTGGAACGGTGATCTAAGCTTTGGCGGATCAATCGACCTATCTTCAAGAGGAAAGGCCGTCCACTATGTCCAATCGGAAGCGCTAGACCAAAAAGGCAACCTTGTGCCAACCACCATGTTATATGGAACGAATATGAGAAGACTAACTACAAAGGCAATGGCTAAAACTCGAGCCGGTAATGGCGTTACAAAAGAGGTTAGCCCTGCAACGAAAGATGCACTTCTCTTTGAAATTCCACTTCGTGGATTTGTCAAACCTTCTGCATCAGAAATCATGGTCACTAATCCAGATGGCAACAAATTGACAATGGTTGAAGACGATAACAAAGGCAACGGAAACTATCTTGTTCAATCTTTAGATGGCAAAAATTATTTGTACATTTCTATCACGGACCCATCTCTTATTGTTGCTGGCAACTGGTCCATTTCCGTTGCAACACCTGATGTTTATATCGACAACTTTGAAGTAAACAGTGTGGAAAGTATGCCAGAGCTTACAGGTATTAGTGCTTCTCAGAGCGAAAATTCAAGCCGTGATATTAACGTTTCTTGGACAACGGATAAGCAAAGCAAATATTCAGGTGCACTTCATGTCTATGTCACAAAAGACCCATCCATTATGCAAACCCTTGAATTAACTAACATTCCAGACACTTCTTCATTAATTAGTATTGGCAATCTGGAGTTAGACAAAATTACATCAGGTTCTCATGTATTCACACTTCCGGAGTCCTTCCCTGAAGGGAAATATCATGTGGTTGCCATGCTTATTAACCATCAAGGCGGAATGAATAAGAAAATCACTTCTTCCACATTCACCTTCACAAATCCACTGCTTCCCCAGAAACCAGAATCTGTGACTGCGGTCTACAGTGGTGACGGCTATGTGAAAGTTGATATTACTGGAAGTGACCAAACGGCAACACACTATTTCGTGGCGATCCATGACGAAGATGGTGTTGAGGTTGAGAGTTCCTTTGGTCAATATAAAGTTGGCAGTGACATCATTCTAAAACCATTCGAAGACAAAACGAACCGACCTCTATTACAGGAAGGCAAGACTTATTTTGTTAAAGCGCAGGCTGTTAGAATTGTGGAGTCTCCTCTTAAACATGCGGAATATTATAGTTCAACCGAATTTGCATCATCGCAAAGCTTTGTTATGCCTTCAATGAATAAACCTAAGCTTGTAAGCGTTGAAACAAACATGGACAGATCAAAAGAACGATATTATTTAAGAACTGACAAACTAGAGGCAACTTACACGTTTGACAGACCTGTTCAAATGACATTGAACCTTAACACTGAGGATAAAAACACGCCTCAGGAATTTAAGACGGTGTGGTCATTTGAAGAAACAGTTGAAGACGGTCAGCATTTGCTTGACTTTATAGCGATTGGTGAAAATCGTGACACCATCCAAGGCAGTAGGTCATCCGGTGCAATTGGGTTTATTGTTGACACAAAAGCACCTACGTTACTCCTTGGCGAAGAAGTTCAAACAAGCCTTGATAAGGAAAACGTTGATACCACCGTTAGCAATCAAGTTGTTTTTGTTGGCGCCAATTCAAGCTATAGCTTCCATGGTCTAACAGAAACATCCGCATCACTGACTTTAGACGGTAGTTCAGAAGGAATTGTTAAAAATCCGGACGGAACATTCATTGTAAATCGCAAGACCTCAAGCCAAGACCCAGACCAAACCCTGATTCTTAAAGCGGTTGATGAAGCTGGAAACGAAACGGTTGTTCAAGTTTATCTTGTGAATCGTGCTTTGTCAGAGTTTGAAAGCATTAAACTAATCTCTGATCTTGAAAGCTCCGATGATCAACCTGATTCTATCGAGCTTGGCATAGGCGGGAAAACTGTGCTTTCTGTTAATGCTCTTCGCAAATTTGGCGACACCGTTTTAAAAGCAGAAGACGTTGTGTGGCACGTTCTATACAATCAGAATATCATCAGCCTTTCACAAGATGGGACCATTGAAGCATTAGCTCCCGGCGAAACGGCAATCAAAGTTAGCTATAGACTTTCTGCTTTTGAAGGTCTACATGGGGAAACGGTCTATAAAGAACTGTCAGACGTTATCAAAATTCATGTAAAAGACCTTGGTTATCGTTATGAAATTCGTCAGACACAAGGGTTCTCGTTGTACACCCTATACACTGAAATGAACATGGGCAAGGCAACGGTTGTGGTTGAAGGAAACAAACAAACTCTTTTATATGACAACCTTAAGAAAGCCTATATGGGTTCTTCAAGGGAACTTGTCACAGGCGAGCAATTAACAGCCAACCTTGTTTTTGAACCAACGGTGAAATCTCCTATTCTTCTTCGTGGAGACACCGATGGTAATGGCGCTATTGATCAAAGTGACATTTCGGCAACAATGGATGCTATTTTAAACAATGTCTACAACGGATTTAGTTCTTCAGAATACTGGTTGAGATCTGATAAAAACGGTGACGGCATTGTTGACATGGTAGATGCGCAACTCACGCTGATGGAGGCGCTTGGAAGATGACGAAATATTTCAAAAGTATTTTTTGCATGATACTTCTAGCGGTTGTTTTACCATCCTATGCCTACAGCGCAAACGATGCCGCAGACCTTAGTTATCGTGTAAACATCGCAGTAACGGACAGCTCTGGTTCCTCAAAATCAAAATTTGAAGTTGGAGAGGAAATCTTTGTTAAACTAAGTCTTTCATATACTGGCGCCGGAAGGGCGCCGGTATATGGCTTTCAAGGAAAGCTGCATTTTGATTCTTATGTTCTGAAAAACACCAGTGTGAATATGGAAAAGGACATTTCAATGAAATATTCCGATGGTGTCATCAACTATATCTATCTTGATATGACCGCCGACGGAAAAGCTGATTCCATGCTTCAAAATATGGGAACTGCTGTTTTCCAAGCCAGAAACAACGGAACTTTCAGCTTTTCTATAGGCAGCTTCATTGTAACGAACAAAGATGCGACTCAGCGGTATATGGAACCGTTTGAAGATGTGCAAATCATTGTTGGCTCTGGAATAAGGGAAGCCTCAAAGTCTTCACTATATGAAGACATTGTTGCTGCCAAATCTTATCTTGCTTCAGTCATTATTGCGGATAATCCCAAAACCATATATAGCCCGGATTTTTGGTATACAACCATAGCCGCTCAAAATTTGAGGAATGTTATTGCCGAGGCTGAGGCTGTTTTGGATAAAGAAAATGCTCTGGCTTCGGAAATCTCAGAAGCAATCGAGAAGCTCAGCATTGGCTTTTCAAACTTTGTGAACTCAAAAATTATCGGACCGAAACGTTGGGTTGCCCCGATCGGTGGCACAATTGGATTTAACAATTCTGTTAGAGCTGATCTTACCTATTCTGTTAGAGCTTCTGTTGAAGGCGGAAATGGCAAAATTGCCGATGGCTTTGAAGTTCAAACCATTCGTGCAACAACCTCTGCAACCATCAGAATGATTCCCGATGAAGGGTTTGAAACCGAATATATTATTGTCAACGGTGAAAAGTTTATAGGCCGTGACATTTTCACCATTCCAGAGGTTAGCCGTGACACCACTGTTGTTGTTACATTTGTGAGAAAAACTCCTTTTACAGATATAGCACATGACGATTGGTTCTATTTTTCTGTAAGGTATGCCTATAACAAGGGGCTTTTCACGGGGACTTCTGAAACAGAGTTTTCACCCTTTGGGACAATGAGCCGTGCAATGCTTGCCACTGTATTATATCGTATGGAAAATCAACCAAATGTTGAATTTGCAGATATATTCTCTGACGTTCAAAGCGATCTTTGGTATTCAGATCCAATTATTTGGGCAAACCAAAGCAAAATTGTTAACGGATATGGTGAGGGTATATTTGCTCCCAACGACGCAATCACTCGTGAGCAAATTGCAGTTATGCTCTACAGATACGCCAAGTTTAAAGGCTTTGACCTTCCTACTGAAATTTCAAGCCTTAGCTTCAAAGATGCAAATGAAATTTCAGACTTTGCCAAAGAGTCAATTACTTGGGCTGTGTCAAAGGGCATTATGAAGGGCAACTCTGATTTGACTCTAAATCCTTCTGGTCTTGCAACCAGAGCAGAGGTTGCCACTATGCTCCAAAGGTTTAATGAGTTGGAATAATTCGGTTGACTGACTAATCAAGGATGGTGGCTATTTGCCCACATACTCTACCCACACATCTTACACACACAGATTTATTCGACTAATTTCTGTAGATAATCGGACAAAAACGCTACAAAAAGACTCGAAATACACATGAAAACGCTTTTGTCTCATGGGCGGCATGATGTAAGACAGGCTGCGAAGCCTGTAGCATCAAGGGTTTCTCTACGGAGGAACGCCGTTAAACCACATACTAATGATAAAAGGCTTCTCCCGGGTTCGATTTTTGAACTTGGGGAGAAGCCTTTTGTGCTTGAACCGTGAAGGGCAGGGAATCCAAGGTAGGGCTGTTTTAACCTAAAACCTGTCTCTAATCCATAGACAAATTGTGAGTCTTACGGCCCGCTATCTTAGATTGTATACACAGAAATAGGAAGAGGTAGGCCCTTAATGGTTCATTCAACTAATTGCGTACCCTATGATTTTCTTGCTAGACTATAAGAAAAAACCAAGAGGCGGCACATTACTTGACCAAGCTTGTCCGCGGGCCGCTTCAAGCCTTCCTACAAGAAGTGGCGACCAAACGATAACGGAGGAGCAATTCCGGCAGTTGGCATCGCAAAACAAACGGCTGGTACGGCTGGAGGATCGCTGGGTTCAGCTTGACCCGCTGCTGCTGAAGCAGATTCGTCTGACGATGAAGCGAATCGGCCGGCAAGGGCTTTCGTTTCGCGATGTGCTGGAGATGCATTTGTTGGATACGGGTGAGCCGAGTTTCGGAGCGGATCATCTGGAAGATGCGGGGGCAGGAGCGGGAGAGTTATCCCCGGAGGCGGAGTCATCCGCGCTGTTTCGCTTCGAGGTGGAGCTGAACGGACATCTGTCCGCGATGGTCGCAAACTTGAGCGGAAGCGGGGGTTTGCCTTCATGGGAGAGCCCCGCCGGATTTACCGGTGCGCTTCGCGGCTACCAGCTCGAGGGAAGCTCGTGGCTGTACTTTTTGCGCCGCTTCGGACTGGGCGGATGTTTGGCCGACGATATGGGGCTCGGGAAGACGATTCAATGGATCGCCTATTTGATGAAAGTCATCGAGAAGGACAAACCTGGAATGCCGGCTTTGCTCATCTGCCCGACATCCGTACTCGGCAATTGGCAAAAGGAGCTGGAGCGATTCGCCTCGACGGTTAACGTATATGTCCATTATGGGACGGGGCGGGTGAAAGGAGAAGCGTTTTCCGAACATGTAGCCGGTTATGATCTGGTGATTACGTCCTACACGCTGGCTCATATGGACGAGGTCGAACTTTCGGGCGTTTCCTGGAGCACCCTTTGCCTTGACGAAGCGCAAAATATTAAAAACGTATACACCAAGCAAGCCTCGGCCATTCGTAAACTCCATGCCGGACACCGGATAGCTCTGACGGGCACTCCTATCGAGAATCGCCTGACCGAGCTGTGGTCCATATTCGATTTTGTGAACCCGGGGTATTTAGGGAGCTTGCCTTCGTTCACGCGCCGGTATGTGACTCCGATCGAGAAAACGAACGATTCCCGCCTGATCGGGCAAGTGCAGAAGCTGGTAAGGCCTTTTCTGCTCCGCAGACTTAAGAGCGACCCTGCGATCCAGCTTGATTTGCCGGAGAAAAACGAGTCCAAAGCTTATGTGCATCTGACCGCCGAACAAGCGGCTTTATATGAACATGTAGTCAGGGAGCTGTTCGAGAAAATTGACGATTTGTCCGCCATGGAGCGCCGTGGGCTGATCCTGGCGTCGCTGACGCGTCTCAAGCAGCTGTGTAATCATCCGGCAATGCTGCTCAAGGGGAAGTCGGGAGATTATGAACCGGAGCGTTCCAATAAACTAACGCGTTTGCTGGAAATGGTGGAGGAGCTGCGGGAGGAGGGAGACCGCTGCCTCGTCTTTACGCAGTTTGTCGAAACGGGGCATATGCTGAAGGAACTGCTAGAACGGCAACTGGGTGAGCAGGTAGCTTTCCTGCACGGCGGCGTAACCAAAGCGGGGCGGGACAAGATGATCGCAAACTTCCAATCGGCTGGTCCGGATACGGCGGGAAGGCATGTGTTTATTCTCTCCCTGAAGGCCGGAGGAACTGGACTTAATTTGACGGGGGCGAACCATGTTTTCCATTTCGACCGCTGGTGGAACCCGGCTGTGGAGAACCAGGCGACGGACCGGGCGTTTCGGATCGGGCAAACCCGCAACGTTCAGGTACACAAGTTTGTGACCCTCGGTACGATTGAGGAACGGATCGACGATATGATCGAGCGGAAGCAATCGCTTAATGAGCAGATCGTAGGAGGCGAGAGCTGGATTACCGAGATGTCGACGGGTGAGCTCCAGCAGTTGTTCCACCTGCGCAAGGAATGGATCGATAAGTAAACAGGGGGTGGCAGCGATGTCCAAGCGCAAAAGGGAGAAGATGAAGGAGAAAGCGGCGAGGCATGCCAAATCGGCTCGTCCGTCGGGGAATGGCGAAGCGCCGTCCCCGTCTTCATCCGCGGCAAGTACAAATACAAAGAGAACGGGTAAAGAGGCGATCGTAAAAACGAAGAATAAAGCAACTCCCAAATCCGAGAGCAAAAGCAGTGTTTCTTCCCGGCAGATCGATCTGAAGGCCGAGCATTTCAAGGGGATGTCTCCCGCTTGGAGAAGGCTGTACGAGGAGATCGCCAAGACTGCTCGATAATGAGAGGGTGGGCCGGGGGCGCCTTAGCTCGGTCCGATCGGCTGGGGATAGTTCTTTTGAGGGTATCTTCGCTTCGGCAGGATCATCCATCCGATATATTATAGGAAGGTAGATCGCTTTCGTGGACGGGCATCCCGCGTATTTTACTAGAACATACGAGATAGGTGATTTAGACATGATTCAGCTTAAAGATATCGGCAAATTTGAGACTCTGCCCGAGCTTGCGATGCATATTCATTCCGGTAATGTCTCCGCCCTTACCGGGGCGCTCGAGAGCGGTTGGGATATTGAACAAGGCATCGTTCTAACGAAATACACGACTTTAAGTCCTTTAGAGCTTGCACTGATCTCGGAGCAGTTCGAAGTGGTGAAGCTGCTGGTGCAGCACGGGGTACATTTGAATGTGAAAAACAATCCGTCCTTTTTAATCGCGGTACGGTATTGCAGGGAAGACATAGTCCGGTGTGTGGTCGCCCACGGAGCCAAGATGGATGCTCTGAATCAGGTGAAATCCGGCGCATATGATCAAGCTTACTACGGGAACAAAAAGAATCTTCCCCTCATCTATGAGCTCGGTTTGGATATTAAGAAGCATGGCGGGAGGACGCTGAGAAAGGCGGTCTCCAATCGGGATTATAAGACCATAGCCTTTTTCTTGGAGAGAGGTACGGATATTAATTTCAATGAACCCGATATGGTGTATCCCTACAAAGCTACTCCATTAACGGTCGCGGCCCGAAATGGCGATTTATCGATGGTAAAGTATCTCGTCGAACACGGGGCCGATGTTACGATAGCGGAAAAGGGGGGAGAGCGGGCGTATACGATTGCAGTAAGCAACAACCATCCAGAAATGGCGGAATACTTAAAATCTCTGGAGCCACCGGAATTTCATAATTTACACAATAAGCTGTATGCCCTGGAGAGCTATAAGCTGCCAAAGGATCTCATAGCCTTTCTCACAGGGGACGAGCTTCGGATTTCATTACCGGACAACGATGTACAGGTAAACTATGTTCAGTTTTTCTCACTCACCGATACGGTTGAGATGAAGGCCGGACGCCAGAAGCTGCTGGTCTTGTCCTCCGAGATGGACAACTACTCCCATATCCGGCTGGTGTGGAATCCGAAGAAAAAATGTATCGGCTATTATGACGAAGAGCACCAGGAGTATGCAGATGTGTGCAGCTTCGCAGAGTTCGTGGCCCAGCCTGAAGTCTACATAGTGAAGATATTTGAGGGAGAATTGGCTTCAGATTGATCGATTGGTTCTGTAAGAAGGCTGAGAAAACATTGCGTTGACCCGGATCACTGTCGTTGTTCGGGTCTTTGGGTTGTTTGTTGTATGGAGCGTTGCTGAAGGCATGTACTCGATGATGGAATTTTGGTAATTTGCGGTTTGTGATGGGGGCCTGGTCAAAAGATTGCTGATGATCCAGGCTTACACTTCTACTCTCCCTTTTGAAAGTTTCAGAGATACTCAATTTTGGAATCTTATATCGTTTCTCTTCGCTGCTCGCGGGAATATTTGTGGCTCCTCACGTAGCGACTGTCTCGAGCCGCAATCCGGCAACCCCGAACCCGTACCCGTACCCGAACCCACCCCCCAAAAACATATCCCATCCCAAAAACAAAACCTCAAAATCAAAAACCACCGCACACCCCGATAGGGCGGCGATGGTTTCGGTCGGTTTCCCGATATCAATCAATAAAGTCCAGCTTGCTTAAAACTCGTTTAAGCATCGTTACCGTTTGAGCGCGTGTTGCCGAACGGTACGTTTCAAGCTCCGTGTCGGACATACCGACCATAAGGCCTGCGGACAACGCTTTGGCAACCTCTGTATCCGCCCAAACGATCCATTCGGTGTCGTTCCATTCGGCTAACAGTTTGGATTGCTTAGAGGCGTCCATAGCGATCTCTCCGCCGGCATACTGATAAGCCCGGACGATAATCGCCGCCAGCTCTTCCCGTGTGATCGAATCGTCAGGACGGAACGTATCGTCCTCGTACCCGTTGATGATACCGGCTTTCGCTGCAGCTGCAATGATGCCGGAGTACCAGTCACTCGTCTTGACGTCGCTAAAATAGGTCACGCCATTAATCTCAACAAGACCAAAAGCACGCACTGCCAGTGCAACAAACTCAGCCCGGGTCAAGTTGCGGTTCGGCTCAAACGTTGAGTCGGTAGCGTCTTCGACGATCAATTTGCTGGCGAGCAGCTCGATATCCGATTTGGCCCAGTGGCCGCTTACATCGTTAAACGTCTTGTTAAGCTCGATTACGGTATAAATGCTGTTCCCCGTGCGCCAGAATGTTGCTTCCGAGTCTGTGATCGATCCCGGCACGAAGCTAAGCTTCCGGGTATCCGGGTTGTACAGGACGATCACAGCCGATTGGGAAGGTTTTTGCAGCAGCGGGATTTTCCGCTTCACGTATTGATCGAATACATGAACCGGCTTCTTGTTGCCGTCTTTCCCTTCAACCGCGAACTGAACATCGAACGCATTGGATAGCGCCTTTGCGCCAAGTTTTTCAATAGCATCGGCTACAGATTCGGCTGCATCTCCGGACAGCAGCTTCATTCCGACATGAATATTCACATCAGCTACATCCGACTGAACCGCGTCCGCGAGTTGTTTCAAATCGATAGCACCCAGAGGCAATATGTAAGAGCCTTCTTTAGAAACAATATTCAAAACCGAACCGTGCTGGGCGCCGACAAGAGCCGATGCCGGAATAGAAGCCGTTTCCCCTTTGACGCGGATTGTGACTTCCTTGTACTTGGCAAGTGCGGCTTTCAGTTTATCTGCGTCGACTTTACCGTCGTCGGATGCATCGATTACGTCGGTCACGTCACCCGGTTGTTCCGAGCCGCCGCCTTCGTTACCGTTGTTTCCGCCATTTTCGGAACCGCCTCCGGTACCGCCGCCATTACCCGAACCAGGATCGGGATCCGAATCCGGATCGCTATCGTCGGATTCGCGGTGCACAAGACCTGTAACCTCGCCGCCGTAGGAGAAATAAACAGCGTCGTATACGGACGATATAACCATATTATCCACTCTGTAAGTAGACGTTTGATTCTCGTATACAGTCAGGGTTACCGAAATGTCCCTAATATGAGTTCCATCTCTGCCGTATACCCCCAGAGTGATCGGGGAGTGATTATAGACCGCATCTCCAATCGTCCCATCAAACTTGATTTGACCGGACAAATTCCCGTCGTAGGCGAAGGAGCCGCCAAATTTCATCGAGGCCGATGCGAGGACAGGGAGCAGCATCGATACAATCATTAGAGCTGCAAGTAGCTGCGACGTTTTTTTCCACATTTTCTTCTTCATTAGTAGGTTCCCGCTCCTTCTTTTATTGTAGCTCATCTCGTCTTTCCACCTCCTTCCATAAGGGCATCAACTACACTTAACCAATGGCAGGGGATTTGAAACATGAGAATAGAAAAAAATTAAAAACCATGCTTCCCCATGAGGAAGCATGGCCGGACACATCCATTACTCGATAAAATTAACTTCCGATAAGAACCGTTTCAGCATAGCGGCTGTTTGTGCACGTGTCGCTTGCCCGTATGTCTCCAGAGTCGTATCGGTCATCCCGTTCATCAAACCGGATGCGATGGCTTGTGCAACTTCTTTGTGACCCCAGACGATCCGATCGCTGTCAGACCATTTGGACAAGATTTGGGCTTGAGTGGAAGCGTCCACCGTAGTCTTGCCGCCCGCATACTTGTATGCTCTTACTACAATCGCAGCAAGCTCTTCGCGAGTAATCTGGGCGTTCGGACGGAACGTACTGTCTTCGTAACCGTCTACGAGACCGGCTTTAGCGGCGGCGCCGACAACGCCGGCATACCAGTCGCTTCCATTCACATCGTTAAAGTACGTTGCGCCTGATACGGTGCTCAGTCCTAGCGATCTAACGATCAGTGCGGCAAATTCGGCACGGGTAATATTGCGATCCGGCTCAAAAGTCGTATCCGTTACACCGTCGATAATCAGTTTGCCGGCCAGCAGATCAATGTACGATTTCCCCCAGTGCGAGGTCACGTCCGTGAACGATTTGGAAAGTTCCAGTGCTGTGTACACGCTGTTGCCGTTGCGCCAGAACTCGGCTTCCGTGTCGGAAAGCTGGCCTGGAACGAAGCTAAGCGTCTTGGAGCTTGTGTTATACAGCGCAACCGTACCTGTAGCGGAAGGTTTCTCCGAAAGTGGCAGCTTGCGTTTGATGTACCGGTCGAACGAGTCGATTGCCGCTTTTTTACCGTCCTTGCCTTCGATCGAGATCGAGAAATCGACAGCGTCGGCCAACTGCTTACCGCCTAGTGCGGAGATAGCATCGGATACTGCTTTGGCTTCGTCGCCGGTCAGTTTCTTAATGCCGATGTTCAGCTTCAGATCGGCTGTGCTGGAATCAATTTGCTTCGCTAACACTTCAAAATCGAAAGCATCAAGCGGCAAAATATAGGCGCCATGATCCGTAACGATATTCAGGATCGAACCCTCTTTTGCATTCAATAAAGCCGACACCGGAATGGATACCGAATCCCCATTCACTTTGATCGTAACTTCCGTGAACTTGTCGAGAGCGTTTTTCAAATCATTCGCGTTTACCGTTCCATTGGAAGCCTCGATTACGCTTCCGTTAGTCGGTGGAATAAATCCGCCGCCACCACCGCAATATGTACATCCAGGCGGAGTAGTCGTTTGCTGACGGTATACATTTTCGGTTACGCTGTTGTCGTATTTGAAGTAGATGGCGTCATACACACTGTTGATCACCGTATTGCCGGGAATACTGTAATAAGAAGTGCCATCTTCGTAGGTTGCCTTCGAAACTTGTAGCGTCCGAATAAAATCTCCGTTTTTGCTGTAAACGCCGACAGTTACCGTATTTTGCCCATAAACGTCATCCCCGACAGTGTCTCCGTCGTTGTTGAAATAGACATTCCCGCTCACAGTCCCATTGGAACTAAAAGTACCTGAAAAATAAATGCCTGCGGAAGCAAGGGCTGGAACGAGCATGGACAAGATCAGTAAAGTGGCCAGCAAGCCGGAGGTCTTCTTTGTGATCGTTTTGTTCAACAATCGTCTCCCGCTCCTTTTCTTTATATGGTTATCGTTTGGGAGGAAATAGAGTCTCCTCATAAGGTTTCGTTCACCTCCTTTCTGGGAAGACGTCCATAATTATTACCCTACCTATAAAGGTTCGAAACAATTGGTATTTTTAATGGGGGTTGGATATGAATTCCATTCAAAAAAAATTTTCATGGAGGGATTTGTAATTGATGATAGCCAGTGGAGGAAAGAAAACCCTCGCTCTCCTGGAGGGAGAAGCGAGGGTGTAGGTTAAGATGGTTTTTGGCTAAGTGTCTTGACCGGCCAAGCAAAAGTACAACTCCCGACACGCGGCGCTCGGCCCCACTGCGACTGTCGAACCATTGTCATTCTTATTGCATTTGCAGCAATTTATCAATTTCGTTTTTCTCGTTCGGATTTTTAGCAACCAGCTTGTTATACAACTCTTGGTCCGACTTTCCTTGCTTCATAACCGAGGCCAGGTACCAGCGAATGACGGTCTGGATATTCGCATCGTCAATATTGCCGCCAATGGAGCCTTTTAATGCTTCGGCAGCAGCATTGTAATCACCTTTACCGTAGTAGGCTTGGCCTGCTGCAGAGGTCAGAGTAACGGAAAGATCGAAGGCTGCCCCTTGCATTTGAGCATCCGGCAACGTCTTCAGATGTTCAATCTTCTGGATTACGGTTTGGTATGCCCCGATCACCTTATCCGCATGTTGATCCGCTAAAGCTTTATTGTTTCCTGCTCGAGCGGCCTGACTACGCTGTAAATGCATCGTAGCAAAACTGTCGTACAACGAAGTGTCCCAAGGATACTTCTCTAACCCTTCTGTAGCCAGCTCCAACAATTTATCTTGATCGTTTTTCAGCGAATACAGTTGGTACTCTTGTCCAAAAATTGACTTGTTATGAGGCTCCTTGGCTCTCGTAGCTTGAATCAAAGTAATAGCCTCGTTGAATATATTTTCGTCCTTGTTCTGGGAGTACAGCTGTATCAGAAAGCCAACTTTGGTAAGCACATAATCGGGATGCGTCGCTTTTAAATCTAACGCTCCGTTCAGCGGATTCATAATCTCCTGCAGCGGTTTTTGAGCTGCTGCGTTGTTTAAGGACGCAGCGAACCTGGAGTTTGCGCTCATGGAAGTTGCAGAATAAATGAATGTAACAATAGCGATGACCCCAAGCATAATTGGATAGGAGATCCGCCACTTCGTAAAAAAGCTTTTATTCGTAAATGCCAGTTCCTTCGTTGAAAAGCCGGAAACCATCCCGCCGAGACAAAGGAAAACAAGCGAAGCGATAAAGGCGTAACTCATCTCAAAGTCAATTACACTGTGAACGAGCAGAGAAATCGCAATAATATAGAAAATAAAAGTGTTTCGGCGTGATGTTTCATCACTCGTTATATACGACCGGATATACTGGTACATAATGTACAGCAGGAATGCAGCTAAGATTACAATTCCGAGCGTGCCCACTTCAATCCAAAATTGAAGGAAGAAGTTATGCGCTTGTCTGCTGGTGTACGGGTTGTTCTGGTATTTCTCATACAAAGCGGCCCATCCGCCACCGCCGGCCCCAGTGATCGGGTAATCGCCAATTAGCTTGAACGCATCTTTGTAGAAGGTTGTCCGTTCCAATACACTATGCTGCTCAAAGTTAATATTTTCTATCCGTTTTTCGAGCGTGTCGGGCAACATTTTACGAATCGGCGAATCGCTGGTCAGAATATAAAAGCCGATAAGCCCGACCACAACGGCCAACACGGGCAGAGCGAACGACGAAAATTTAAAGGATAGCCACGATACTTGCTTTTCCAAAAAACGAATGCCGAGAAAACGGTGAATCAGGAACGTAACGGCTGCGACTCCAACAGTAGCGATTAGGAGGTACGTCCAGCCTTCCAACACTTTGGGATCGGATAAGCCGAGCAAAGATACTTTGCCATCTGGGGTCCGTGTCGCTAATATTCTGGATACGATGTCGTTCCCTACAGCGTTCATCTTGTCCGTAATGGCAAACGAACCTAAGCTGGCAATAACCAGATATCCTAAGAATAAAAACTGTTTTTTAAGCGATATAAACGGAAGAACCAGAAGCAGCACAAACGGGATGACGACTATGCCTCCCCGCGAGAGTGTAAGCCAAAATGATACAATAATTGGAACGAGCATTAAGCTATGTCCAGCTATGGCGTACCATTTACGGGAATGAACAAGAAGATACAAGCAAGCAAATAACGCTGCCATCAGAAAAGCCGCATATGCATTGGCATACTGGAACACGGAAGTGAGACGCAAGCCTTGATCCGTCAGCATCACGCCGTCTCTTGCATACGCATTGCCGAACAAATTCAAAATCCCGTACAGCACAATGACATAGCTGCACATCACAATTGCGTTTCGAAGGATACTGTTACCTAATTGGTTTTTATTCAAATAAATACCTATAACAAAAAATGACGAGTACATGATTTGGAGAAAAATCATCTTCGTGGACAAATGATCCGAAGCCGCTGTGAACGAAGAAATCACATAAGTCAGTGGAATCAGCCATACACCAATCGACAATAAATCCGCCCGATCCTTTAGCTTCCAATTACTGAAGAAATAAATTGCGATGAACACCAGGATGAACGAACTCCAAAGCAGCGCGGAAAAAATCGGGTTTTCGAACGAATTGACCGCAAAGAGCTGATTGGACTCGCCGTTAAATAAAGCCGTCTGAAATGAAGAAAAAAACATAAATGCGACTACAAAAAACACAGTTAGCCAGTAAAGAATCGACGTTTCCTCTGTATTGCGTTGCCTCTGCTTGGCAGCTTTGCTACTTTTACCGTAGACGGGTTGACTCATTGCGATAGTACCTCGTTTCTCTTCTCCTTTGTATGGTGTTATTTTATCATTGGATTGGGGAATTAGGAAGCGAGTAGGCTGCTTTTATATGGAATACCAAGTTGCTTGCCTAACTAGTTGCTTTTCTTTCAATCTTCTCTTGTATAAAATCCATTATTTTTTGTTTAAAGGTGGTCGTGCTAAATTCGTTGGCGTGAGCTTGAATTTGGTTTGAATCGAAGTTCATTGTCTCTATCTGACGGACTGCTGCAATGACGCTCTCAGGTGTAGAGTGGTCGAAGAACAGTCCAGTTTGGTTTTCTTTAACAGTCTCTAGCGCGCCACCTTTGCGATAGGCGATAACTGGACGGCCGCTTGCTTGTGCCTCCAAAGGTGTGATTCCAAAGTCCTCTTCCCCTCCGAGAATAAAACATTTGCATTTGGAGTAGTACTCGGCAATGACTTCGTCCGATTGAAAGCCTAAAAGCTTTACGCTGGGACCAGCCATAGCTTCCAGCCTTTTTCTATCATACCCATCACCAATAATAACGAGGGGCAAATTCAGTTCGTTAAATGCTTGAATGACAATATCGATCCGCTTGTATGGAATAAGCCGCGAAACGATAAGATAATAATCTCCAATCGTATCGGAACGATAAAACTGATCCAAATTCACTGGGGGATATATAACCTCGGAGTCTCGTCCGTAGTATTTGTTGATCCTTCTGGAAATACTTTTAGAATCAGCAATGAAATGATCGACCCTTTGGGCTGTCAACTGATCCCACATTCTTATTTTGTGAAGAACGCGGGGAAGCGCGAATTTGAAGATCGGATTCGTAATATCTTCATTCATATATTGATGATAAAGATCCCATACATACCTCATCGGTGTATAACAATAACAGATGTGAAGCTGATTCGGGTTCGTAATGACACCTTTTGCAAATGCACTTGAGCTACTAAGAATAACATCATAGCCTCGGAGATCGAATTGCTCGACTGCGATCGGGAAGAGGGAGAGCATTTTTTTATAATGATTTTTAGAAAAAGGTATTTTCTGAATAAAAGAAGTTCGAATATCGGCTTTTTGAAACTTCTCCGGCATTTTGGAAAGATCGGAGACCATGGTGTAGATCGGAGCCTCAGGAAACATCTCCATAAAGATTTCAAGTACCCGTTCCGCTCCCCCGTACTGATTGAGGTAGTCGTGTATAATCGCGATTTTCATAGGATAGCTCCTTGTTTTCTGGGAAGTTGGAATTGAGAACGTCCAGATATACTTGTTTGGTTGCCTGAGCTGTTTGTTTCCAAGAAAAGTGGGCTGCTCTTTGCAAAGATAAACTGGAATAAGACTTACGTACTGCATCGTCAGATAAGATCCTATATAGATGATTGGCCCAGGATTCATAGTCGTGGGGGGTTACTTGGATCCCATATGAACCTATTACTTCAGGAATGGATGAAACATCTGAGCCGATTACCGGTATTCCGCATTTCATCGCTTCCAGAATGGGAATCCCAAATCCTTCATAAATGGAAGGCATGACGAACGTTGTGGCCCCATTGTATATGGCAGGTAAATGCTCATCCTCAATATACCCCATGAAAATGACGTCGGATTCCAGCTCGTTATCACGAATAAACTCAAACATAGGGGAGTACTTCCACCCTTTGGCTCCAACAATGACCAGCTTATCGGTTACATCTGTATTCTGCTTTAATAAAAGATACGATTTTAATAGACCGAGTAAATTTTTTCTCGGCTCCAACGTTCCAACGAATAAAATGTATCGCTCTGGCAAATGATAACTTTGAATGATAGGCAGATATTCGGATTCCGGTAATGGCATAAATTGTTCATCAGCGGCCAAATGTATAACTGAAATTTTGTGCTCAGCTATGTTAAGCAAATCCATGATATCTATTTTCGTCTGCTCAGAATCAGCAATAATGTGATCGCATTTTTGAGCACTATACGGCACCCATTTGCTGTGATGTTTGTAGATTTTGTCGCTTGTTGATTCCGGAAATTTCATATAGGCCAGATCATGGATAGTGATAACACTTTTTCCAGCCATCGTTCGGTTATAAGTAAAGTTGGTTCCGTGAAAAAGCTGTGCTGATTTTGATTTCATAAAGTCATATGGGAAATTGTATAGGAAGTTAGGCTTCATCAGTCTTCGGATGACTTTGTATGGGTATCTTTGGTTGATAATGTGTTTCAGTAAAACTCGTGAAGCCGAGATTTCGTTAATTTGTATTCCTTTAGCTATTCTATTAAAGGCCAAAGAAACATTCAGTTCCTCGTCGTTTTGATATTCATTGAACAGACAGCCTACATAGCGAGCAATCCCACTTTTATTTCCTAGTAAAGGCTGGGCGTCTAAAAAAACATTCATAATCTAATATGCTCCTTCGCCTTTCATCACGACGGAAATTGTTTTCAGCATAATTTTGATGTCCAGGGCCAGACTCCAGTTTTCAATATAGTATACGTCAAGGTTCATCCATTGCTGAAACGATAAATCACTTCTGCCGCTCACTTGCCAAAGTCCCGTGATCCCTGGAAGTACCTCGAGTCGTCTCCATTCCCAATCTCCGTATCGTTCTACCTCGTTAGGAAGAGGAGGTCTTGGCCCAACTAGGCTCATATCTCCTTTTAGTATATTAAAGAACTGCGGAAGTTCATCAATCGAATATTTTCTAATGAACCGTCCTACCGGAGTTATTCTCGGATCATTCTTTATTTTGAAAGCGAGACCGTCGGATTCATTAAGATGCACCAGCTTTTCTTTTATTTGATCTGCATTAACGACCATAGAGCGAAATTTATACATTTTGAATATTTTCCCATTCTTTCCTAGTCGTTGCTGTGTGTAAATTATTGGCCCTTTTGAAGTTGTTTTAATAGCTAAAGCTGTAGCAAGGAGAATTGGAGATATTAATACTATAAGCAAGGATGCACCTAATAAATCGAATATTCTTTTTAAAAGTAACCCTGTACCCCTCATTGGAGTTTTGACCAAGGTTACAACTGGTAAGGCATTAATGCTGCCGAATTGAACGGTACTCGTCACTAAATTAAACATGTCGGGTATAATATTAATTTTAATATCAATCTTTCTTAGATCCCTTAGGATCTTATTGACAAGATCCCGTTCGGAAGGAATTGTAATTATTAATTCATCTATCACATGTTGTCCTATGATTTTATTTATAGCGGTTGTTGCGCCCAAAAATTGGATGTGATTTTCGTATTTATTAGTATCGTCATCGACAAACCCAATAATTCGATAGCCAAGCCATTTGTTAGCAGACAGTTCATCCATGATCAGATGACCCATTTTACCGGCTCCAACAATTAACACATTTCGGCTTACAATGCCTTTAGTTGCAAATGAGAAGTAAACTTTTCTTTTGATCCAACGCAAGATGGCGGACCACAGGATAACACCAATCCAATAGCTCACAATAACGATCCTAGAGTATTCATCAATTTTCAACAAAAAGCTTATCCCGACCGTCAATAATATAGCGAGAGAATAAGCTCTAGTCATTTTTAACAATTCATCGGAAAGGCCAAAGTTAGACCTGAAAGTGAATATACGATATCGATAAACTAGAAATAAATATATGACTGAGGATATCGAGTAAAATAGCAAATAAATCTCAAAACGGGGGGCAGTGAAGTCAAATACAGATACTTCATGATTAAATTCAAACTCCAGCCTCACGTAGTAGAGTAGAAAATAGATGGATGTAAATGATAAAAACTCTATCATAATGAAGCCAATAGACATTGCAGTTGAAAGTATTTTACGTTGTTCGAGTTTTTGATTGGTTTCAAGTGTCTGATTCAAATTTGCACCTTGGTTCGACAAAATCGGAAGATTCACGACATAAAGCTCCTTTTCGGCTATAATAGTCGATATGGATAATGTAAAGGATGTGAGTGTAACACCCCAAAAATGTATGGTAAACATTTGATAATGGATAAACACCAGGTTCTCTTGCTATGATTATAACAAAGAAGACGGTACGCGGGTAATTTCCATTTTATTGCCCTTTTACTAAGTATATTATAAACTTAAACAGTTGAAGGGAAAAATTAGAATATTTTTGTCGAAAATGCAGGTTTGGAGGTTGTAGTAGTGACAATAACCGCGGTTATAATGGCCGGAGGCAAGGGAGAAAGATTCTGGCCAAAAAGCAGAACAAATTTGCCTAAACAGTTTCTAAATATTTCCGGATCAAAATCCATGATTCAACAAACTATATCGCGTCTAGAAAGATTGATTGACTTATCTCGGATCTTCATTGTTACGAACGAGTTATACGCAGAATTGATCCATGCCCAGGTACCTGCGCTGCCAATCGAGAATATTATTATCGAGCCACTGGGGAGGAATACCGCTCCTTGCTTGGGGGTGGCATCGATTGCCATAGAGGAAAGATACCCTGATAGTACAATGGTAGTTCTGCCATCCGATCATATTATAGAAAATGTGGATGGTTTCATTAAAATTATTGAAACAGCTGTTCAAGTAGCCCGAAAAGATGAAAATCTGGTTACCTTGGGAATTCAACCTACATATCCAGAAACAGGGTATGGATACATTGAAAGTACTAAAGAAATGATTCCTATGAATGAATTGGAAGTATATAAAGTAAACAAATTTGTAGAAAAGCCAGATTATGATACGGCAAGATCTTATTTGGATTCAGGAAACTACTACTGGAATAGTGGAATTTTTGTATGGAAAACAGAAGTTATAAGAAGATATATTCAAGAGTTCATGCCAGATATGCATGATGTTTTGGAAACGATGCGGGCAGATTCTGAATGGCAGACGAATAGGAATGAGGTAATCAAAAAGGAATTTATAAAAATGCCGGATCAATCTATCGATTATGGGATTATGGAGAAGGCTAGCAGTATTTTCGTCATCCCTTGCATTTTCGGGTGGGACGATGTTGGAAGCTGGACGGCTCTAGATCGAATTAATGACCGTGATGAGAACGGAAACGTAATTAAAGGGAATATACTGAATCTGGATACAAAAAGATGTATTATCGAAAGTAATGGTAAACTCATCGCAACTCTAGGCGTCGAAGATCTAATTATTGTCGATACCGAAGACGTTACGTTAATTTGTTCCAAAGATAAGGCTCAGGAAGTGAAATTGCTTCTTAAGGAGCTTCGTACACAGAAGCTGGAGAAGTACCTTTAATATCGGGCCATATTTATTTTTAATTTAAAATTATGTAGAGGAGTATATAACATGGCAAAGAATGCGCTTATCACTGGAGTAACTGGACAAGATGGATCTTATCTTGCGGAGCTTCTACTTGAAAAAGGATATAAAGTGTTTGGACTACGCAGAAGAACCAGTTCTCCGATTATGGAAAATATTCACCATATTAAGAATGAAATCGAATTTATTGAAGGCGATTTGCTGGATCAAGGTTCTCTCATTCATTCGGTAAGGCAGTCTAACCCAGATGAGGTATATAACCTAGCTGCACAGTCATTTGTAGGAACATCTTGGGTTCAGCCGGTACTAACTGGACAATCGACGGCTATTGGAGTAACAAATATGTTGGAAGCTGTTCGTTTGACCAAACCGGAAGCCAAGTTTTATCAGGCATCCAGCAGCGAAATGTTTGGTAAAGTCGTTGAAACGCCTCAAAAAGAGACGACTCCGTTCTATCCAAGAAGTCCTTATGGTGTCGCAAAGGTATACGGACACTGGATTACAGTTAATTATCGCGAGAGCTTCGACATGTTTGCAACATCAGGCATTTTGTTTAACCACGAATCTCCGCGCCGTGGAGTGGAGTTCGTTACAAGAAAAGTAACGGACGCCGTTGCTCGCATTAAGCTGGGGATGCAAAAAGAATTACGTATGGGTAACTTGGATGCAAAGCGTGATTGGGGCTTTGCCGGTGACTACGTTAAAGCAATGTGGCTGATGCTTCAACAGGACCAAGCAGACGACTATGTAATTGCAACTGGAGAGACTCATACAGTTGAGGAACTAGTAGAAATTGCTTTTGGACATGTAGGTTTAAATTGGAGGGACTATGTTGTTGTAGACCCTAAGTTTGTTCGTCCTGCAGAGGTGGACTTGTTGTTGGGGGATCCGACAAAAGCCAAGAAAAAACTTGGCTGGGAGCTGGAGGTTGGGTTTGAGCAATTGGTTACTATGATGGTTGAGAGTGATTTGCGGATATGGGGAAAAAAATAAGGACAAAGGATGCTTCCAATGAAAGCACTAGTTACTGGAGCAACAGGTTTTGTTGGAGAATACTTGTGTAGATATTTAGTTTCAATCGGATACGAAGTATGGGGAACTAGCCGAAGGAGTTCCCCTGTGATGGCTGATGAATGGAAAATAGTCACTCTTAATTTGAATGATCAGGGAGCTATACTAAGTTTATTAAACGACATTAAGCCTGACGAAATATATCATTTAGCTGGCCAAAGTTCTGTTAAGTATTCTTGGAACAATAAAATAGAAACAATGGATTCAAACTTTGGTGTAACAATGAACTTGCTAGAGGCTCTTGTTTCTAGCACCATATCAACTCAATCAAAGCTGCTAGTCGTTGGCTCTTCTGAAGAATACGGAAAAGTTTGTACGGATAGTATGCCAATAAGTGAAACAACTCCGCTAAATCCCATTAGTCCTTATGGTGTATCAAAGGCTAGTGTGCACTTACTTTCTAAACACTATATTAACTCTTATGGCTTAGATATTGTTCATGCTCGACCGTTTAATCATATCGGTCCAGGCCAAGGTAGTGGTTTTGTAGCTACTGATTTTGCAAAACAAGTTGCTGAAATTGAATTGGGCAATAGAGTGAATCCTGAGATAATAGTGGGTAATTTAACTGCAAAAAGGGATTTCTTAGATGTTAGAGATATTGTTAAGGCTTACCAAATGCTTATGGTGAGGGGCAAGAGTGGCGAAGTATACAATATATGCTCTTCGAAACCAGTAGAGATTTGTTATTTGCTTAATTATTTTGTTAGTCAGTCAAATAAAAAAATCAATGTAACTGTTGATGAAAACTTATTACGCCCAGTAGATTTTCCTGTTTATTTTGGAAATAACTCCAGGTTGATAGCAGATACAGGGTGGCGCAGAACTATACCCCTTGAAATAAGTTTAAACGATATATATCATTTCATGTTAGATATTGTTAGGAGGAACAAATTATTATAAAAGCAATTTGGCAATATAGATCATTTATTCATGGGATGGTAGTAAGAGATTTTAAAACAAAATATTTGAATACAGTTTTTGGTTCATTATGGGCTATTCTTAATCCACTAGCACAAATACTAATCTACACACTGATATTTTCACAAGTGATGAAAGCAAAGCTTCCTGCAATAGAAGATGATTTAGGGTATAGTATTTACTTGATAGCTGGAATAGTGAGTTGGCAATTTTTTTCTGAAGTATTAAATAGGACACAAACTATTTTTCTAGAACAAGCAAACTTGATTAAAAAGGTGAATTTTCCCAGAATAAGCTTGCCGCTATTTGTGGTGATTTCAGCAGCGATTAATTATATGATCCTGATGGCCTTATTTATATTATTTTTATTCCTTTCGCACCGGGAGCCAGCTATATCATTTATAAGTCTAGTACCATTACTTATACTGCAGCAATGTATCGCTTGTGGTTTGGGTATTTTTTTTGCAACACTGAACGTATTTTTTAGAGATATCGGGCATTCGATGTCGGTTGTTCTTCAATTTTGGTTTTGGCTTACTCCTATTGTTTATCCTATAGAAATAATTCCGCAACAACTTAGATGGATTCTAGATCTTAATCCCCTAAGTGTTATTATAAGATCTACTCAGGATATTTTTTTATATGGCTTTTGGCCTGTGTGGGAAAGGTTAATACCGGTGACTGCTTTCTCTATACTTTGTTTACTCCTAGGCTATTTTGTTTTTCGGAAATTAAACAAAGAATTGGTGGATGAACTATGACAGGAACTATTTCAGTACAGAATCTGGGAAAGAAATATAAGAAATATAAGAACAAAGCGGCTCGTATTATCGAATGGATTACTATGGGTAAAAAATATAAACATGACGAAACATGGGTATTGAGAGGATTGAATTTTGAGATAGAATCGGGACAGGCTGTTGGAATAGTGGGTCAAAATGGAGCAGGGAAGAGTACTCTGCTAAAAATGTTAACTGGAACTGCTGCTCCAACAGTTGGGCATATTTCGGTTTCTGGTAAAGTTGCAGCACTTCTCGAGTTGGGAATGGGATTTCACCCTGATTTTACAGGAAGACAGAATGTGTACATTACTGGGCAATTAATGGGGTTGAATAATGAAGAAATAACCACATTACTACCTGAAATAGAAGCTTTCGCAGAGATTGGTCAATATATTGATGAACCCCTTAGAACATATTCAAGTGGAATGGCTGTACGTATTGCTTTTGCTGCAGCTACAGCAATTCGACCTGACATATTAATTGTTGACGAGGCTTTGTCTGTAGGGGATGCCTATTTCCAACAAAAGTGTTTTAATCGGATTAAAGAATTTAGAAATGAGGGGACAACACTACTCTTTGTTTCTCATGATGCCGCGGCTATAAAAAACCTATGTGATAGAGCAATTCTACTTGACCGAGGTACCTTAGTAAAGGAAGGTAAACCTGAGGAAATTATTGATTTTTATAATGCATCAATTGCAAAGAGAGAAGCAGAATATCAAATAAGGCAATCACAAGGGAAGGGAACTAGAGTTACCACAAGATCAGGGGAAGGGTCTGTTAAGATAGCGGATGTTAAAATACTATCTAATCAGAACAAAGATATATGTGTTGTTCAGGTGGGAGACGAGATTGATGTTCGTGTTTTATTTGAGAGTATAACTGATATATCTGACCCTACAATTGGAATTTTGTTTAAAGATAGAGTGGGTAATGAAATATTTGGTACAAACACATATCACCAGGGTTATAGTATTGGAAAAGTGAAAAAGAATGATTTAAACGAAGTTAGCTTCAAAATAAAAGTTAATTTTGGTCTAGGAAACTACAGTTTAACTGTTGCTATTCATGAAGGTTCAAATCACATTCAGAAAAATTATGATTGGTGGGATCATGTAAAGACTCTACAAGTTATTGCAGGTTCTGAAAATCCTTTTGTGGGCTGTTGTTATGTTTCCGTTGAGTGTTCTTCGTCTAAAACGATCAGCAGTACTTCAGAAAAGAGGAGCGAGCTTGATAATCAATAAATATATAAAAACTACATTTATAATCATACTTTGCTTATTTACAGTAAGTTGCTCTAATAAGGATAGCCAAGTATCGTTGCAAGTGGCTAAAAAACTAATAGTTAGTAACGGTGGTAAAGAAGTTTCAATGTTGGTCCGTGTAAAAAACAATAAAGATTACCCTATTTCATCGAAAGATAATAACTATTATTTATCTTACCATCTATTGGATCGAGATAAGAAGATGATCCTTTTTGATAATATCAGAACAGATGTAACTACGATAAAGCCAGGTGAAGTTAAAGATATCCCACTGAAAGTTATTGTCCCTGAATCGCAAGGGGATTACTATGTTGAAGTTGATATGGTTGAAGAAAACGTTGCATGGTTTAAGGATAGAGGGAATAAAACAAGTGTGGGGTCTTTAATAGTACAGAAAGACGCAGATTCAAAAGTGAAACGGTGATAAGTATGAATCAAAAAACGGTTCGTGAGATTATGAAGGAAATTCAAAGCAGTGCCAGAGAGATTAATAATTCTTATAGAAGGGTTGAAAACGTTGGAGATATACTAAAGAATGTGAAGCCAGAAGTTTTTAGGGAAGGTGATCGAGTACTAACTTCAAATCGTCGTTTTATGGGACCTTTTTTTGTGTTTTTCAAAAAGGTAATTATAAAGATTCTTAATTGGTACTTTGCACCCATAATGAATAGGCAGAATGAATTTAATGGAGAAATGCTGAAAGCAATAACTGAACTGACAAATGAAATGAAGATATGTAATCAGAATATTATCAATATCAGCGAGAAGATTGGTGACAATGAGTTGTTGAATATGAAGAAACCTGGAGGCTAAAAAAATGCAAGAAAAAGTAAATGTCAAGAAATTAATGGAAAAAATAAAACAAGAAGTTGCATTACAACAATCTCGACTTGCTAAGGAGACAGACAGGAAAAATAGTAATACTACACTAAACAAGCAGATTAATAACACTCCCCGAATAGTTCGAAAAAATGAATATAATGTCGAAGAACTTCTGGTTTATTCTGATGTTGACTTTGTGGTCAATGCATATCTAGCTCTATTATTGCGAGAACCTGATTTAGAAGGTTTGAATAATCATTTGTCGATGTTGAGAAGTCTAGCATTGGATAAAATTGAAATACTTTGGACTATAAGTAACTCACCAGAAGGTAAAGACAGAAATATTAAAGTAAACGGACTGTACAATGCATATAAGAAGAGAACGTTAAATAAAAAAATTAAAAAAATACCGTTATTTGGATATTTAATCAGGATTATTTCTGGTGTTCTTAGATTGCCACAAACCAGTCAACATCTTTCCCAGTTGGACTCGTATATTCATGCAAAATACAATGAACAAAGAATGGAAATAGAACAAGAGATCAGAGTTATTATAGATACCACTGTAGATACGTATGGAGTCGCTGAAAAGAAAATAGAGGAACTAAATAATCAATTCTTAGCACTCAATCATATTATGGTTGAAGCAGATAATAGATTAAATAACTTTATCAAGTTAATTGAATTGCAAAATAATGAAAAGAAGGAGCAATACCGGGACATTGAAGAACGTATGACGCGTATTGAAGGTATTGTGAATGAGCATGAACCTTTGCTGGATGACATGTATGTTGCCTTTGAAAATAAGTTTAGAGGAACAAGAGAAGAGATTAAATTAAGACAATCCATTTATGTACCTTACCTTAAAGAAGTGAGTGTGGGTTTGAGCAATAGCCCAATCCTTGATATAGGATGCGGTAGAGGCGAGTGGCTAGAATTAATGAGGGAGAACAGCCTTGTCGCTAAGGGTATTGATACAAATCAGAAGATGATTGAAACATGTAAGGGACTTGGATTGGATGTTTTGAAATGTGATGCGTTGGAGTATCTTTCTAGTCAAAGTTCGAATTCGTTTGGTGCGATAACTGGGTTCCATATTGCTGAACATTTATCGTATAAAACGTTGGTTAAAATGATTGATGAGGCTATTAGAGTCCTCCAACCAGGTGGACTGTTAATATTAGAAACTCCAAACCCGGAAAACTTAATTGTTGGTTCATGTAACTTTTATGTGGACCCTACGCACAAAAATCCTTTGCCACCAATGTTTTTACAATTTGTTGTAGAAGAGCGTGGGTTTGATCGCGTTAATATACTACGGCTGCATCCAGATGAATACCTAAATAAAGTCTTAACAGGAGACACTGAAATTACCAACGCGCTTGCTTCCTTTTTCGTCAAAGAAATGGACTATTCAATAATAGCCTATAAAGCATAGGGAGAATATTATGAAAATTTTGATATGCAATGAGCGGTTTTTGTTTCGTTTTGGAGTAGATCGTGCTTTATTAATTCTTGCTCGTGGCTTTAAAGATGCCGGTCACGAGGTTGTGTTTATGGGAAATAAATTCAATGAAGAAACTATGAAGGATATCTCAACTGAAATAATTAGTGTACCTGTGGATAACGATTATTTAAATTTGAATGAATTTACTGATAAATGGCTTCGAGATAATTGGGAAATATGTTTTAACGAGTATAATAAGCCAGATATCGCTATTATCGGGGGCTGGCCCTTTTTTAGTTCAATTCCCTTTTTCGAACAAGAAGGGGTCAAAACGATTTTCTTTGATTGTGGCGCGGTGCCTGTGGAGGGATTTCAGGGAGGGGCTCTAGTCGTACAAGAGAAGCTAAGGTCTTTAAGACAAGAATTTCTTAATAAATCATCTCTTATTGTTGCTATTAGTGATTTCATTGCTAGAACTCAAAGTATGTTGGATTCCAATAATAAAGTACCCGTAAAAAGAGTACTACTAGCTGCCGATCACATGGAATCGTCAATATGGCAAGCTCAAGATTTATCTATATATTCTGAGAAATCTATGCAAATAGCTAGAAAATATAGAGATGAAGGAAACAAAATAATTCTATGTTTAGGTAGATGGGAACCAGATAGTTATAAAAATTCATATGCTGCGTTTGATTTTATTTCCAGGGTCATTGAGACGCACCCTAAAAGTGTGGTGCTCATTTTAGCTGAGGAGAATCAAGCAGAGATTCCAAAAAAAATCAGGAAAAATATTATACCAATTGGTTTTCCTGATGATAAGGAATTGCAGGAGATTATGATGTTGGCCGATTTAGGGGTTTCTTTTTCCAAATGGGAAGGATTTAATCTGCCTTTGACGGAAATGCAATGGCTTGATAGTCCAGTTCTGGCTTTTAATGTTGCGGCTCATCCGGAAGTAATTGTAGATCCAATTTTTTTGTGCGAAAACATGAATGACATGGTTGAAAAAGCAATATTAATACTAGAAGGAAGTGATCTAGTTAGGTTTGGAACCAATTCTAAAAGAGAAAAATTTCATACTTACTTTACCTGGAATCGTGTAATAAATGATTTTCACGTTATTATAGATAATCTTTACAATGAATTAATGATTATAATTGATGTAACAAATGCGTGTAAAGATCCAGCAAATTCTGGAGTTATAAGAGTTACTAGAAGACTTTCAAGAGAACTTCAAACATTTGTTCAACCGATATTTGTTATCTGGGATGATGCTAAAGGTTGCTATGTAATGCCAACAAGTCTTGAGTATGGACAATTGGGTCAGTATAATGGGCCAGTTATCACTGATTCAGAAGTTTTATCTAGTGAGCAGAATAGGGTTACACTAGATGAAGTATTAAAGACAGCTTCAGGACCATCATGGTTGTTATTTACTGAGACAATCAATGAGAATTATGCTAAAAAAATTCGGAAATTTGCTAAAACACGTGGAATTAAATTAGCAGGGATTTTTTATGATGCGATACCGTTAATACATCCAGAACTGTGTAACGAAGGCGTATTACAAAATCATACAGATTACATGTTAGGCTTAGCTGAATGCGATATCATTGTTCCGATATCTAACTTTTCATCAGACAGTCTAAAGACATTTTGGAGCCAAAGGAATATAAATGGAGCAAAAGTTATTACCAATCTGCTTCCTGGAGAATTTGCTGGAGCTCCACGAGCGGAACAGTTAACTGTATTAAATAGTGGTGAAATAAATATTCTTTGTGTATCAACTCTAGAGCCACGAAAGAATCATAAAACCCTTATTGAGGCATGCTTACAGTTAGAAAAAATTAATCCTCATATAAATTGGAAGCTTACTCTTGTTGGAAACCGGTATGCAGGAAATGATGAAATTCCTGAGTATGTTCAATCGGTCGCAAAAAAAAATAATAGAGTATCATGGCTTGGTGTAGTGGATGACACAAAATTAATAGAATTATATCAAAAATGTGACTTTACAGTATATCCATCTTTTATAGAAGGTTTTGGAATGCCAATCATGGAAAGTATCTGGCATGGCAAGCCGTGTATATGTTCCGAAGATGGAGTTATGGGGGAGTTGGCTAAATATGGAGGGTGCTTAACGACTAAAATTAAAGAGGTCACGGCTTTATCACAGGCCATTCAATCCTTAGCTAGTGATAGTGAATTAAGATCAAAATTATCGAAAGAAGCTCAATTACGGGATATTAAGACGTGGAAAGAATATGCAAAGGGGTTTGTTGATATTTTGAGAGAGCGAGATTTCAACAGTTCTGGATACAACTGGGAAAGCATCTTGTACCCAAATTGTTTATGTGATGATTGGCAAATGAACCATTCTGAAAGACTGGGATTGACTGGTTTACTGTCAAGGATACAACCAAAATGTTGTATTGAAATCGGCACTTATAAGGGTGGAAGCTTATCACTTATTTCCCAGCTATCAAGTACGGTATTCTCTATTGACATTGATCCTAGCATCCCTGGTAAATTTCAGCAGTTTGGGAATGTAAGTTTCTTAACAGGTCCTTCATCTACAATTTTGCCGATACTTTTAAAAGAACTTGATGACAATAATATACCAGTTGATTTTATTCTGGTTGATGGAGATCACTCAGCTGAAGGAATTAAAAAAGATATAGCTTGTCTCCACAGTTATGTTCCCAAAAAACCGATGTTTGTTATGCTGCATGATAGTTTTAATCCGGAATGTAGGCGAGGGATGTTGGAAGCTGGGTGGGAAAAATCTCCTTATGCTCAATGGGTTGATTTGGATTTTATTCCTGGACGTATCATTGAACATGGTGGTGGTGGGCAAGGTGAAATGTGGGGAGGGCTTGGTTTAGCTTATTTCTCACCGCAAAAACGCCAAGGAGAACTGCGGATAGGCACAACCGCGCAAACGATGTATGAAAAAATAAAAGGAAGTTAATATAATTACTAGGAGTTAGTTATGTATAACAACGAGAATTCTAGGAAAAGAATTTTATTCTGTTCCAATGTTTATCCACCAGATTTTATCGGAGGAGCGGAACTTATAGCTCATGCACAAGCAAAAAGTTTAAAAAACATGGGGCACGATGTTACCGTGTTTACAGGTGACATAAAAACACATGGAGAGAGGCATTCGTTAAGATTCGATGAATATGAGGGGCTCCATGTGTATAGAATTCATCTGCAGTCTATAGATTATCAACCTGAATTTGTAAATTTCCATCATAAAGAAATTGAAAATCACTTTATTTCAGTCTTGGATAGGTTTGATCCGGAGATTGTGCACTTTCATAATATTATTGGATTATCATTAGGTTGTATTCATATTGCAAAATCTAGAGGCATCAAAACAGTCATGACATTACATGATCATTGGGGTTTTTGCTTTAAAAATACAATAATTAACTCAAAAGAAGCAGTGTGTAGTGATTTCAATGATTGTTCGAATTGTATGTCTTTCATTCATGATGGAGAGATGAGGAATATTCCTATAAAAATGAGAAAGGATTATTTCTCTATCCAATTGTGTCATGTCGATATGTTTATTTCTCCGAGTCAGTACTTGGCAGACACATATGTTAAGGCAGGTTTCCCAAAAAATAAGTTTAAAGTTATATGGAATGGGTTAGATATTAAGCGATTTTCATCTATAAAGAAAGAGAAGAGTGAAAAAATCAGGTTTACATTCGTTGGACACTTTGGATACCATAAAGGTGTGCAATTCTTGTTAGAAGCATTAAATAAGCTCAAAAATAGAGATCACATAATGATTAATCTCGTTGGTGATGGGGAACAACGAAATAATTATGAAAAATATATTAAAGAAAATAATTTGGAGAAAAATATTGAGTTTTGGGGGAAAGTTAAAAATGAGAACATCGAAAAGGTATATTCTCAAACAGATATATTAATCCTACCCTCCATCTGGAATGAAAATCAACCAGTTTCTATTACGGAGGCTATGGCAGCACGTATCCCTGTGATAGCTTCAAATGCGGGTGGAATACCGGAGATGATAATTCATAATAAAACCGGGTTTCTTTTTTCTCCAGGAAATTCAAATGAATTGGCTGAGACAATGAGTAAGTTTTTGGAAAATCCAGAACTAATCCAATTATTAGGTGAAAAATCATACGAAAAAATTGAAAATAATTTGTATGAAAATCAAGTATCTAAAATTTTGAAGACATATGATGAAATAAGTCCGACTCCATCGAACCAAAATAATGATAATTTAATCGCATTAGTCGGAGACAAGATTAATAATGATTTTGCAAATGCAATAAATCGATTAGATGCTGGTATACAAAAAAAATATAAATTCGTCCATGCTGATTGGTTGCAAAATGACCAATTGTTAAACGCTAAGATACTTTGTGTGGTTGATTCAAAAAAATGGCTGGAGTATACTATGCTTGCCATAAACAATGGAATACCATTACTTGTTCAAGAATCCATAGAAGAATTGAAAGATATATGCTTAAAGGCAAACTGCGGTCTATATTTTTCTGATTCAACTGAGGCTGAGCTTTGTATGAAATATCTTTTTGCCAATGAAACTGTTCGAAGTGAACTTGGTATAAATGCTAAGGATTATTTTGTGAAAACTGAATTATCTTAAGTAACGCGATTTTTGAAGGTGTTCCCCTCTACTTGTAGCCTATGTAAGGAAGAAGTTTTTAGGTTGATAAACATATTCACTTATCTTAGGGCAACGCAGTAAGACATATGGACTCCTTAATGCCGATGAGGTTGTGATAGATAACATCGACTTTCAATAGTCCCAACATCGTAGTTTTTTACTATATAAGATGAACTGAAGAATTTCATATCCAAGTGAGGAGACGATCAATAACCTCCAATGGATGTTGATTGATTCGTTTCATGAAAGCAGCGACGTGTGTGCGGATTTGGTAAAACTTGCTGAAGAAAACATTGTTGACCACATCACTTTTTAGCCGTTTCCGCAGCCCTTCAACCGGATTAAGCTCCGGGCTATACTTGGGTAGAAAAACTAATTGAAGTCGTGGGTTCTTTTTCAAAAAAGATTGTAGCTTTTCGGCGTGGTGAATGCGGTAATTATCCAACACCATGACAATGTTCCCATCCGGGTACTGTTTGGCGATGGTGTCCGCAAGGGTTTGTTCTTGTTCCTCGCTCAACTTCTTGGGTCCGCCTGGTGCATGATCGAGTTCAAGACCGGCGATCCCGCTCTCTTGATAGTCTTGCCAATACGTGCTGACGGTTTGATACGTGCGTATGTCTGCGATAGCCGTAAATGTCCGTCCCTTCAAGTGAAGTCGGACGGACAAATAACGTTCGTATAGCCGTGTGTTATGGGTTTCTCGCATGGCTCTCTGGATCATAAATATTTCTTCTTGATGTGTCATTTTTCAACCCGCCTTTCCGGTGCTTTCTCTATCTATTACCCGGTTTGGTCGGTGCTGAGTTCATGAGTTCAACTTATATAGTGATTAAAATCCTATGTCAACAATGGATATAGTTCAGTTCTTCCAAAGGTTAATCAAATAGATGGTTGAAGGGGAACGTATGAGTGAAAAGAAATCTTGCACTTGATGGCCTTCGTGGATATGCAACTTTAGCTGTAATAATTTACCATGCAATATTGTTAATGGACTTAAGCTTGATCGATCGAGTGCTTTTGGTTCCTATTCAGAATATCCCAGGAACCTACGACGTTGTCACTAAAGTAGGTTTGATGATATTTAATGGTGAAACAGCGGTTGCAATATTCTTTGTTCTGAGTGGTGTAGTTTTATTTAACTCCTTAATAAACGGAAAAAAGGGATTTTTCAGATTATGTATCGACTTCGTAATTAAAAGAATTCTACGAATCTATCCTGCACTCATTATTTGTTTACTCGTTCTTTTTTCAATAACACTTTTGTTAAGTAAATGGTTTCCAACCTCTTTTTCTCCATTTACCTGGAGTATATTTGTTAAAAATGCATTATTGACTGAAACGGCAATGCATGGTGCTTCGTGGACACTAAGGATTG
The DNA here is from genome assembly GCF_058135425.1 of Paenibacillus sp. MAH-35. Classification (NCBI taxonomy): domain Bacteria; kingdom Bacillati; phylum Bacillota; class Bacilli; order Caryophanales; family Paenibacillaceae; genus Paenibacillus; species Paenibacillus sp. MAH-35. The sequence goes on from NZ_JBYUPU010000024.1 coordinate 86,081, forward strand.
AAGTGATTGCAATACCTTTTATTCTTCTTGGGTTTTATGTTTTTCGAATTGGCGGAGTTATTGGATTGATCTTATATATGATTTATTCCATTCTTATAGCCGATAATCCAATTCTGTTTTTAACCGGAGACCCGGCAATTACTTCAAGTTTGTTAAGTTTCTCCATGGGATTCATTATATCTACAAAATTAGGGGAACAGATTTTCACACACTTTAATAAGAAGGGCATTCCATTTATAGTTATATGTATGATTTTAGTTCGCCATATCGTTCCCCATGCGCCCAATACGGCATTGATCGCCCATTCGGTTTTTGCAAGTATGTTAGTTGGTATGATTTATTACAGTAAAGCAGGTAATACAGGAAGATTTCTTGAAAACAAGTTCTCTGCTTACTTGGGAAGTATTAGTTACAGTTTATATTTATTTAACGTTATTTTTTTGAATATTGTTTGTATCTTCATGCTTAAGATGATCCCTCAAGCTTCGAAACACCCCTTAGAATTTGGCCTTTTAGCATCAGGTATTATCATTGTATTATCCATACCTGTTTCGCATTTGTCTGAGAAATATATTGAACGTTCATCTATTTGGTTAGGGAAAAAATTAACAGCTATAACTTTCAATTCAACATCAGTAGCAAAAAAAATGCAAAGAAGTAACATTTAATCGAATGCAAAATTCAAGTCGAACTTCAAAGTCATCGTAATCAGTATTAAAAATAATAAGAAAAATGTTAAGGCTCGCTCATTCATGTGACTCATACACCAATGAGCATGATTCAAGTAATTAGTGACAATAAAACAGTCGTCTTTGTCAACCTATTGGATCTGTGTGATTGTCTTGCGTCCGGCATAGAGAAGGATACCATGGACAGAGTAAACAGACGCCGGATCTGCGGTTTCATTCTAAATTTCAATACCAAATTAACTTGACGAACAGTATGTAGAGGGGTACCGTGTGGCGGAACACCCCCTTTATATGGAATATCACTTTGTATTGTTTAATCGACAGGGCAGTTTTTGCGGTTGTTTTCGTTACTCTGCATATTTGACCAACCCCCCACATACAAATGGTACAAGTAATCATTAATCGTGTGAGGGGTGGATTAAATGCGTCGGGTCACATGGGTACTGGCCATCGTGATGTGCGTTGTATTAGTTACAGCTGGATGTGGGACGAAAAATGCGGAACAAGTTGTCAAGGATTTGGATCATGTGATCGGGAAGCTGAACAGCTATCAGGGCGCAGGGAAGATGACGCTGCATACCGGGCAGCAGGCGCAGCAGTATGAAGTGGAAGTCTGGTATCAGAATCCACATTATTATCGGATAGCGCTGACGAATGAAGCCAAGGATGTCACACAAATTGTTCTGCGTAACGATGAGGGCGTCTTCGTATTAACGCCGCATTTGAATAAGATGTTCCGTTTCCAGAGCGATTGGCCGGAGAATTCCGGACAAGTATATCTGTATCAGTCACTGGTGCAGAGTATCGTGATGGACAACGAGCGGCGTTTTACTGAAGAGAAGGATGCGTATGTATTCGATGTCGTGGCTAATTATCAGAACGGATTGTTGGCCCGGCAAAAGATTTGGCTAAGCAAAAAGGACTATGCACCGCGGCAAGTGCAGGTTTCCGATGAGAACAACAATGTAATGGTGAAAGTAAGTTTTGATCAATTCGAGTTTGGTAAGAAGTTTGAGAAGGATTCATTTGATATGCAGCGAAATATGACAAGCTGGAATATTCAGTCGCTTCCTACCTCGGGTACAATAGGAGTTGCAACTAAGCAAGGGTCCACGGGGACTTCTGTTCAGAAGACTGGTACGACGGATAAGGCGGGGGCGCTTAACTTTGGAATCCTCGAGCCAGATTATATGCCGATGGGTGTTAGGTTGCAGGATTTGAAGGAAATAAATCTCGGTGAGGATAAAGCGATATTGCTCCGTTATTCGGGCACATACAATTACACTATCACCGAATCGATGCCCCAGACGAAAACGGTCACTTCTCTAACTGGTGATATTCTCGACCTCGGCTATACGCTTGGTATAGTGACTGGTGAGGCTAGAGGGTTGCGTACGTTGACTTGGACTTACGATGGTGTAGAGTTTCGACTGTCGACTGGAGATCTTACTGAGACCGAGATGATTCGGGTCGCACAATCTGTTCAAGGGCAGGTTGGGAAGTAAATGACATTCTAGCGAGGCGCCCCACTTTACTTGGAGTGGGGTATTTTTTTGTTTATTTAATTGTGAATGGACATTAATTGACAACGAATTCAGGGACTATTAACATGGATATAATAGACTTTTGTAAACATATTAAATTATTGTGAAGTAATATCTTGTCGGAGGTTGAGACGTGACAAAAGTTAGGAAAGCGATTATCCCTGCTGCTGGACTAGGCACAAGATTTTTGCCAGCAACTAAAGCAATGCCCAAAGAAATGCTGCCCATTGTGGACAAGCCTACTATTCAATATATTATCGAGGAAGCAGTTGAATCAGGTATTGAGGATATTATTATCGTTACTGGAAAAGGTAAACGCGCTATTGAAGATCACTTCGATTCCAGTTACGAGCTTGAAACTAGTTTAGCGAATAAGGGTAAATTTGATATTTTAAATGAAGTTCAAAAAGCATCCCAACTTGTTGATATTCATTATATCCGTCAAAAAACACCACTTGGATTAGGACATGCAGTATGGTGTGCTAGAAAATTTGTAGGCAACGAACCATTTGCGGTTCTACTAGGCGATGACATCGTAGACGCAGAACGGCCATGCTTGAAACAAATGATTGATTTATACGATGAGGTTGAGTCATCCATTGTAGGTGTAAAGCCTGTATCGGACGAGGAGGTATCTCGTTATGGAATTGTGGATTCGAGGAATGTCAGGGAAAGATTGTTTCAAGTGCTTAACTTAGTTGAAAAACCGAAAAAAGCCAATGCCCCTTCTAACCTTGCCATTATGGGCAGATATATCTTGTCCCCTAAAATATTTGACATATTGGAGAACCAGGAAACAGGGGCTGGCGGTGAAATTCAATTAACGGATGCTATTTCAGAACTATGTCGCATAGAAGATGTGTATGCTTATCATTTCGACGGAACCAGATATGATGTTGGTGAAAAGATGGGATTTATTAAAACAACAATTGAGTTTGCTCTAAAGAGGGATGATCTGAAGGACGAGCTCCTTGAGTATATGCAAGAAGCACTTAGACAGCAATTAAAGGTACAAGTTTAGATCGATACCTGATTTCCTTGTTAGGGGATCGGGTATTTTGTTTTTTAAAACTACGACGGCACAATCAACTAACGCTCTATAATTGATCCCACTGGTCTTCCAATTGTTGCAAAAAAGTATGAGGGCTGCGATTAAAGCGCCTACGCTGAACGCCTTCGGATAGGCGCTCGTTCCATCGTGCTTTGCGCTGAGCATACGTTTCATAGCTCACAGTTCTCAAACGGGCGATGACGTACTTTTGGCGAAGCGCATCGTCCACGAGCACAATCATTTCTCCGTTTCGAATGATGTAGCTGTTCCAATTACGAAGTCCGTGATCCGACGATGGCAAGCCTTCGTTCGGCGGAAAAATTGCTCCAGATCGTTGTTGGTGCGCGGCACGTGATCGTGGTCGTAGCAGGTAAACAGTCCCTTCCAGAAACCGCGTGAATAGTTCAACACATTCGCCACCATAGGCGCATCTTCTTCATGCGTGTAGGTCTGTTTGAGCCACGCAAGCAATTGGGTCATTTCCCATTCGACCGTTTCGCTCGTTTTGTCTTCACCTGGTTCCAGCGCGGCCGCGATATGAGCGAGCGGCTTAGCCCAACGGGTTACCGACTCGTACCGGGATGTCTGATCACTAAGTTTACTGAAAATTCTCACCAAACCCTGAAGAAGATGAGGCTCTTTTTTTAGTCAAGCATCGCGCAAGCGACGCCTGTATGGCTTGGGCTCGTTCATATATGAGCATCCCGGGTAACTCGAGCGGTGGCTCCCCGTCTTCTAGAAGCAAAGCACGAACAGCAGCGACATAACCTTTGGCCACCTGAGCTTCACTTACAACGGCTTGCGCTTCAGTATGTGAAACGTCTGAGCCTTCGCCTTCGCTCGTTTGGGCCGTTTTCATAGCTTTCTTCTCCGCCTGCTCGATTTTTCTTTCCACATCCCGCAGGCCACGCATGCCCTTTTTCAACTCCATTTTGAGCTTGCGATCCGCGTCTACGACGGGTTTGGCAATGTCTTTGAGGTAGTGGTATTGGCAGTACTGATAAGGTACGTCCGGTAAAAGCGTTTCGAATGCCTGACGGATGGACACTTGTCCATCGCTGACGATCCCCACAATGGGAAACCCCATTTCTATAATGGGTTCGATGAGCGTACGCAATTCAGCAGCCGCTCCGCTTTTCATATTCTGTGCGGCGAGAATCGCACCACTGAATACTTCGCGAATGACGTAGAGCATCTCGTTTCCCTTTTCAGGTTGGACACCGTCCATCGAGAGGATGATCCCACCATTTTGTGCCGTCGTTTCTGCCAAGCTTTGCCTCACGTAATCGTCAAGGCTGGCCGCAAGCAGGGTTTGATAACGCTCATACAATGTTTGGGCATATCGCTCGCTTGTTGCAATGCCACGCGCGTTCAGCAGATCTGCAATCTCTTTACAAGTGCGATGCTGTTTAAAGCGCAACTCTCCAACGAGGCAGAGCACGTCGTAGCCATAAGAGGAATGCTTCATACTGAGCATTTCGGCTTCTGCAGATTTATAGGCTACGCCTGCATGGGTGCAGTTCGCGTTAGGGCACAGGTAAGCCATACTCCATGCGTGAATGACGCCGGTCAGCGTTGAAATTTTCTTCTTCCATGCGTTATGGGAACGTCTGAGTTTGACTCCGCAATGCGGACAGTTAACCATCTCAGGTCGGAAATAGACTTTTGGCGCGGGGCCGAGGCGATTTTTCGAAAGCATAAGGGGTACACTCCCATTCATTTCGTGTCCCTTAGTTATTCGACATTCGCCAGGAAAATCCTGTTATATAATTGTGCTGTCGTAGTTTAAAAAGAGAATCCACTCTTTCAAAAAACGGAAACCGGGCATTCCCTTTTATTACCGCCCCCAGATCACGAATATGTGACTCTTTGTTCATTGACAGCCTGGGGGGATGGCATTACCATAGGTTTATGTGTTTTTTGGCGGGCTCCGGTGGTGGGGGATTGATGACTAGAAGAAGGTGAACAGGTTGGAGACGTTTTATCGGCCGACGTGGGTGGAGGTTTCGCTGGATGCGCTGCGGCACAACATATGGGCATTTCGGCAGGCGCTGCCGGCGGAGATGAAGGTGATGGCGGTCGTCAAAGCGGACGGATACGGACACGGCGCGGTAAAAGTGGCGCTAGAAGCAATGGAGTGCGGCGTCAGCTATATCGGGGTCGCCTTCTTGGACGAAGCGCTGGAGCTTCGGCGTGAGGGAGTGAAGGCGCCGATCCTGGTGCTTGGGTACACGCAGCCGGAAGGCATTCCGCTTGCGATCGAGCATGATATTACGTTAACGGTGTTTCAAGATGAATTGTGGACGGCGTTGGAAGAGCGGCTTCAAGCAACTTCAGGTCAGACGGCGGAGGCGGGAAGTTCTTGGCTGGAAAAAAGGCCGGAGGATTCTGCGCATGCTGTGATGGGAGCGAGTGTTCGACAGGGCAGCCCATCTTCGATGCGAGGTTCCCAGTCACACGCCGGCTGTCATGCCGCAAGTGTGATGACTACGGATGCAACCACGGGGAGGGTCTCTATGCCGGAAACTGCTGCAGTTTCCGAAAGCATGAGTACTGATGCGTTTACCAGCAATCCCGAGAGCATTCACGCTAACGATATTGATATTGATACCAATATGACCGCAACAGCTGCAACTGCAACACCTCGCAAACTCAAAGTCCACATCAAAATAGATACTGGCATGGGACGCCTTGGACTTCAACCTAACGACGAAGCCATTTCCTATATAACACGAGCGGTCGAACACCCATTGTTGGATGTGGAAGGCGTGTATACACACTTCGCTTGCGTCGACGAGGCGGATAAAGCGTATACGTTGGAGCAGCACCGGAAGTTTGAGCGGATTATCCGGCATTTGGAGGAGCGGGGAATGACGTTCCGTTACGTTCATACCGGGAACAGCGCAGCGGGAATCGATTGTCCGGAGCTGTCGTACACGATGGTTCGGCTAGGAATTGGGATGTACGGCCTATACCCGTCTGAAGAGGTGAATAAAGAGCGCGTGCAGCTCGAGCCGGTGATGAGTATCAAGACGAGGGCTGTTCACGTCAAGACGCTTCCTGCGGGCTCTGGCATAAGCTACGGCACGATGTACCACACCTCCGGGGAAGAATGTATCGCGACGCTACCGATCGGTTACGCGGACGGCTACAGCCGGATGTTGTCCGGGAAAGCGCAGGCGATCGTGCGCGGGCGGAAGGTGCCGATTGTTGGACGGATCTGTATGGATCAGTGCATGGCGAACGTCAGCGGACTTGGCGACTTGTCCAAAGAGGAAGAAGTGGTGCTGATGGGGCGCCAGCAGGACGAAGCGATTACCGCCGAGGATCTTGCCGCTTTGCTCGGCACGGTGAACTACGAGATTACGTGCATGGTTTCTCACCGGGTGCCTCGGGTGTATATTCGGGACGGCCGGAGGGAAGACGTTTTAAACCCTTTGATCCGTTAGTTTTGGATTCGTAAAGTGATTCCCTCCACGTTTGGAGTACGGATCGTTGATCTCTTTCTCATCCTGTTACTTCGGAGCAGCTTTTTCGTAGTGAGGGAGTTCGTCCCGCTTCGTTTTCTACATCTTATTATATGAATGACAAGGCAGTCAGAATAACAGTTTCGACACGGTTTATCAACATTTACCAACAACATTTATGCAACCAAACAAAGGATTTTGTCGTCGCGGATCGAATAGGTAGAGACGGCAATTTTGGGGACTGTTCCCGGTACGTTAACAAATTTTCCTCTTCTCCCAAGTGAGAGGACAGCGCCTGGGAAGGGGTGTTCCGTGATGCGTATGACCAGGCTTGCAACGGGGTTGCGGCTCTCGGACAAAGATTTGCAACGGGTATACATACGTGATATATCCAGCGCATATACTTGGTCTTGTATAAAATTACTTCATGCACGACATAATGGTAGTATTGGTTTGGGAATGTTTTGGGGGTGCGAGATCGGTGGCCAATGTGCATAACACGAAAAGGATCATGATCAGTCTGCCGGATTACTTGCTGCAGGAAGTCGACGGCATCGTGGAGAAGGAAAACTCCAATCGCAGCGAATTCATTCGTCAAGCCATGAAGCTGTATCTCATGGAACGTAAGAAGCGCCATTTGCGCGAGTCGATGCAGCGCGGGTATATGGAAATGGCGAAGATCAATCTGCATATGGCGGCAGAGGCTTTTCAAGCGGAGGAAGAAGCGGACGGTACCCTTGAGCGCTTAGTTAGCGGGGTGTAGAGCTTGATAGTGAAACGTGGCGATGTATTTTTTGCGGACTTGTCTCCTGTAGTGGGATCAGAACAAGGTGGAGTTCGGCCTGTGCTCATCATTCAGAATGACATCGGAAACCGGTTCAGCCCAACCGTAATCGTTGCGGCAATCACTGCGCAAATTCAGAAAGCGAAGCTGCCGACCCATGTGGAAATCGATGCGGAAACGCACGGGTTCGACCGCGACTCGGTTATTTTGCTCGAGCAGATCCGGACGATCGATAAGCAGAGGCTTACCGACAAGATTACGCATTTGGACGACGAGTCGATGCGTAAGGTGGACGAAGCTTTGCAGATTAGCGTAGGGTTGATTGATTTTTAATCGGCTACAACAACGAACGGACGGGGGGAAGCCCTCGTTTTTTTGTTTTTATCAATACTTTCTCGGCTCCTTGTGGATAATCTGTGCATAAGCTGGGGACAACCGATTGGTTTGATCCGACATACTTGCTGGCTATCTGCAGGATCATATTGTTACCTGAAAAAGCATCCTCATAATCATAGGCACACTTGTTCCTCAATCGGAGAAAAAAGTCCATTTAGGCAGGAATCCGCATGCCCCAAAGCGAAAATATTACAGTAGAAGAGATGTACAATGAAACCATAGCAGAAAGAGGTAGGGCATGACCAAAGAGCTGGAAACCAACCGCACGGCCCTTCAAGACCCGGATACGGCCAAACCGGAAATGACCGAAGAACATAAAGCGCTTCAGCAGGAACGGATCTTGAAGCAAATCGCCAAGGAGCTGCAGCTCCCGTTTACGAAAGTGCGTACCTCGGTCGGCTTGCTGGACGAAGGCAACACGATTCCGTTTATCGCGCGCTACCGCAAGGAGATGACGGGTGAGCTGGATGAGACGCAGCTCCGGGACATCGAGGAGCGGCTGCAATATTTGCGCAATCTCGAGGATCGCAAACTGGAAGTCATCCGGCTGATCGACGAGCAGGGCAAGCTGACCGGCGAGCTGAAAGCATCGATCGAGCAAGCGGTGAAGCTGCAGGAAGTGGAAGACCTGTACCGGCCGTACCGGCAAAAGCGGAAGACGAGAGCCAGCGTAGCCAAAGAGCGCGGCTTGGAGCCGCTGTCGGCCTGGATTCTGACGCAGCCGCGTCAAGGGTCTCTGGAGCAGGAGGCGTCGAAGTATATCGATGCGGACAAGCAGGTGAATACAGCCGAGGACGCGATCCAAGGGGCCATGGACATCATTGCCGAAAATATCGCGGACGACGCCAAAATACGGGCTTGGGTGCGCAAGCATACGCAGGACCAGGGCATCATTGTAACGGAAGCCAAGGATAAGGACCAGGAGTCGGTGTACGAGATGTATTACGCGTACCAGGAGCCGGTTCGCCGTCTGCCGCCGCACCGGACGCTTGCGATTAACCGCGGAGAGCGGGAAGAGGTGCTGAAGGTGAAGCTGGAAGTGCCGGCGGATCGTATCCACGATTACATCGGCAAACAGACGATCAAAGGCGACTCCATCGTCAAGCAAACGCTGCAACTGGTGATCGAGGATGCCTACAAGCGGCTGATCGCCCCGTCGATCGAGCGCGAAGTGCGCGGGGAGCTGACGGAGAAGGCGGAGGAGCATGCGATCCAGATTTTCGCGGAAAATTTGCGTAATCTGCTTCTTCAGGCGCCGGTCAAAGGAAAGGTCGTCCTGGGCGTGGACCCGGCTTTCCGGACGGGCTGCAAGCTTGCGGTTGTGGACGAGACGGGAAAAACGCTGTACATCGATGTCGTCTATCCGACCCCGCCGAACAACAAAGTAGCGGAAGCGGAAGCTAAGGTGAAAGCAGCGATCGAGAAATATGGCGTGCAGCTGGTCGTGATCGGCAACGGAACGGCTTCCCGGGAGACGGAGCAGTTCATCGCGGATTTGATCGGGAAGGTGAAGGGACGCGGGCTGCAATATTTGATCGTCAACGAGGCCGGAGCGAGCGTCTACTCGGCGTCCAAGCTGGCGCAGGAAGAGTTCCCGAATCTGGACGTGGCGGAGCGGAGTGCGATCTCGATCGCCCGGCGTTTGCAGGACCCGCTGGCGGAGCTGGTGAAGATCGAACCGAAGGCGATCGGTGTCGGTCAGTACCAGCACGATGTGGCGCAGAAGCATCTGGAGGAAAGCCTGAAGGCGGTCGTCGAGTCTGCGGTGAACCATGTCGGCGTCGATCTGAACACCGCTTCGCCGTCGCTGCTCTCCTATGTATCGGGTGTCAACGGCACGATCGCCAAAAATATCGTCAAATTCCGCGAGGAAAATGGCAAATTCGTCAATCGCAAGCAGTTGCAGAAGGTACCGCGGCTTGGGGCGAAGACGTTCGAGCAGTGCATCGGGTTTATGCGGATCAGCGAAGGTGAGAATCCGCTCGACAATACGCCGATTCATCCGGAATCGTACGAGGTCGTCGACCGGTTGTTCCGCGAACTGCGGGTGGAGCTGGATCAGCTCGGCACCAAGGAACTGAAGGAGAAGCTGCAGCACGCTGATGTAGACACGCTGGCGACCAAGCTGGACGTCGGGGTGCCGACGCTGCGGGACATCCTGGACAGCTTGCAGAAGCCCGGACGCGATCCGCGCGAAGAGCTGCCGCCGCCGATTTTCCGCACCGATGTGCTGCAGCTTGAAGATCTGACGCCGGGGATGCAGTTGCAGGGTACGGTTCGCAATGTGATCGACTTTGGTGCATTTGTCGACATCGGGATCAAAAATGACGGACTCGTTCACATTTCCCAGATGAGCGATACGTTCGTCAAACATCCGATGGATGTCGTGTCGGTTGGCGATACGGTGACGGTGTGGGTGCTGAATGTGGATTTGAAGAAGGGACGGGTCGGGCTGACGATGAAAAGCCAGAACGGCAAATAGGCGGGATGCTGTAGGCCAGGTGTGTATTAAACGGGGGTTATCCGCAACGGGTCAAGAAGGCAGGTTTCCCCCTCCAGCCTTCCAGTCTGAACTATAACGAAGAAACGCCCTGGGGACGCTGTCTCCGGGGCGTTTACGGTCTGGATATATGAATGGACTCCTTCGAGTCGGTTGTTCGTGTGCGATAAAAAAACCAGCAGTCGTTCAGCAGCCGAACTTGCCGAATATCCTTCTTGCGAAACGCTTTCTCCAGTTGATGGCAAAGCCACTGCGGCATAGTTCCATCCCCTTTCCCATAGTTTTCACACTCGTGATGTGCTACTACCTATAGGATATGGGGAAAAGGCGGATGCGGTGCAGGTCCTATTGCGGCAAATGTGTCAGGCGTCTTCTTCCTCTTCGTACCATTGCTCCAGTTGGGCTTGCAGCGCCCGAATCTCGGTGAGCAAGGAGATGAGCGGATAAGATTTCTCGTCAAGCTGGGCAAAGGAACGCTCCAGCGCGTTCATGTACTCAAGTCCGTGCAGGACCGTGCATGCGTTGTCTACGATATCCAGCGAATCGCATTCAGCCACGACGTGAGGCAGCGTAGGGACGCCATCGGCTGTCAGCTTGTCCAGCTCTTTATGCAGGCGGCGGTTTAAAGCGGTTAATTGGTACACGTGATCGGCAGGCATTTCGACGAATTCCAAAGTTTCGCCGAGCTTCAGCACGGCATATCTCATTTTCGGCATCGCGGTTTCGTTCTCCTCTCAGGGCTTTGCTTGGTTGCGAAAAGCGTTCGTTCCGACTTGTTCTACTTGACAGTGTAGCCTATGATGGAGTACAAATTCAAGTAAAGTTTACTTACCGCGGAAGGCCGAAGGAGGAGGGGGCGAATGGACGACCGGCAGTTGCAGCAATGGGTGGAGCGGATCTCTCTGCATTACTTCAAACGCCCTTTTCTGCATTGGGCGACATTCAATACGCGGCTGCGGACGACAGGCGGACGGTATTTTATGAAGTCTCATCATATCGATATTAGCTGGCATCAATACGAAACGTTCGGACCGGAAGAAGTCGAGAAAATTATTAAGCATGAGCTGTGTCATTATCATTTGCATTTACAGCGTAAAGGGTACAGGCATCGGGACGAGGATTTCAAAAAGCTGCTCGCGGAAGTCGGAGGTACGCGTTACTGCCAGTCGCTCGGGATGAAACGAAAGCCGCAGCCGTTTCGGTACAAGCTAGAATGCGTATCGTGCGGCACCTCCTATATGCGCAAACGGAGGATGGATCCGCGTAAATACGCTTGCGGCACATGCAAAGGTAAATTGAAACTGCTCCAGCTTGACTTGGCCGCCGATTCATGATAATTTAACAATATACGTTCCCTGATAGCTCAGTTGGTAGAGCACTCGGCTGTTAACCGAGTTGTCACAGGTTCGAGTCCTGTTCGGGGAGGTTTTTACTTCTCATGGAGAGATACCCAAGAGGCCGAAGGGGGCGCTTTGCTAAAGCGTTAGGGTGTAACAGCCGCGAGGGTTCGAATCCCTCTTTCTCCGTAACGAAAAAGCCGCCATTAAGGCGGCTTTTTTGCGTTAAGAGGAAGGGATTAGAACCCGAATAGAGGGGGCGTCGGAGCAGCGCTTCGAAAGGAATACTACGCAGTCTCGGAGGCTTGGAAAGCTGGAGAGTATCCCTCTTTCTCCGTAACGAAAAAGCCGCCATTAAGGCGGCTTTTTTGTGTTACGTGAGAAAGATCGAGGGATGAGAACCCGACAGGAGGGGCGTCGGAGCCCCGTCACATCCACTTCTTCTTCTTATAATAAATCCACATGCCGACGGCCACGGCCGCCATGATGACCCAAACGGCCAGATACCCATAGTTCCAATCCAGCTCGGGCATCCGGTCGAAGTTCATACCGTATATCCCAACGATGAATGTTAACGGCATAAAAAACGTGCTGGCAATCGTGAGCGTCTTCATAATTTCGTTCATCCGGTCGGATTTCATGTTCATCTGCAGCTCCAGCAAGCCGTTTAGCGATTCCCGATAAATGTCCAGCGAGTCGACGACGCGCGACAAATGGTCGTAAATATCGACGAAATAAACGTCGGATTCCTGGCGGATATAGGGGAAGTTTTGGTGGCCGATCGCGCCGAGCAAAGTCCGTTCTTCCACAAAGATGCGACGGAGCATGTGAAGCGTCCGTTTCATCCGGAAAATGTCTTGGGCGACGCGAACGTACGGATTGTGATAAATGGATTGCTCGAGCCGGTCAATTCGATCGTCCAACTGGTAAACGTGCTCCATATATTCGTCCACGCACCGGTCCAAAATATGATACAAAATCCGTCCCGTATACTCCATCTTTCCCTCCACCTGCTGAAACTCCGAGTAGAGATCGTCAAGGAACGGGATATCTTGTTTGTACACCGTTACTATAAAGTTAGTGCCGATAACAATCGCGATTTCGGAGGAGCTCAAATTTTTGTTTAGGCTGTAAAAGGAAATGAAGATATGATCTTTGTAACGGTCCATCTTAGGACGCTGATTCATCTTAATGCAATCCTCGACGAGCAGCGGGTGGCAGTGGAATACGTCTTGAAGAATGTGCTGCAGTTGTTCCGGCTCGGGGGCGCGGAGACGAATCCAGGCTACTTCGTCCGGGGTGGGCAGCCTCACCGGTTCTTCAAGCACACTTTGGTTCGATTTATGGTACACGAGCATCGTCCGGATCACCTCCAATATGGAAAAAGCATAGCACATTCGGATTGTTTCATAAAATTGAAGTTGGTGCTTAACGTTCAACACCTGCAGCAACGGTGTCCTTTAATATCCGGAGATGGAAGTTGTAGAACAAGGGTGAGTTGAAGCGCGGTTCAGCCAGCCAAAGAGCAGGTTTGAGGTCATGCCATTACTCCAAAAAACGATTTGAAAAAATGCTTGTCAATGTCCCCTAATTCCGATATAATAACACTTGTCGCTTTGAAGGGCGGCAGTAGAATCAAGCAACATGGCCCGTTGGTCAAGGGGTTAAGACACCTCCCTTTCACGGAGGTAACAGGGGTTCGAATCCCCTACGGGTCACCATTCCTCCATCTTCATATTTCATGGGGACGAGCATCTAAGGCTTGTCACAGCAGAGCCCCTCAACAGCAATAAGGTCGGGGCATATCCATGAGCCATTAGCTCAGTTGGTAGAGCACCTGACTTTTAATCAGGGTGTCGTAGGTTCGAGTCCTACATGGCTCATATTTCCTTTAACTAACATCTATCTCCGATTTGCGGTCGTGGTGGAACGGCAGACACGCTATCTTGAGGGGGTAGTGCCCATCGGGTGTGAGGGTTCAAATCCCTCCGACCGCATATAAAAAAAGCCTTGTATTCAGGGCTTTTTTTCTTTATTGCTTACGTTTTTCTCTTTCAAAATCGATTGAGAGATTTAATCAATATTTTTTAATAATGTAACTGTAAGCCATCTATACTTGCTAGGAGGATTCTCTTGAGACTTATAAATAATAGATTATCGGCATTAGATTCGTTAAGAGGTATTGCTGCAATAGGTGTTGCATTTTTCTGGCATTATCAGCATTTCATACCACAGAGCGAGAGTCCGTTTAGATCTATTGCTTATTGGTTTTATCAATATGGCTGGCTTTTAGTTGATTTCTTTTTTGTTTTATCTGGATTCATTTTTGCTTATGTTTATACTGAAAAGATTGCTGGGAGAACGATAACATTTAAGCAATATAGTTTACTAAGAGTAAGTAGACTATATCCTCTACATATAATTACTTT
>NZ_JBYUPU010000025.1:0-100211 GCF_058135425.1 Paenibacillus sp. MAH-35
TATAAAATCACCGTGAAGAAAGGAGTTGGAACCTGTGCAACCAACGGAACCGAAAATCCTGCTTCAGAAAAAAAGCATGAGCCACGAGCTCGTAGAGCTTATTAAGCGGAAAATATTAAGCGGCGAGCTGAACCCCGGGGAGCGGATCGTCGAGATCAAGCTGGCCAAGGAGTACGGCATCAGCCAGTCGCCGGTCCGGGAAGCGATCCGCCATCTGTCCGGGGAAGGGATCGTTACGATCGTTCCGAGCAAAGGCCCTGTTGTCAAAAAGATGGAGGCGGCCGACATCTTCGAGATTTATTCGCTGCGTTCATCTCTGGAAGCGCTGGCCATCCATCTGACCACTCAGCATGCCTCGGATGAGGAAATCCGGGAATTGGTCGAATTTTACGGCCAGATGGGCGACTGGCTGCACGACGAGACGAAACCGACCTTGCTTAAGGAATCGCTGCATCTGCATCAGAGCATCATTCAACTTTCCCGGCATTCCCGGCTCATCCAGGTGTACGAATCGATCTCGTTTCAGATCGAGCTGGTCAACCGGATTCTCGGCATGACTTCCACGAAGCAGAAGGAGTACAACGATCATCGCGAGCTGATCGAGGCGCTGGTGGCGCGCGATCCGGCATCGGCGGAGCAGATCATGCGCAGACATATTCAGCGCTCCTATCAGGAATGTATGGAGGTGCTGCGGAAGAATGAGGCAAGCGAGCGGCGGGAGATCGGGACGAGCTGGTTTGCGGAGGACCCGAAATAAAGCAAAACATGGAGACGGAGGCAAGCGGGATGAACGTATTGGTTTGGACGGCACCTGAAACGATGAAGCTGGAGGAGCATAACCGCCCGGTTCCCGGGAAGCAGGAGGCGCTGCTGCGGATCGAGGCGGTAGGGATATGCGGATCGGAGATTGAAGGGTATCTGGGACATAACAGCCTTCGCGTCCCGCCGCTTATTATGGGGCATGAATTTTGCGGGATCGTGGAGCAGGTCGGCGATCCGGGAGACGAGGCATGGCTGAACAAAAAGGCGGTCGTCAATCCGCTGCTGTTCTGCGGAACGTGCGACCGCTGTCTGAAAGGGCTGACGCAGCTGTGCGGCGAGCGGCGCATTATCGGCATCCACCGGCCGGGAGGCTTCGCAGAATGGGCGATCGTACCGGTCGATACATTAACTGAAGTTCCGGCGGCGATGAGTTCCCGGCGCGCCGCCCTGGCCGAGCCGCTTGCCTGCTCGCTGCGGGCGACCCGAAGGGCGATGGAGCGGCATCCTTTTGCGAATGTAATCGTCTTCGGCGCCGGAGGGATCGGGCTGTTGTGCGCGAAGACGGCGGCTTTGCTGGGCGCTTTCAAAGTGATGGTCGTCGATACGAATCCGGACCGGCTGGCGATGTGCCGCAGTATCGGCATAACGGATACGGCCCATGTACGCGAGGACAATTTGGAAGAGCGGGTGCAGGCAGCTTTCGGAGGGCGGGGTACGGACGTCGTCATCGACGCCGCGGGATTTCAGCCGACCCGGGAAGCGGCCGTCAGACTGCTTAATCCGGGCGGGACGCTAATGAATATCGGCCTGGGCATCGACGATACGGTGCTGCCGATCAACTATACGATCCGTTCCGAGATCGAGCTGCTCGGATCGTTCTGCTACACGCGGCAAGATTTCAAAGACGCGGTCCAGCTGCTGGTTTCCGGGAAAATTACAGAGGACGGCTGGACGGAGGAACGCCCGCTAGCGGAAGGGGCGTCCGCTTTCGCAGATCTGGTCGCGGGCAAGGTGACGAAAGGGAAAATCATTTTGCGGCCGTAAGGGGAGGGCTGGATCGTGGCAAGTACAGTCAGAGTCGGCATTATCGGGTTAGGAAACTGGGGGGAGTGCCATCTCGAGGCGTTTCATGCGCTTCCGCACGCGGAAGTGGCGGCCGTCGCCGATCCGAGACCGGATCGTCTGGACGTGGCGAAGATCAAGTACGGTGTATCGTCGTGTTATACCGATTACAACAAGCTTCTTGAGCGGGACGATATCGATCTCGTCAGCGTGGTGACAACGGAGCACCTGCATCTCGATCCGGTCGTGAAGGCGCTTTGCTCCGGCAAGCACGTGCTGGTGGAGAAGCCGGTGTCCACCCGGCTTAGCGAAGCTGCCGAGATGCACCGGGTCGCGCTGGAGCAGGGGCGCTACGTGATGCCGGGCCATCTGCTGCGGTTCGACCCGCGTTATGCGGACATCCGGCGGGCGATCGCGGACGGGGAGATCGGCCGGCCGGTTAGCATGTATATGAAGCGGGCCCGGGAGCAGCATTTATTCGCTACCTACAGCCGGACGCACACCGTCTACGAACTCATGATCCACGATATCGATCTGGCGGTCTGGTACGCGCAGAGCCGGGTCCGGACCGTCCGGGCATACGGCAGATCGCCCTCCGGATCGGAAACTCCGGAGGTGCTGTGGGCGTGCCTCGAATTCGAGAACGGGATTCTCGCCTTTTTGCACAGCAACTGGATGACGCCGGATCGGGCGGGCATCGCGATCGCCGACCAGATCGAAGTGATCGGCAGCGGCGGAACCGCGTCTTTCGAAACGTCCAACTCCGGCTTGCAGCTGTGGAACGAGACCGGGCGAACGACGCCGGATACGAATATCCATATCAAGACGCTCCACAAGCAGACGGCCGGTTCGCTCCGCGAGCAGCTCCTTTATTTGTGCGACTGTTTGGGAAGAGGAGAAGCGCCGGACTACGTGTCGTTCGAGGATGCGATTCACGGGGTCGAAATTGCCGATGCGATCGTGAAGTCGGCGGCGGGCGGCGGCGAGATTCGGTTGTAGCTTCGGGAGCCTGAAATAACATAGCCAAAAGCCGTCCGGTCATTGTGCAAGCCGGACGGCTTTTCTGCTGGCGTTTTATCTGCTTCGGGCCACTCTGGCTACTGGCATGTCGGGCAGCTCGTTAACAGAGACCACTTCGTTCGTTTTCTTCTTAGGCTTCTTCCAGAACTTCTCGTTGCCCGGCAAATCGTCGAACCAGGCGGCGTCTTTCGGACAGTCGAGCACCATAAATTTGCCGTAATTATCGTCGCGGGACTGGTGATATTTCAAATACGCCTTGCCGTCTTCGACCGCGAGTATTTCGATTTTGCCGGACGTATGGCTCATCGACAGGCGGACACGCTTGCCGAGACCGGACGTTCTGGCCTTCGCCTGCTCCACGATCCGGTACGCTTCCTCAAGCGAAAGCACGAAATCGCGATTTCCCGCCACCGGCCGGTTAATAAAGAAATAATACGGGGTGACGCCTGCCCACGACAGCCGGTCGAGCAGTTCGCCGAGTACGGCCGGATCGTCGTTGATGCCTTTGAGCACCGGCGTCTGGTTGACGACGATCGCTCCCGCCTCGTGCAAAGCCTGGAAGCCGCGCTTCGCCTCCGGCGTTATTTCGCGGGGGTGATTGATGTGGGCCATGACATAGATGCGCTTGTCGGCCGTGGAGTAAGTACGAATCGTCTCCAGCAGCTCCTCGTCCTCGTAGATCCGCATCGGATTAAAGACGGGGATTTTCGAGCCGAGACGGATAATTTTCACATGCTCCATCTCCCGCAGCCGCTCCAGGATCATTCGCAGCTTCGCGGTAGCAAGGATCAGGCTGTCGCCGCCCGTAAGCAGCACGTTATTGATTTCGGGATGTTTGGCGATATAAGCGAGGCCGGGCTCGACGTCGGACATCGCTTCCTTGACGTCGTTGCGGAACAGCCGCTTGCGGAAGCAATAACGGCAATACGCGCCGCATACTTCGGATACGATCAGGAGAGCCGTTGTCCGGTACTTGTGCTGGCAGCCGGGCACGACATAGTTCGTATCTTCATCGGAGGCGTCCCAGCGCCCGTATTCGGCGAGCTCGCCTTCGTTCGGGATGACCAGTTTTTTGATGGGATCACGGGGATCTTCCCAATTGATGAGGTTCAAATAATAATCGTTGACGCGGAACACGAATTTCTCGGTAATTTGCTTCAGTCTTTTTCTTTCCGTCTCCGGTATGTTTGCAATTTTATCGATATCTGTAATGTACTTTGGCTGTGCCATGCACATTCCTCCCGTTTTTCTAATTTTCGATCTACCCGGCATGCTAGTCAGATCTTAGGGACCGTGTGCTTGCGATTCCTCCCTTCTGTGCTACTATCGTCCAATCCATTCGTAATTCGCCGTTCCGGTCAGCAGAAGATGATGATTGAGGTCAAGGGTGTAAACAAGAAAAGACCCCGGGCGAAAAGGGATTGTCTCCCAACAACGCTCGACAGGGTCTTATACCAATAGAAAAAGACCCTGTATCCCAGGGTCATGTGTGCAGAATGAACATACAGAATGACCCCATCTACTGCTGACGAGGTTAGCTGACGGACTCGGGAAAGATGGTTCCCTACGCGGTCCCGATGAACGGACCGGACGATTCGCCCCTAAAGAATGGTTCCCCCGCTTTCCGATTGGAGAATCGGAAATTAAGCGTACTGTTATTGTATTGAATGAAGGACGTCAAGTCAACCTTTTTATCAAAATATCCCTTTTTTTAACAACAAAAAAATCGGGGCTGCGCGAATTTGAAACAAATACTCTCATTTTCCCGGAAAGCCGGGTACAATTAGTGACATCCATGCTGTCACCATTATACGGATATAATGGGGGAGTAAGAAACGGGGGAGAGGCGTTGAAGAGAGCAGACCGGCTGATGGCGATCCTGATCGCCCTGCAGCAAAGACCGGAGACGGCCCAGTCGCTGGCCGACAAGTTCGAAGTTTCGAAAAGGACCGTTTTGCGGGATATGCAGTCGTTGTCGGAGATCGGCATCCCGCTGTATTCGATGACAGGACCGTCCGGAGGATTCCGGATGATGGAAGGCTTCCGGCTGCCGCCGCTGCAGCTCGATTCCCGGGAAGCGCTGACCGTCTTGTTTGCGCTCCGGGCGATGACGAATATAACGGACACCCCGTTTAACCAGGCCAGATGGACGGTCCTCGACAAAATCCGGTCGGTCCTGCCGGAGGAAACGCTGAAGCAAATCGAGCCGCTGCTCGACAGGATGGAGCTCGAAGTGCCCGTCCGCAAAACGAAAACGCCCCACTTATCCGCCTTGCTCGAGCATACGGCCAAATCCCGGTGGGTTCATGTGCTGTACCGGTCGGAAAACCATCACCGGCGGCTCCGCCTGTATCCCCGCAAAATTTATACGGCGCATGGGTTCTGGTACTGTGAGGCGTTCTCCCCTCTGCATAAGGAAGTACGCAACTTCCGTGTCGACCGGATCGAGGAGCTGGAGGCGATCGACCAGCCGGATGAGGCGTTAAGCGAACAGCTTCTGAGGGTGGAAGACGAGGAAGCGCCGGCCAAACCTGTTGTGCGCATCGCCGCCAAGCTGACCTACCGCGGTGCGCTGCTGGCCGAGCAGGACTACCATATCGGAGAGCATGTCAAGCAAATAGCCGATGACGAGTGGACGGTGGAATTCGATTGTCCCGCCTCCGAGTGGGATTGGGCGGTTCGTTTTTTCTTTACATTGGGCATGCAGGCAGACGTGCTGGAGCCGGACGAGCTTCGCGCCGGGATTCGCGAGATGGCCGGGCAATTATACGAACGGTATACGCCGGATTCGGAGTGAAACTCGCCGTAATCAGATTTATTTTCGAAGGAGGCCAATCCAGTTATGACTAACCATTCCATTATGGACAAAGCCGGATCGTTCCTGTACAGCTATGCGCGGCTGCTGGACCGGAAACGGTACGAGTATCATTTCGAAGGAGGAACGAAGGAGGCGGTCATTCAGGCGCTTCGTGGTTATCAAAATGCCGATGGAGGGTTCGGCAACGCGCTGGAGCCGGATATTCGCGATCCGCACAGCCAGCCGGTCCCGACCGAGATGGCGCTGCTTGTGATGGAGGAGATCGATTGCTTCGATCCGGCGATGATGGAAGGGATCGCCGGGTATTTGCGGACGATTACGCTAGAGAACGGTGGGCTGCCGCTCATACGAAGCAGCGTCCATGGTTACGCCCATACGCCGTGGTGGTCGACAGAGGACGACCGCTGTCCTTCGATAAACCCGACAGGCACGGTCATCGGCCTGCTGTACAAGTATTACGGGGACCAGGCGGTCGTGCGGGAGCAGTGGTTCGAGGAGAATGTACGCTATATATGGAGCTATATGGAGTCGAACGAACCGTCGGGCTTTCATGACGGCACGCATTGGATTCAGTTTCTCCAGCATACCCCGGATACCGGAAGGGCGGCCGCCTACTGGCGTAAAGTCGATGAATGGTTGGGCGCTCCCGGCGTCATCGAGAAAGACCCACACGCTTCGGGATATGTGCATAAAGTGCTGGATTGGGCGCCTCAACGGGAAAGTTATGCCGGCAAATTCGTATCCGGGGAAGACAAGCAGATTCATTTGAAGGCGCTCGCCGAACAACAGCAGGAGGACGGAGGATGGCCGATCAGCTGGCAACCGCCGAGCATCGCTGCGGAGCAGGAATGGCGTGGGTTTGTGACTGTGGAACGGCTGAAGACACTCAAGTCTTACGGGGTGTTGTAAGAAGCGGCAGGCTGCCGGAGAAGTAACGGAAGATGGGCGTATATAGCGTTAAGACCGAGGGGACCGGGAGGCTCTCTCGGTTTTCGTGTCTGGGAAAGAAGCACGGATTCTCCGGTCGGGCATACCGATCTCCTTCAGCTTGCAGCGGGTTTCTCCGGTCCATATTGCTGGTGAAAGGCGCGATCGCGACGGCAGGGGCGTTTCTATGCGTGCGATAATCCTTGAAGATTGGACTGACAGCTGTGGCGGATTATACTAAGACCATGCAGTGCAAACTTCCAATGGAGGTGATAGGATGCAAATGGACGTGACAATCGTACCGCTTCATTCGGTCCGTTCCAGGATAAACGAGCTCGCCGAGCTGTTAATTCGTGTCGTGGAGGATGGGGCATCGGTCGGCTTTATGCCGCCGCTTTCGGCTGAGGAGGCGACCCGGTACTGGGAGGGCGTGCCCGGCCCGGATGTGGTCTTGTATGCGGCACTGGCCGGCGGCCGGGTCGCAGGCAGCGTGCAACTGCACGTATGTACGAAGCCGAACGGCTCGCACCGGGCGGAGATCGCCAAGCTGATGACGCACCCCGATTACCGCAGGCATGGAATCGGCAGACGGCTGATGCTTCAGGCTGAAGCGAAAGCCGCCGAATTAGGCAGGACGTTGCTCGTGCTCGACACGAGGGAAGGGGACCCGTCCAACCGGCTTTACAGCTCGATCGGCTATACGAGGGCCGGAAGGATTCCCGGGTATGCCAGATCGGCAGACGGCGAGCTTCATGCTACAGTGTATTATTATAAAAACCTTGGAGAATAGCCGGTGAAAGGGAAAGGCGGCGATGAAGGAGCCTTCCTCGCGAACATGGCCTTGCCACCGGAATGTGAAGGAAGGAAAGCGTCGATGAATTAGCCAAAAAGCCTTCGGCTCCCGCGCTCCGGGCGGGTCTTAAGGCTTCTTTCGTTGTAACGGGAGCTGCCGGCTTGCCGGAGATCTGTCAACGCTTGGAGCCGCTGTACAGCAGCTTCTTAACATCCTGAACGATATGCTCGGTGATTTGCCGCTGAATCCAGAGATCGTCATCGATATTGCCGTGTGTTGCCGGTACCGGTACCTCTCCGATGCCCGGGCACTCGACGGTCGCGGGCGTGCCGTCCCAGCTGCGCATATAACGGACGAGCATATTTTGCGCGCCGGGAACGTCCTGATAGCCGCAGGACAGACCGTTTTCGACGGGAAAACAAGGGATCATGCCGAAGCCGGTGCACGGATTGCCGCTCGTCACTCCGTTGTGCTGATACCAGTTCTTGATCATGTGAGCTTTGGGGATATCGGCGGCGTTCATCGTGTTGCCCGGGCCGAACACCGGGTCGATCAGACCGATATAATTAGGAATTTTCGCCGTAACCCGGGACAGCCGGCAAGCCGCCCAGCCGCCGTACGAATGGCCGATGATGGCCAAATAGCTGGGTTTGCGGCTTCTTTCCTCGATTTCGTTGTTCAAATCCCAGATCCACGGAGCGCCCAGCGGGTTGCCGTCTTCGTTCTGGTTCCAGCTTCTCCGGAAGACGTTGCGGGCCGGGACGCCGAGTGGGGACAGCCGGATGTATAACGTATCGCGCAGCTTGGATATTCCGGGGCTGTTCATCCCGCTGCGCCCGTTGATGCAGATGACGACGATGTCACCCGCCTTTCCGGCACGGACCGCGCGTTGGTCGCCGTCTGTTCCTTGATCGGAGCCGGACGCTGCTACTGCCGGAGCTTCCTTCCCGACGGCTGACGCGAAACCCGAAAGGGGACTGGCGGGGAGGCCGGGATGAACGTTAGCGGCATAATCGGGAAGAAACGGCCGGGGCGCAGTATGGCTGTACCTCCAACCGCCCCATCTAGGATCGTAATAGTACATCGCGTTCCCTCCCCCGAAGTGTGCTAAACTAGGATATTCACCCAGCCGGAAAAGGTTCCTTGAGGAGCGGCGGGAAGCGGATCAAACGACTGTATCGAAATCGTTCACTACCAAACTAACAATGGGTTTTAAAGAGAAAGGAGAGGGTCTACTGGAAGCGAAGGTTTGTCTCGTGGCGATCGAGGGGCGTCGCAGGACGAATCGATCTGCCTATTAATTAGCGATTGGGGAATGAAGGTCTGCGGACTGAAAGGGGGAGGTTGTCCCCGAAGCCTCTCTTTCTTCGCAGCGAGGGCAGATCATTCAATGACATGTACAAAATAAAAAAAAGCACTGTCGTTTAGACAACTGCTTCTTTCGGGTCCTGGCTCTTGTCTTTGGCGTTGTCTTCGGTTACTTCGTCCGGCTGGTCGAAGGGAACCCGGTCTTCTTCGTAGTACATTTCCGCAGCACCTCCTTTCATCGTTTCTATTAGTATACAAGCCGACTATTATCGCATCGTTAACGGAATGTTACGCTATAGTAAATTGTATGGATGGGATAGCCGCTTATCCACGAAATTCGTGCTGGCTAAATCCTAAGAGTCTCTGGCGAGGCTGTCGATTCATTATGGACAACCAAGTGGAAAGGGAAAAGATTACCTTCTGGCGAGTTTTGTCTGGAATCCCCTACCTTACAATCCTTATTCAATCAAGGGATTCAGGACAACCTGTTTGAGTAGAAGAAGGTAACTTTTCACTTGGAACGGCCTGCGAACACTTCTACACAATGAATCGACAGCCTCTCTGGCACCCTTTA
The DNA here is from genome assembly GCF_058135425.1 of Paenibacillus sp. MAH-35. Classification (NCBI taxonomy): domain Bacteria; kingdom Bacillati; phylum Bacillota; class Bacilli; order Caryophanales; family Paenibacillaceae; genus Paenibacillus; species Paenibacillus sp. MAH-35. The sequence continues at coordinate 9,265 of NZ_JBYUPU010000025.1, forward strand.
TTTTCGGCGGAATGGGATGACAGCGTCAAATAAAGGCGGTTTGCACCCCTTATTTCAACCAACCGATGGCGACTGCACCCCATTCGCGGATTTTAACAGCTTCCAACCGCTCTTATTCCGTGTCGAGGCGGGTTTTCGGACAAAATAAAGGGTGCAAACCGCTCTTACTCTCTACTATTCCCTCTTATTCCCTCTTATTCGCCCCCCTCTTAAAATGAAACCTATGCCACGTTGCCACAATGAATGATCTTACGTAAGCGGCGACATTTCTTAGAAAAGAGTGTTTTGTTTTGCCGTTTTACCATTGTACCGTTTTGCCATTTACTATTATATTGTTTTAATGTTTTACTGTTTTGGTTTTGCTGTTTTGATGTTTTGGTGTTTTAACGCTTTAATGTTTTGCAAAATAAACATTCTTAACCGCAAAAAAACAGGAGCGACTCCACGAATCGCTCCCAGCTCTCTATAGCTTGCTGCCGCCCAGCAGCTGCCGGCGCATCCATTCGTTGGCGACGAGCGCGTCGCCGTCCGCGTCCAGCGTCTCGTAAAGTCTGCGCCGCAGACCGGCGACGAGGCCAGCCAGCTCCGGCTCGCCGATCCGGTTCGTCAGCTCGGCCGGATCGGCCGTCAGCTCATACAATTCGTCCGTATCGGTCGGATTCCAGATGTATTTCCATTCCTTCGTCCGGATCATCCGCTGCGTATACAGCCCGAACTGCTGCCCGTTATACGAGGCCACGACGGCATCCCGCCAATCCGGGTCGTCCAGTCCGCCGCTCACCAGTTTGGCCCAGGAACGGCCCTGCAGGTGATCCGGATCGTCCGGCTGCAATCCGAGCAGGTCGAGCAGCGTCGGGGCGAGATCCAGCAAATTGTAGACGAGCCCGCCACACGCCGTTCCTTCCTTCACGACGCCGGGGTACCGGACGATCAGCGGGACGTGCACGACATCATCGTACAAAATATAATGTTTGTCCATCATCCGGTGCGAGCCGCACATATCGCCATGATCGGCGGTAAAAAGGACGAGGGTGTCATCGGCGGCGCCAAGCCGGTCCAGTGTCTGCAGCACGCGCCCGACCGCTTCGTCCAACTGGCTGATGATGCCGTAATACCGGGCGACGACGGGAGCCCAGTCGTTCCAGGTAAAGTTCTCGATCCCCCAGTTCAGCAGCTGCTGCTTCTGGATATACGGCTTCCCCACGAACGTCTCTGCGAAACCGTCCCACTGCGGAACCGTGTCCGGATCGTACATCGTGGCGAAATGTCCGGAAGGGCGGCAGGGCAGATGCGGCTCCGGGAAATGAAGCGCCATATGCCACGGCTTCCCGGAATTGTGCAGCAGCTCGAGCTGCTCCTCGGCACGCGCCGCGAGCCAATGGGTGCGCGAATGTTCGAGCGGAATCGGACTCGCCTCGCCGAAAAATCCGTTCGAGAACTTCACGTCCGGATAGCGCTGCTTGACGAACCGGGCGTATTCGGCTTCGCCGGTATACGAACCGTAACCGAAAGCGGTGGCGTCCAAGGTCGGATGAACGCCCCATTTGCCCAGAAAAGCGGACACGTAGCCGCTGCTTTCGAGCGTTCGTGCCCAGCTGTACCCGTCCGGCTGGAGCGAGGCGACGGGCAGGGCCCCGTTAAAGTTCCATAATGCCCCGAACGTTTCGGCCCTTCGCCCGTTCATCAGCGATTGCCTGGCCGGTCCGCATACCGGAATATGCGAATAAGCGCCCGAAAATACGGCGCCTTGAGAAGCTAGCAGATCAAGATTCGGCGTGCAGACCGGATATTTGCCGCTGGAGCCGATACAATCGTAGCGGAGCTGGTCCGCGGTAATCAGCAGAACATTCGGACGTCTTTTCCCCATAACGGATCGTGAAGGTCTCCTTTCCCAAGTCGGGAATCAACGCACTTCGCGCTGCAGCCGGCGCAGTTCCAGCCCTTGGCGGTACCGGCTCGGCGGGCAGCCGACATGTCGGAGGAACAGGCGGCTGAAGAACGAAGGGTCGTCATAACCGACCAGCGAAGCGACGGTGATCACTTTTTCTTCCGATTCGGTCAGCAGACGTTTGGCCCGTTCGATCCGGATGTCATGCAGCACATCGATGATGCTGCGGCCGAATTCCTGCCTCATCAGCCGGTTCAGCTGGCGTATGCTGACATTGAACAGTCCGGCCAGCGATTCCAGCGTAATCTTCTTGTCGTAATTGCGTTCCATATAACCGTAAATGCGTCTTGCCGTTATTTCCCGGTCGACTTGGCGCGGGGAAGGAATCGTCCCCCGGCTTTGCATCAGAGAGTAGTAACGGGAGAGAAGGACGAGCAGCTCGATCAGCTGCAGCCGGATCAACGTTTTGTGGCCGAGTCCGCGGTTGCCGATTTCCCGGATCATGCTGTCCAGCAACTGGAGCACGAATACCGCATCCTGCCCGTGCAGATTGAGCCGGTGGTTGAAGCGGACATCTTGTTTCATAAACGGATGAACGTAGAAATAGTCCATCGAAGCGGTAATCTCCAGCTCCTTCAGAAGCGCGTCGGGGATGAAGGACGGCATGAACAAACAGTTGACGATTTCCATATGCTCGCCGGGATTTACGGAGTAGGCATGGGTTTCACCGGGATTGATGATATATACGTCCCCGGCCCCGATCTCATATTCCGTCCCCTGGAAAATGTGATACCCGCTTCCCCCGACGACGTATACGAGCTCCACGAATTCGTGGCCGTGCTCCGCGATCGCTCCTTGGACATGCCGGGTAATCCAAAACGGGAATTCCTCTCTCATTAATCCGCTGCTTCTGATCATATCCTTCATCCTTTGCTTCACTCCTCGCCCTATAACTCCGAACATTCGGTCGCTTTATGACGGTTTTGATGCGTAACGGTTAGCGGGTATGAACGGCCGAGTCGAAACGTTCCCGGCGAGGATCCTGCTTCCAGTCGTCCCAGGACAGTCCGGCGGAAGCGAGAATTTGCTCGATCCGTCTGCGGAAGGGAAGCCCGGCTTCCCGGAGCTGCCGCTCCATCGGGTCCTCCCGGCCGTTCAGCTTGCGGCTTACGAAGTCGTGCAGCTCGCGTTCGAGCCGATCCGCCAACTCCGGCAGCGAGTCGGCCAAATTGACCGTCTCCCCGGGGTCGGTCTGCAGGTCGTACAGTTCTCTCTCAGGCCGGATATAGGGGCCGGAATCGTAAGTCCGGATCAGCTTGTACCGGTCGGTCCGGATCGCCCTAGCCGCCTGCCAGGCGCATTCGCTCAAATAAACGGTGTCGTGGGTCCGGTCGGCCGTTCCCTCGATAGCGGGCCACAAGCTTTTGCCGTCCAGACCGTCCGGATCTTGCAGCTTCTCGCTGCGAATGTCTGCCGGCTGTTCGCGGCGGACGGCTTCGAGAATCGTCGGCAGCAGATCGACCTGCTGGACGAATCCCGGCACCCGGCGGCCTTCCGGCATCCGTCCGGGCCATCTCATAATGACCGGAACGTGTACAGTCGGCTCGTACAACCCGCAATGATCCCAATAAATATCGTGCTCGGTCAAGCTTTCTCCATGATCGCCGAACAGGACAAGCAGCGTATCCTCGCGGATGCCGAGCGCCTCCAGCCGGTCGTCCAGCTCCTTCAGCCGGTCGTCCAGATAGCGGATCTCCGCGTCGTATAACGCGTCGTAGTAATCGCTGTCGGTCACTGCGCCGATCAGATCGTAATGATGATGCTTGAAGAACGGATAGGCCAGATGGTTGTAAGCCTGTTCCATGCTGCGGTTGGCCGGGTCCCGGGGATCGCGTCCGCCATCGTAAAACTGCGGTACCAGCTCTTGGGGCGGCAAATACGGCGTATGCGCGTCCCAGTAATGCAGGAACAGAAAAAACGAATCGTCCTTATGCTGCTCCAGCCAAGGAAAAGCAAGCTCGTTTACCGTCTTGCCGTCGATCCAGCGGTTGCCGCCTACGCTGTTGATATAATACCGGTACCCTCTGGCGAACCATTCCTTCAATTGATACAAATTATCGACAGCGGAGGTCGTAAATCCGGCCGACCGCAGCAGGGAGGGCAGCCATGTGGTCGATTTCGGCAAGGCGGTCAGCTCCGAGCCGTGCGAGACGACGCCGGTAGTCAGCCCGATTTTGCCGGTAAAGACGCCGGTATGCGCCACCTCGGTCGGAATATCCGCGGCATAAGCCCGCTCGAACAGCACCCCTTCGCGGGCGATCCGGTCCATATGCGGGCTGGTCGGCTTGTTATAACCGTAAGCGCCAAGTCTGGAGGCGCGCAGCGTATCCAGCGAGATCAGTATGATCTTCATTCCAGTTTCCTCCTAATCGGCCCATTCGTCAAGCGGTTACACCAGGCCGAGCCGCGTTAGGATGGCGGCGCTGTTCGTTTCGAGCGAATCGGACGACGTCCGGATTGTCACATCAGGTGCGAGCGGAACTTCATACGGATCAGATATTCCTGTAAAATGCTTCAGCTCGCCTTGTCTCGCTTTGGCATACAGCCCCTTGACGTCACGCCGTTCGCATTCTTCCAGCGGGCATTCCACATAAATCTCGACATATCCGGCAAGCTCCTTGCGGGCATAATCGCGCATCTCCGCGTAGGGGGTAATCGCTGAGACGAGAACGATCACGTCGTGCTTCGCCAACAGCCCCGCAACGTAAACGATGCGTTTTATATTTTCAAGCCGTTCTTCGCGAGTGAAGCCAAGTCCTTTGCAGATCGTCTGACGCAGCGTATCGCCGTCTAGCAGCTCCACACGGCGTCCCTGCTCGAGCAGCCGGTCTCTTACATATTCGGCGGTTGTCGTTTTTCCTGCTCCGGATAAGCCGGTAAACCATAATACGTTCGCTTGCTTATTCATGTCAGCGTTCCTCCGGTGGTCTAAGTTGAAGCTTCCGGCTTCGGCACATCGATGGGCTGGCCGCCGAGCTCGTGGGAGCGGATCGCGGCTTCGATAATCTCCTGCGCGGCGAGCGCGTCGGCGCCCGACGCATCGATATCGCCGGGGGCAACGCCCGCCTTGATTTGTTCCACAAAACGGTTGATGCGAATCCGAAACGTATCGTTAAAACCCATCATTCCGTTAAAGATCGGATTGCGGAATACGGTCAGATCGCCCGAATGATGCGGATAATAGGTCATGCTTTCGTATACGTTGTCGATGACGATCCGACCTTCATTGCCCGCTACTTCGCAACATTCGATCGGATGGCGCATCGACATATCGTAGCTGCCGGTCAAATGTCCGACGGCTCCGGAGGCAAACTGCATATTGACCGATACGGTCGACCATGACTGGCGGCCCGGAGCTTTCGTCATAAACGATTGGACCCGCGCCACGTCCCCGGCGAAATACCGCATCACGTCGATCGAATGGGGGTGAAGCGCTCGCATGTGGAGCCATTCCGTATCTTCCTGCGGATTTTGAATGGTCAGCCGCATATTCAGGAAGAGGAGGGAAGAGCCGAGCTTTCCCTCCGTAACGAGCTCCTTCGCGCGAAAGGCGGCGGGCGTGAACCGGTGGTTCAGATTGCAGGCGAAGCGGACGCCCCGTTCGCGGGCAAATGCGACCATCCGTCTCGCCTCGTCGATCCGGTTGGAGATCGGCTTCTCGACGAGCACGTCTTTGCCGGCTTCGATCGCCGCCATCACCGGCGCGTAATGGTGACTGCCTTTCTCTACGCCGGACGTCGCCACGATGACGACGTCGATCGGTTCCTTGGCCAGCATTTCGGCCATATCCGTATAGGCGGGCACTCCGTATTCCAGCCCGGCTTTTTGCGCCCGCTCCGGCATCAGGTCGCAGACGGCGGCAAGCTCCGTATCGGGATGCTGCCGGTACGTGCGGCAATGAATGCCGCCGATATGATTAACGCCTATCACCGCGATTTTGATCATGGTGAACCTTCCTTTCCGTACGCCGGATCGGTGTAATGAGCCTTGTTCAGGCAATACGCTCGTGTTCTATGAAGGATCCGGGAATCGGCGATCGGTGCCGTCCGGTTACGCGTTCTCACTTCTCCGCTTTTTTCTCCTGAAGGGACCGGGCGTTGACGATCGAACCGATATACATGCCGTCGTACGCTTCCTGCGAAGTCGTGAACGGCTTGCCTTTGCCGTGCCAGTTCAAGTTCGTGAAGATCGGATTGACACGGTTCGTTTCCGCTTCGCGCTTGGCGATATAATCGTTCATCCGCTTCTCGAGAAGCGCCACGATCTCCGGCTCCTGGTCCGCGACGTTGTGATTCTCCTCCGGATCGCGGATCAGGTTGTACAGCTCGACCTCCGGCTTGAAGTGGAAGTCCGGCTCCAGCGCGCGGATCAGCTTCCATTCCGGCGTACGCCAGCCGTGCTTGCGCATCCAGGTGCATTCGGTAATATAAAATTCGCTGATCCGTTTGATTTCGTCCCCGTTCATCCATTTTACCAGGTTTTGTCCGTCGAACTGGATATTCGTTTCGATTCCGAGCAGATCGAGCACGGTCGGCATAATGTCCTGGATCAGCGATACGCTCGAGCACCGCTTGCCCGCAGGGACGACGCCGGGATATTTAATAATCAGCGGCACGACGAGCGTGCAGTCGTACAAGCCGTGATGATCGAAGTAGCAGTCGTGCTCGTACAGCGTCTCGCCGTGATCGGCCGTAATGACGATCAGCGTCTCCTCGGTAATGCCGAGCGCGTCCAGCTTGGCGAAGATCGACTGGATGCACGCATCCATATAAGCGACGGCGCCGTCGTATTGGGCGGTCACATAGGCGTGATCGGTGACGCCTTCGGGGATCCACGATTTCAGAAAATCGGCAAACGGCTTGAATCCGTATACCGGTTCCATCGACGAGTTGGACGGATTTTTCTCGTCGCCTCCGTAGAAGGTGCGCTCATACGGCTGCGGCGGCAAGTAAGGAGAGTGGGGGTCCATATGCCGCAGGAACAGGAGAAACGGCTTATCGTCGGCGGCAAGCCGCTCCAGCTCAGGAATGGCGACCTCGTTCAGGTTTTGCGCCTTCGGCGCGCGTCCGGTCTCGTCCGGGTGCCATGATTCGAAGTTCAGGTACGTCTGAAACCCGCGCGACGACGGATTGCCGGTAAATCCGATGCAGGTCGTATTGTAGCCGTTCTCGCCGAGCACCTCGGGCAGTGTGCGCACATGGTCGCCGAGCGGGCCTTTGTGCCGGAGCGCGACCACATCGGTTCCGAATACGTCCATGCCGGTCAGCATCGCGGCATACGCCGGGGTTGTAGGGATGCTGGGGCTGAAATGCTGCTCGAACAGGACGCCCTCCGAGGCGATTTTATCGAGGTGCGGCGTGGTCAGCCTGGAATAGCCGTACGAGCTCATATGGTCGCGGCGCAAACTGTCGATGCCGAAAAGGATCACATTCGGTTTTTTGGTTGACATTTGGATTCCTCCTAAAAGTGGATGCCCGGTCCGGCGTTAGGAGCCCGGTTTTTGGCGCATCTCCTGCTTATGAGCGTAAAAGGTACCTGCCGAATAGGAGCGGTTTGTGAGACTGTCGATTCATTGTGTAGAAGTGTTAGCAGGCCGTTCCAAGTGAAAAGTTACCTTCTTCTGCTCAGACAGGTTGTCCGGAATCCCTTGATTGAATAAGGATTGTAAGGTAGGGGATTCCAGGCAAAACTCGCCAGAAGGTAATCTTTTCCCATCCTCTGAATAAGCCGAAAAGAGAGGGTACAAACATCTCTTATTTCATTAGAAGAGGCGGTAAGTAGTATGTTTTTGAGTATGAGCCGCAGGGAAGCTCACCGCTCACTTCGCAAGCTCAGCCGCCGCGTATCGATCAGCGGGCGCCCAGCTGTTTCAGGCAAGCGTTCAAATACCCGTACGATTCGGCCGCTACGATCGAAACCTGGGCGAGCGAATGCTCGGGAGTCGCCCCGATTACTTCGAGGACGACCGGGCCGTTGTAGCCGCCGTCGACCATCGCTTTGCAGTAGCCGAACAAATCGATATCACCCCGTCCGCACGCCTGCATCTCGATCGGACCCGGTCCGCGTTCCCGGCCTTTGCAGTCGCGGATATGAATATGTTTGACCCGGCTAAGGACGGCCGGCAGCGCCTCTTCGGCGTTTTCGCCGGCGCGATGAATATGGCTCGGGTCCATATCGATGCCGAAGGCGGCCGAGCCGATCTCCTTCATCGCCCGTAGCGTCGTGGGCGTATTGTAGATGGCGTTGCCGACGTGTGCTTTCACGCATAAGGTAACGCCGAAGGAGGCGGCTTTCTCGGACAAGCGGGCCAGCTTGTCGATCGAAGCGACTACGTCTTCCTCGACGCCGAGCTTGCCTCCGGGGCCGACGTTGATGACCGGTATTCCGATCTCCGCCGCCGCTTCGAATGCCGGCAGCAGCCGCTCTTCGCTTAAGGAGGCGACCTCCGTCGACAGAAATTCAAGGCCGTTCTCCTGAACGATTGCCTGCAGCTCGTCTTTCTGTTCCTTCCACCTGCTCAGATCGAGATGCTCGCACATCCCCTGGATGGCCGATATTTCCACTCCGTCATAACCGCAAAGCGCGATTTGTTTGGCAGCGGTGGCAAAGTCGAATTGCTTGAACAAAACGGAATTGACGCCAAGCTTTATCATTGTAAAGTCCCCCTTAACGCATCGTGTGCGGATCGCCGATCAGCGGCGGCAGTGCATGCGGTCTGACGACTTCACCGCCCCGCTCGTACGATTCCATTACGGCAAACGTATATTCCAGCACCGCGAGCGCATCCCGTCCGTTCGCGCGAAGCTGATCGCGCGGCACTCCGTTCGAAATGTCCTCCAGGAAGGCATGCAGCCGGTTGTTGAAGGTCCGGTTGAAATCGGTCGTTCCATAGTGGGTCACTTCCGGTTCCTTCTGCACGCTGATGGCCGGAATGCCTTTCTCCGCTTTCCAGAACGACACTTTCTCTACGCAGTTCTCGATACAAAACGTGCCGCGCGTCCCCGCCATCTCGACACTCCACCATCCGCCGAGACCGTACACCGCATCGCCTCTTTGGCTGAGCAGGTAACCGACGCCGCCGTTTGCGAATTTGACGTGAATGCTGTTGATCGATACCATGACGTCGCCTGCGCTTCTGCGGAAGCCGGGACGGTCGGAGAACGTCTGGATGTGCGTAATGTCTCCGCAGAAGTAACGCATAACCGAGAACGGATGAGTCAGAAACGCCTTCATATGGAAGTAAGGATGACCTTTGATTTTCGGCGAACCTGCCAGAGCGTAATTCAGCTCCCCGCCGTTAAAACCCATCTTGGTCAAGCAGTAGACCAGCTCTCCGATCTCGCCGTTATCCACATATTGCTTCGCTTTCTCGGCAGGAGGGGTGAAGTAGTGGTTCAAGTTGCAGCCGAGGTACACTTTCTGCTTATCCGCATAAGCGACCAGCTCGCGCGCCTGCTGCACGTCGTGGCAGATCGGCTTCTCGACGAGCACATGCTTCCCGTAGCTGACTGCTTCCATCGCCGGTTCGAAATGCCAGCTTCCGTTGTCGATTCCGCCGGTCGTTACGTCGACGATTTGCAGATCCGGCTCGTTTTCGATCATATCCTTCAAGCTGTAATACGCCTTTACGCCGTATTTCTCGGCGACCGCGTCCGCGCGTTCCTTCACGACGTCGCATACCGCGATCAGGTCGGCCAGGTCATCCTCCTGATAACAAGCCGCATGGTTTTTACCGATTCCGTTTAATCCGACTATCCCGATTTTTAATGCCATTCGCACTGCTTCCCGGCTCGCCCGGTCCGTGCAATGCCGGCGTATTAGGTGTATCGGAATCAGGCTGGGCTCTCCGCCGACACCATCGTTCACTCACACCTATGACCGGGATTGCACCAAGGCGGCGGAAAGCTTCACCTGCCTCTCGTCCTATAATGGATTTTACGTATTGGTTCCTAGTCTGTTATCGCTTACAAACGCTCGATCATCGGATCGTCCAGCGTCACTCTCCGGCCTTGCAGCGAAGAAGCATAGCAGGCCAGCACGAGGCGCAGCGAAGTGCGTCCTTCCTCCGCCGTAGCCAAAGGCGGCCGTTCTCCCCGCACAAATTCGGCCAGCGGCCGCGCCAAGCCGCGTATGCGATAGCCGTGATTAGGCGGACTTTCGATATCGCTGGCCGTCCAGACGCCGGTCGCCGCTTCGAATCGTTTCAACCCGGGCCCGTCTCCCGGCCGGGCGATGTTGCAGCTGGTGGCGTCGCCGTAATTTTGCACGATCGTTCCGCGTTCGGCGATAATCTCCGTCGTATTTTCCGCCGCCGTACAGGTGAAGGAGCAGTTAACCTCGGCGATCGGTCCGCCCGGATAGCGGAAGATGGCGATCCCGTTATTCATCGGAATGCGCGGGTTGTACAGCGACTCGATCTCGGCCGTTACGCTTTCCGGAACACCCAGCCAGTAATAGAGCAGGTCAATCGGATGAGCGGCGTCATCGGCCCAAATGTCGCGGTTGTACTCGGGCTGGACATGCCAGGAGTCGGCGAAACTTTCCTGAAGCGCCATCGCGAGCCCGTGTCTTCGGCGGATCATGAACAGCTGCCCGAGCTCGCCGCTGTCGATCCATTGCTTCATCTGCCTATTTTGCGGGTCGGCTCTCATCTGCCATGCCATCGTAAACGGTACGCCGTGCTTACGGACCGCCTCGACGATCCGGTCCGCCTCGCGGATCGTAAGCGCCATCGGCTTTTGTAAAATAATCGCTTTGCCGGCGGCCGCCGCTTGTTCGGCCAGATCGGCATGCTTCGACGTCTCCGAGGCGATCACGACTGCGGCGATATCGTCCCGATCGAGCAGGGCGGAAACGTCTTCATAAGGCTGCAGCCCGAACGTTTCCGACGCTTTCCGCAGTCTCGCCGGGCCGTGGTCCCATCCGGCTACAACCTGAATGCCAAGCTCGGAGTTGTTCCATTCGCTGCAGTAAGTCGATACATGGCCGTGGGCAAAGCCTAACACGCCTATACGTACCGGTTCGCTCATGCTCACACTCCTTCCGATTGGAGAAACGTTTTCCGGATGACTGGGTCTAGGAGCTTTTCATACTTCCATCATAATCGTCGGCCTTGCCGGTTTCATGGTGGATCGGGACAATAATAAGATCGATCGGGACGGAATGAGGCTGTCCGCATGTAAAACTTATCTGTAAGGCTGCAAAAAGCAAAAAGCAAATAGCGTTCAGGCACAAAACCTATATTGACAAGAAGTTTAAAATCATATATCTTTAAATTAAGATAATGATATTTAAGATAAAGTGAAACGTTGGATGCGGGAGAAGGGAGAGGGCAAAATAATGAAACGCTGTTTTTCGAATTCCATGTCGGTCCGGCCTCCAGTAAGAGGCAGCTTTCCATAGGTACCGGACGGCTCATTAGCTGCTGTAACGTTCGTAGATTGCAACGCCGTTATTCCTGTCTTTATATGAGAGGGACAGCAGTTTAGGGAACCCCGTCGCAGACGAATGTTCACAAAGCGCAGCAGCCGGAGCTGCGGATATTCGCTTCATTCCGGGCCAGGCGATTACGATCAAGCAGGAGGGATTCAAGATGACTTTGCAAACGGCAGGCATTCACCACATTACGGCATTTGCCAGAAGCCCGCAGGAAAATGTAGATTTTTACGCCGGCGTGTTAGGCCTTAGGCTGGTTAAAAAGACGATTAACTTTGATGCTCCCGAAGTGTATCATCTGTATTTCGGCAACGAGCAGGGCAGTCCGGGCACGATCATTACGTTTTTTCCGTTTCCCGGCTCGCGCAAAGGCAGGATCGGAGGAGGGCAGACCGGGATTACTTCGTACGCGGTCCCTCCGGGATCGCTGGGTTTTTGGGAGGAGCGGCTGGGCAGCTTCGGCGTCCCGGTCGTGAAATCGGTTCGTTTCTCGGAACAGGTTCTGCAATTTTCCGATAACGAAGGACTGAGGCTGGAGCTGGTGGAACGGGAGGAAGGGCCTGCAAGCACATGGTCGTTCGGAGGCATTCCGGTGGACAAGGCGATCAAAGGTTTTGCCGGAGCGGTTCTGTACAGCGTCAATTCCGCAAAAACGATCGAGGCGCTGGAAAGCATACTCGGCCTGAAAAAGGTGGACAGCACCGATGAATATGTGCGGTTTCGGGCACATGGCGAGATCGGCAACGTTATTGACGTGCGGCTGGCCAATATGGACTGGGGGAGCGGCGGAGCCGGTACGGTTCACCATATCGCCTGGCGGGCGAAACATTTTGACGAGCACGAGGCGTGGAGAACGAAAGTGACGGAGCACGGCTACCAGCCGACGCCGGTTATAGACCGTCAATATTTCAATGCGGTGTATTTCCGGGAAGCGGGCGGCATCTTGTTCGAGATCGCTACGGACCCTCCAGGGTTCGCCGTGGACGAGAACGCCGGCGCTTTAGGGGAGAAGCTGATGCTGCCCGAATGGTACGAACCGCAGCGGGCGCAGATCGAAGCGAGCCTGCTGCCGATAAAAGTCCGCGAACGGGAGGCGAAGCTGAAATGAACCATCTCTTTCAGAAAGGGGCCGATCCGGCGGCCCCGACGCTTGTTCTGCTTCACGGCACCGGAGGCAACGAACGGGACCTTGTGCCGTTAGCCCGGGCGATCGCTCCGGACTCATCCTATCTGGGACTTCGAGGCAACGTACTTGAAAATGGGATGCCGCGGTTTTTCAGACGTCTTGCGGAAGGCGTCTTCGACGAAGAGGATTTGCTGTTCCGCACGGATGAAGTGAGGCGGTTTCTGGACGAGGCGGCTGTCCGGTACGAATTGGACCGCTCGAATCTGGTGGCCGTCGGCTACTCGAACGGGGCGAATCTGGCAGGCAGTCTGCTGTTCCATCACGAACGCGTACTGCGCGGAGCGATTCTCCACCATCCGATGGTGCCGCGCCGGGGAGTGACGCTCCCGGATCTGACCGGGACGCCGGTGTTTATCGGGGCGGGAACGAACGATCCGATCTGCTCCCCGGGCGAGACGGAGGAGCTCGGGAACCTGCTGCGAGGAGCCGGTGCGGAGGTCGACGTTCACTGGGAGTCGTACGGCCATCAATTAACCGCCTCGGAGGCGGAAGCCGCGGCCGTCTGGTTCCGCAGCCGGTTCGGCAGCCGGACGCCCGGCGAGTAATCCCGCTGGCAATCGGGCATGGCTATACAATAACAGGCAGCAGATAGGAGCAGGTGGGATGATCTCGATAGATCCGGCTTTACACAGCGACCGTGACAATTACAAGCTGCTTAATAAGTCAAATTCATAATGGTTATGAAATTGACTCCTTATCGGCAGCGTCATTCCCCGGCCGATAGCGCTCGTCACGACGTTGTCGGCGGAAGGGGTGCTGAATGCAGCGCCGTTCAGTTACTTCTCGATTGTGGCGAGCCGGCCGCCGCTTCTGTCGGTGTCGGTTCAACGCAAGGAGGAGACGAAAAGGATACGGCTGCCCATGCGATCCAGCGCGGACAATTCGTCGTCCATATCCCGGACGAGGCGATCGTGGAGAAGATGAATAAGACGGCGGCCAGTCTGCCTCCGGACGTAAGCGAAGTGGAGCTGGCGGGATTCACGGCTGTCCCGAGCTCCGTCATCGCGGTTCCCGGGCTGGCGGAAGCGAAGATCCGGATGGAATGCGTGCTGGAGCAAGCTATTCCGCTGGGAGGAGACGCCGGTGCGCCGGCTTGCGATCTGCTGATCGGCCGTGTCGTCCGGTTTCATATCGCCGAGGCTTTGTACGAGAACGGACGGATCGACGCCCGCAAGCTGCAGCCGATAAGCCGGCTCGCCGGCTCGAACTACGGCAAGCTGGGCGAGCTGTTCTCGCTGGAGCGTCCCAATTAGCCACTCCAATACAAAAAGCCCTCTATCCAGCGTACGCAGTCATTCGTGCTGCCGTACGCCGATAGAGGGCTTTTGCTGAGGCTGTCGATTCAATGTGGACAACCAAGTGGAAAGGGAAAAGATTACCTTCTGGCGAGTTTGTCTGGAATCCCCTACCTTACAATCCTAATGAAATCAAGGGATTCCGGACAACCTGTTTGAGCAGAAGAAGGTAACTTTTCACTTGGAGCGGCCTGCTAACACTTCTACACAATGAATCGACAGCCTCTTTGCTGACGGTTAGACCCAGCCGAGCGCGCGGGCCGTCTGAGCGATAATAAAAGTGATGAGGATCGCAATCGAGAGCGGGATGAGGGCGGACAGCACCGTCCACTTCGCACTTTTCGTTTCCTTGTAAATGTTAAACAGCGTCGTGCCGCACGGGTAATGGAGCAGGGAGAACAGCATCATATTAAGCGCCGTCAGCCAAGTCCAGCCGTGATTAAGGAAGATGTCCTTGATTCCGTCGAGACCGTCGGCATCAACCATCGCTCCGGAGGACAGGTAGCCCATGAGCAAAATCGGCAGCACGATTTCATTCGCCGGAAGTCCGAGGATGAACGCCATCAAAATATAGCCGTCCAGACCGATCGCATGGGCGAACGGATCGAAGAAGGCGGCCATATGAGCGAGTATGCTTTCGCCGCCGACCATAATATTGCCGAGAATCCACGTAATTACGCCGGCCGGAGCGGCTACGATGACGGCGCGCTTCAGAACGCTCCACGATTTGTCGCGGGAAGCGAGCAGAATCGTCTTGGCGAACTGCGGCTTGCGGTACGGTGGCAACTCCAGCGTATAGTGAGTCGGCACGCCGCGAAGCATCGTTTTGGACAGCGCCCACGATACGGTAAGCGTAATAACGATGCCGAACAACACCATGCTCATCACGACCATGGCGGTAGCTACCGTGTGCAGTCCGCCCGCCACGCCGGCTGCCATGAACAGCGACGAGAGTAGGATGAGCGTCGGCCAGCGGCCGTTGCAAGGAACGAAGTTGTTGGTCAGAATCGCGAGCATCCGCTCGCGCGGAGACTCGATAATCCGCGTCGACAAGATCGCGGCGGCGTTGCAGCCGAAGCCCATCGACATCGTCAGCGCCTGCTTGCCGTGTCCGCCCGACTTTTTGAACAACCGGTCCATGTTAAAAGCGACCCGCGGCAAGTAACCGAAATTCTCGAGCAGGGCAAACGTCGGGAAAAAAATCGCCATCGGAGGCAGCATCACGCTAATGACCCACGAGGTGCCCCGGAAGAAGCCGAGCACCAGGATGCCGTGCAGCCAGGCTGGCGCGTTCACCGCCTGAAATCCGGCGGTCAAATACGACTCGATCACGCCGAAGAAATCGGCGATTAGTGCGGAGGGCACGTTCGCTCCCGCGATCGTCAGCCAGAATACGACGCCCAGAATCAGGAACATGATCGGGTAGCCCCATAGCTTGGAGGTGACGATCCGGTCGAGCTTATAAGCGCCTTCCAGTTTTTTCTTATCCTCGTATCGAACCGTTTCTTTGCAGATGTCCCGGCTCAATCTGTATATATCGCTGACGATTCCGTCCCGGACGGAGTCGCCGTCGCCGGATTTCCGTGCGATGTCTAGAAGGGCGTCGAGCCGGTCGGAATTAGTGGCAGACAGGTTGCTCATGACGCACGACCTCCTTGACGGCGGAAGATGACCCGAGCGGAGCGTCCATTCTCGCCTTTAACGATTGCAGCAAGCTTTCGTCTCCGTCCAGCAGTCTCAGGGCGATCCAGCGCGTCGGGTAGCGGGTGCCTAACGTTTCCCGGATGACAGGCTCCAGCTCCGCAATTTTACGCTCGATCTGCTCGTTGTACGGGATCATCACTGGATGCGGTACAAGCTTGCCGGTAGCGACCCGCTCGACCTGCTCCAGCAGCACGTCGATACCTGTCTTATTGCGGGCGGAGATCGCTACGACCGGTACCCCGAGCCTTTGTCCGATCTTGGCCAGATCGATCCGGATTCCCAGCTTCGCCGCCTCATCCATCAGGTTGACGCATACGACGGCGCGGTTCGTCATCTCCAGCACCTGCAGCGCCAAATTCAAGTTGCGCTCCAGCGAGGTGGCGTCGATAACGACGATCGTGACGTCCGGCTGCTCGAAAATGATATAATCCCGGGCGACTTCTTCGTCGGCCGAGTTGGAGTATAGGGAATACGTGCCCGGCAGGTCGATAATTTTATAAGCGGCATCGCCGTGCGTAAATTCGCCTTCCGCGCGGACGACCGTCTTCCCGGCCCAGTTGCCGGTATGCTGACGAAGACCGGTTAATGTATTAAACAACGTGCTTTTTCCCGTGTTCGGATTGCCGGCGAGCGCTAACGTATAGGTTCTCATGTCCCATCGCCTCCCAAAGGCTCCCCGAATATAAGTGAACTTTCTTCCTTGCGCAGCGCTATCGTCGTGTTGTTGACGCGAAATGCGGTCGGATCGCCGAGCGGGCTGCGCTGTACGACTTCCACCACGCTGCCCGGGACGAATCCGAGATCGAGCAGCCGCCGGCGCAGGACGCCTTGAACCTCGATGCGGCTCAGCACGATCTGACTGCCGACAGCAGCTTTGGATAATGCTACGTCTTTTGCAGACATCGCCATCACCATCCTGTATTTCCTGTGTGACAAACTGTTTGCCGAGTGCAACTTTTATAATAATCTATGCCGCAAGTTTGACTAATGTGTCTTGATTTTAGTATAGGGCACAAGTCTTTCCCTGACAACACAAACTTTCGCTAGGGCAAAAAAAGGAGCGGCTCTCAGGTCGTGTATAAATCAGGGAAAATATAGAAAAATAAGAAGGGTTTCGGCGGTGGCGTGCTGAACCTAATAACGTACGGAAACGACCGCTTCCGCAAACGGTAAAGCGCTTCCATACAACTGCGCCGAATCATAAAATTTCGCCCGCCGGCGGGGAGCAGGCGATCCCCCTCACTCGGACAGCAAAGGCAGCGTGATCGTGAACTGCGTTCCTTCTCCGGGCTCGCTATGAACGGATATCGTCCCGCCCAGCGTGCGGATTACCTGATAGGAGAACGTCAGACCGAGCCCCGTGCCGCTGGATTTGGTCGTAAAATAGATCGAGCCGAGCCGGTTGATCTGCTCCTGCTTCATGCCGATCCCGTTGTCTTCGATAAACAGCAGCGTGTCCTGCATGACCGTGTCCAGGCGGAGCGCGACTTTTCCGTTCGATACGGCGGAACACGCCTCCACCGCGTTTTTGATGAAGTTGAGCAAGGTTTGCTTGATTTCGTCCGGATTCGCCATGATCCACACCGGGTGGTCCGGCCGGCTCACCTCCAGCCGCACGTTGTTCATATTAGCGTAAGAGCTCATCACTTCCATCATGATGTGCAGCAGCTCGGACAGGTTCGTACGTTCCAGCCCGCCGCTAAGCGGCTTGGAGATCGAGAGAAACTCCGACAGGATCGATTCGGTCCGTTGAATCTCCGATATGCTGATGTCGATATAGTGGGCGACTTTCTCGTCGGGGGCCGGGCGCTCGCGGATTAAGGTTAGAAATCCTTTCACAACGGTAAGCGGGTTGCGCACCTCATGGGCGAGCGAGGCGGCTACATGGCTGATCGTATTCACTTTCTCGTTCTCCAGATAGCTGACATATATTTTTTTGTCCGATACGGATTTGCTGAACAGCGAGATAAGCAGCCAGATGCCGATGGAGTTCTGGATAGGCAGAACGAGGATGTGGAAGCCGAGATGTTTGACGAAATAGCCGGGATCGAAGTACAGATACGAGATGAGAAACGGTACGGAAGAGATGACGATCCCGGCGAAAAACGTGATCAGCGACAACCGTTTCGCCTGTTGGAACAGTTTGTAAAACAGCACCGAGAGAGGAAACGTGAAGGCTACGATGAGAATCGCGACAAAGGTGCCGTCTCCACCCAGCAGCAGCCGGTAGATGATAAATTCGGCAAAGACAACCGACCCGACTGCAATTCCGCCGAACATGATGCTGAAATACATCAGAATATACCGGGCATCGAAAAAAATGCCGTTCTCCACCCCGGCGGCGAAAGTCATCGAGAGCAGCAGGCTTAACGAGGCGGTGATCAGAATGAACGATTTGGTATGGTTTTGCTTGTTGTCCCGATAGTAGATGTTGTACATCACGAACGGCATTAAAGAGATAAACAGCTGCAGCAAAGTTTCTTTTATCGGCGTCACTTCAGGCCCCTCATTTCATGGGAATCCTTACCTAATTCGACTGCGTTCGTCCTAATCCTGCCATGTTTCGAACCGATTTTGGAAAAAGCTGTAGGCCGCATGCAATCAGGGCTGATCGACCAAACTGAATAGGAGGGTGGCCACTTGGAACTATCGGGTCATTTGCAGCCGGTTCGCAGGAGAGGACAGGGTCCGGGAGCGATCCCGGCGTACATATGGGTATTGTCTGTCGTATTTGTCGCCCTATCGACTTCTCTTCGCGGGGCTGTTGGTGTGCAATCTGCTCTTATCTCTCATTGAGATGACGATTCCGAAAGGAATTCAAATCGTGATCGACCACCTGCTGCCGAGCCGTAGCGTCTCGCTTTTTTATTGGCTGCTCGCGGGAATCGGCGCGCTGATCATGCTGATGCTGGCATTGACGGTACTCCGCAACCATTGGCAGCGGGTCATTCAGGAACAAGCGGCCCGGGATCTTCAACTGGACGTCTTCCGTAAGCTTCGGGAGCTCGGGCTTGCCTATACAGACCGGCAGCCGGATTAGCCGGGACCGGCATTCAGAAACTGATTATCGACGATGTGTTCACGGCGGGGGAATACGGCCGACTTCCTTATATCCTGATCTTGTACATCCTTGCAGCTTTATTGGACTCTGCGCTGTTTACGATCGTCAAAACGATGCTCCTCCGGCTGAAAGCGAAAGTTCGGCAGAAGCTGATAGCGGACTTTATGAACCGGATGCACGTTACGCCAATCGCTGCTTATCGCTCCGTTCCAAAAACGCACCGTCTGCAGCTGTTGACGCAAGATGTGGAAACCGTCTCCGCCACGTTCGGTCAGCGGTTCCCCGAAGGAATCCAAACGCTGGTCAAAACGGTCGCGCTCCTGACGATCGTAGGGCTCGCGAGCCCCTCGGCGCTGCTTATCGTGCTTGCCATAAGCCCGATATACATCCTGCTAGGCAAATCGTTCGCGGCAAAGCTTAAGATGGCATCCAAAGCCAAAAGCGAACGCCGTGCCGATATTATGGGCCGTCTGGAAGAGGGGATTACCCATACGAGGGAGATTTTGGCCTTTCACCGGCAGGACCGGGAGTACAAGGAGCTGAACAACCGGTACCAACGTTATATGTACAAAAGCAAGGAAGAGGGCGTTATCACAAACAAACATGCCGTGTACGCCGGAGCGATCAAGTGGGGCTTTAATCTGATCGTGCTTGCCTTTCTGGGCTACCAGGTGCTGAATCAAGCCGTTACAATTGGTACTTTCGTTGTCGTGTATCAATTTGCGGCTCAATTGATCGATTCGATTAGCGGCAGCTACCATTTTCTGATCGGCATCTCCAGTTCTTTCGCCAGCGTAGAGCGTTACCGGGAAGGGGCCGGTTCCGAGTCGATCAGAGCAGGGACGATACGGTTCGAGGAGCCGATTCGCAGCATCCGATTCGACGCGGTCCAGTTTGCGTACGGCGAGCTTCTGACTCCCGCACTGCATAACTTGAATCTGGACATTCCGGTCGGCAAAAAGATTGCGTTCGTAGGCGAAAGCGGAAGCGGCAAATCGACCATTGCTCAGCTGCTGGTCCGATTGATCGAGCCGGCGGGCGGCACGATCACGGTTAATGGCATCCCGCTCGAAACGGTCCGGAGAGACGATTGGGCGAGTAAAGTAAGTCTTGTGTTCCAGGAGACGTACATGTATCCGGATACGATACGGTTTAACTTGGCATTCGGCCAAAATGTGACGGACGACGACATCCGGGAAGCGTGCGCGGCCGCCCAATTCAGCGAGACGGCGGAGACGCTGCCTGACGGGTACGACACCTGGATCGGCGAACGGGGAGCCGCTTTGTCGGGAGGACAAAAACAAAGGATCGCCATCGCAAGAGCGCTGCTGGCCGATCCCGAGCTGTTGATTATGGATGAATCGACGTCCGCGCTGGACAGCGAGACGGAACGCCTCGTTCTGCGAAGCATCGAAGAGCGCCGCAGTGGGCGGACGACGATCTTCATCGCCCACCGGCTGAGTACGATCGCGAGCGCCGATCTCATCTATGTGGTTGAGCATGGAACCGTAACCGAGCAGGGGACTTATGCCAAGCTGATGGAGAGCGGCCCGGTGTTCCGGAGACTGGTTCAAGCGATGCGGCCTGACGCATCGTGACGTTCCGTATGACGCACGCCGCAGCGGCAGACGGCCTTTTTAACGGACGAGCTTCGATACGCCGACAAACTGGACGTCTTCCATCGTGCCCGGAAGCTGCCGGACAAGTTCCGCCGTAATTTTGCCCCCGCTTCCGACATGCCCGATCGCGATGCAGGGCTCGTGCTCGCGCAAATGTTTTTGCAGCAGCTTAATCTGGTTCAGGACGTGCATTTTGCTTTTGACGTCGTCGAGAAACAAATGGTTTTCGATACAGGGTACCCCGATCTGCTTGGCCAGCTTCGACACGACGCTTCTGTAGTTCGTATGGCTGTCCAAAAAGAAGAGTCCCCGTTCCCGGCATACTTCCAGCACAACGCGCATGACGCGCTCGTCTACCGTTGCCTTCGAGCCCATATGGTTGTTAATCCCGATAGCATGAGGGATGTCGTCGATTGCGGCATGGACCCGCTTGCGGATATCGTCGTCGCTCAGGTCGCAGGTGATCGCTCCGGGGCCGAGCCAGCTCTTATTGCCTTTCAGCGGCTCCATCGGCAGATGGACGATAACCTCGTGACCGTTGCGGTGAGCAACTTCCGCATCTTTATGGGAGGAGGGGAGAAACGGCATGACGGCTACCGTAATGGGAAAAGGCATACCTACGATCTCCTCGGTTCCGGCCATATTGTTGCCCAAATCGTCGATGACGATCGCCGCCATGCGGGCCGCGGGCGCAGCTTGCTCCTCGGCGGAAGCGGCGGGATGCGGCAGCGTTAGCAAAGCGGTAAGAAGGCTGATACTTAGCAAAGCTCGTTGAATGCGCATAGTCGGTGCCCGTCCTTTGCGGAAAATCTACGTATAGGCTTTGCAAATCTGGCCGTCTCCAATCAGAAAGAGAGGTTACAATCGTTTCCAATTCGGGACTTCCGTGTAGGCCGGACCGAAAAAAATATACGATTTATCCGCAAAATAGGCTTCTATCCAAGCAAGTAGGGAATAGCCGCAATACAATATTTCATCATGATAAGGGGGAGGTTGCCGAACATGTCTTTCGCTGGAACTTGCGGTGGTCTGGGCACAACGACGGGAGTTATTCTCGTACTGTTTATCCTCTTGGTAATCGTTAGCCGCGCCTGGATCTAACACCGACTGACCGGAAGAAGCCGATTCTTTGAGAATCGGCTTTTTCTCTGCCTGCAAGACGAGGGGATATCTGGCGGTAACATTACGCCGATCCATCCGCGTTCTGACCGGGATGCGACAGCAGCTTCTCCAGCCTGTCCAGAAAGACGTCCTCCGCTTCAAGGCCCGACCAGTACAACCGGGCTTCCCGCTGGATAAGTCCCAGCTCGGATTTGCTTAGACGCAGATCTTTTTGCTGGGCGAAGGTCGGGATAATCTCCCGGTACATATGAAATCGGGACGGCCGGTACATCGTCTCCTTCCCCGTCCATTCGGCGGCCGGCTTCAAGCTCGGTATGCTAAGCGTTGTCTGCCGGATTGTCAGTTGGGAACGGTAAGAAATCAGAAAATCAAGCAGCAGCTTCGCGTTATCCTTATGCTGCGACCGGCTGCTGATCGCAAGCCCGATCACGAGCAGCAGCGTCTTGCTTTCGTTCACGTAAGGCAGGGGAGCGATGTCGTATTTGATTTTCGGATTATGAGGATGCATGTTCAAGCTGAAGTAGGAAGTCATCAGCATCGAGACTTTACCGTCGAAAAACAGCTTTTCCGCATCCGCTTCCTTATCCGACAGCATGAGCGGAAACCGGTTCTGTGTCGTGATGAGCTCCTGGCACGTGCGCAGCCCGTCCGCCAAAGGCGTGCCGCGCAGCTTCATCGTACCGTCCGTCTCCCGGCCGAAGGTCATGCCGCTTTGCAGCAAAAAGACGGGCCAGCGGTTAAAGGACGGGAAATGAAAATAAAACCCGATCCGCTCCTTCTCCACATTCAGCTTGGAGGCATGCCCAAACAGATCGCCCCAGCGCCAGCCGCTGTCCGGCTCTAGCAGATCCAGGCTGCGGAGATGGCTTTTGTTGTAGATCAGCATAAGCGGAGAGAAAATGAACGGTTGAGCTTTGAGTTGTCCGTCTGCCTGTAACGTTTCATTTAAAAAAGGGTAAATGTGCGGATTCGTATCGACCGTTTCCCAGTAATCCGCCCCGTCGTTGGTGACAAATTCGTCAAATGCCGAGGAACTGATCGAGATCAGGTCCAGCGCATCGGTATCCACGTAGGTTCGCAGACCGCCGAACGTCTGGGGAGCCGTCATCGGAATCATTTGAACGCGAATATCCGGATGTCTGGCATGGAACTGCTCGATTAACGATTCCAGCGCCGCCTGTTCCAGCATCGACGGATAATACCCGAATCGGAGTACGGCTTGTCCGGCGGCGGCGGTGCCGATCACCCGGTTGCCGACCCGCGGTATTTTCTCAAGCAGCCGTTCGGCTACCAGCACATCCAGTCCTTGGCGAACCGATTTGTTGCTCAGTGCGTATTGCTTGGCGTAAGCTTTTTCCGAAGGCAGGAAATCGCCGTGCCGTAAGCGCCCGGCTGAAATGTCTTCGCGAATCGTCCGGACCATCAAGTCCATCCGCTGGCGAAAATGTTTTCTGCCTGCTTGGTCCTGCATATCCATCCCGCCCGTATGTAACCAGTTTTTGTTACCAACATACACGATGCGTATAAGAAAGGCAAGGGAAACCGGCCGCCGTTGCCGGTCCCGATTTCCCTTAGGGCAGTCGCTAATTATTTGCCTCCGGATGCCGCTTTTTCCTTGGCGATCTCCAACTTCAGCTTCTCGTCCGCCGTCCGCAGCGCCGTATTCATATCGATGTTTTTCAGCACGACGTCGTTGAACGCTTCCCGGATGATCGCCTCCTGGTTACGCCCCGGAACATCGGTCAGTTCGGGCTTGCGCTTCGGAGTCGGAGCGGTAGGCGGATAGTAAAACACCGCGTTCATATTCTTTTTGCTGTAGACGGGATGCGACGCACCCAACGTTTTTTGGATATCCTTGTTGGTCAGCGTTGTAGGTATGCCTTTCTTGGAATCTTCCTGCTGCACTTCGTCGGAGAGCATCTCCGTTATAACCTGGAACGCTTCTTCCTTATATTTGCTCTGCTTCGTAATCGACCAGTAAGCCGGTCCGCGCTGGCCCATCAAGTTGGGAGAGCCGGGCAGCATCGGGTACGAGACGATATCCCAATTGATGTTTTCCGGAATGATCAGGTAGATGTTATGCTGATTGGCCATCATCGCGACCGTTCCTTTGCCGAATGCGTTGCCTTCGTTGGCCAAGTTCGGGTCCATGGCGTTGTTCGGGATGTCGTAAAATTTCTTGAAGGTGGTGAACAGCGTCTTCCACTTCTCCGGATCGGTCAGCGAGTCCGTTGCCGGGTCGAGAATCGGCAGCGACCACGGGTTGTCGCGCAGCATGGCGGTAATGCTGGAGCTGAACCCTCGGTATACCAGCCCGTTCTCGACACGGGTCATTTTTTTGGCGACCTCGTATACTTCGTCCCACGTCATCCCGTCCTTCGGATACGGCACTCCGAACCGGTCGAACAAATCTTTGTTGTAGTAGAGCACGAGCGGAAAGTAAGGCGGCACCGGCAGACCGTACAATTCGCCTGTTCTTCCGGCATTTCTCATCTCCTGAATGAATACTTCGTCGAACCGGTTCAAATTGTACTGGTTTTTCTTCACCAGCTCATCCAGGCCGTAAGCGAGGCCGAGATCCAAATATTTCGCTTTCAGACCGGGGACGTCGATTCGCATAATGTCGGGTATTTTGTTTTGGGCGACAAGATCGGTAATCGTGGTACCTGCCGCCGCCTTAATGTACTCGATCGTAATATGCGGAAACTTTTTCGTGAGGGAAGGGAGGAAGCGGTCGTCAAATTCCTCTTTGTTGACGCCTTCTGTGTAGATAGTCAGCGTAATCGGATCTTTTTTGGCAGGGGGAGTCTGCTGCTCGCCGCCTGCCGGGCTGGGGCCAGATGCCGCCGGCGTACTGCCGCTGCCGCCGCCGCCGCATGCTGCGAGCAGCACGGTCATGGCCAGAATGCTGATGGACGCGCTGGATGCGAAGTGTTTTTTGATCACCTTGGAACCCTCCTAGTCGGATGTCAAATGGTTAGGCAAGTATGTCCAGCCGGCTGAGATCGATCTCGCCGTTTAATAAACCGCTATTTGCAAACGCTTCCAATTCTTGCGCTGTAAACGCTCCCAAACTTCTTAGTCCGTTCGTAACGACTCCTGCGACGTGCGGAATTAACGTTACATTCGGCAATGTGCGGAACGGATGGTCCGCTCCCGGTGGTTCCGGGTTCGTTACGTCGAGACAAGCCCTCAGCCGTCCTGTACTCAGCTCGGCGACCAGCGCATCTTCATCGATCAAGGAGCCTCTCGCCGTATTGATCAGAATCGCGTCATCCTTCATCATGGCTAGCCTCCGGGCGTTAAACATGCGGTTCGTCGCCGGAATCGCAGGGGCGTGAATCGATACGACGTCCGACTCGGCAAGCAGCGTGTCGAGGTCTGCCGGGATGCCTCCCATGCCGGAGATCGCTTCGGCGGATACGTTCGGGTCGTATACGAGGATGCGAACCTGGAACTGGCGCATCAGTTCGATGTAGGGCCGGCCGGATGCGCCCGCTCCCACTACGCCGATCGTGACTCCGTAGAGCTCCTTGACCCTGTCATAATTGCGTCCCCATTCGTTGTTTCGCGTATCGGCCGCCAGCTGCCAGATGTTCTTGAGCGACACGATCGTAAGACCGAGCGCCGTCTCCGCGACCCGTCTGCCCAGGACGCAGTTCGCGCTGCTGACGCGGATGCCGGAGCGGATGACCTCCGGAGTGACGACACGCTTCACCGTTCCCGCGGCATGCACGATCAGCTTGAGACCGGGGGCCCGCTCCAATATAGGTTTCTCCAGCGGCGGACACCCCCAGGAAGTGACCGCAATGTCGGCGCCTTCGATCAGCTCGGCTGTATGATCAGGAGAAAGCGCTTCCGAGGCGTCGAACAGGGCGATCTCTCCGAGGCGTGCGATACGCTCCATATGCTCGGTGTCGAACAGGTTGGTCCGGTTTTTCCGGTCCATCAGAAATGCGATTTTTGTACTCAAAGTAACCCTCCATGTAGCTGAATCGGAATTAACAATCCTCTTGCATGTCGTAGCCGAAAGCTCCGTATACGATGCCACAGCCGCAGCTTGCCGCTCCCAGGTGTCCCTCCTTGCATTTTATTGTGGTTTACAATTATTATTTTGTGTTGGTTTACAAATTTAGCTTCGGCTTATTTCTTATACTAGGTAATATGCAACGGTTTGTCAACGAAATCATAATAAATTGTTTGATTTAGGGTTTATTGCAACTGGATTGCGTTATTCTGGTTTATATAATTTTAATATTTATTATAAACCAATGGAGGATGGCGTTGTTTTGCTCTTCGAATTTGCAAGAACAAGCTTCTTTCAGAAACCTTTGTCGCGTCGAATGACTCATGCGTAAGGGGCTGCTTTTGATGGGAGCAGGAAAGGGCGGGTTCCTTTTCTCTCAGCTAAAGGCAGACTGGGGAGCCCCACAGTTGATTTTCCATATCGGTTTCTTTTATAATGGTCGTATTCTAGATGGCTGGAGATGTTGTTGATGTCTGCGAGCGTTCTTAACTAATCAATTGCATAGAGTCGATTGCCTTTTCTTTTTGATCGAGCTGCCAGCGCGGCTTATTTGTCGAACGGGAAAGGACGGACTCCAATTAGTTAAGAACAGGCCATCGCGTATATTCTTTGGATTGCGGAAAGCCGTGCTCTTGAGCATGGCTTTTGTTGTGTGCGACAAGTCGCAGCTTCGTGTCTCCGGGAGCCGGAGAAAACGGATTTCTTGCGCATGCAAGCCGCGATCCTTCCTTTTGAAGGGCAGAAGATGGACGTTTGTTCATCTCTGCCCTTTTTGGCATTTAACTGAACCTGGGAGAGTGGATCTATTGAGGGAGTTCACGCAAGCGGTAGCCGCGAAAGTACGGCTGGAGGAAGGCGAACGGGCGGTCGAGCAGACGATGGTGGAATGTTACCTGAAGCCGGGAATCTCGACGAAAGAACTGGCGAGGAAAACGGTTTTGCCTGTTCCGGTTGCCGCTGCGATCAAGAAAGAGCTGATTCGGGCCGGCGCCCTTGTGCAAAAAGACGGCGTTCATTGTTCCCCGGAGGGGAAGGCTTATGTGGAAGACGAGCTGGGATACGGCGGGTTCGATCAGGATCTGTATCGCAAGCTGATGACGGACCCGCTTGGCTGGCGGTCGGAGCTGGCTGACGGATTGCCGGTGCTGCGGGAGCTGTTCCGGGAGCGGCCGCAGGGAGATGTGAGGATCGACCAGTCCAAATGTACGATGGAGTCCAGCCTGAAGCGCGCCATATTAGGCTTGCGCGAGCAGTCGCTGATCGGCAAGCGGATCTTGTGCGTCGGCGACGACGATCTGGTCAGCATATCGATCGGTTTTCTGCTTACCCGGCTTTTTCCGGGAAATGCGGGGAAGCATCGGACCCGGATCGAGGTCGCGGATATCGATTTGCGGTTTTTGGATTACATCCGGAGTGCGTCGGAGCAGGTGGGGGCTGTCGCCGAGTGTCATCAGGCGGATTTGCGGCAGTCTCTTCCCCCGGCGCTGCGCGGCCGGTTCGATTGTTTTTTTACCGATCCGCCTTACACGCTGCAGGGGATGACGTTGTTTTTGTCGCGGGGGATTGAGGCGCTGAGAAGGAAAAAGGGGTTGTCGATCTTTTTGTCGTTTGCGCACAAGTCGCCGGACGCTTCGTTGGAGATGCAGCGCGAGCTGGTCCGGATGGGGCTGACGGTCAAGGAAATGATCCCTTTTTTCAACGAGTATGAAGGGGCGGAGATCATCGGCAACCGCAGTCAGATGATCGTCCTCCAGACGACGGATTCGACCGCGCCGCCGATCACTTTGCCGTTCGAAGACGCGATATATACCGGCGACGTGAAGCGGACGCGCCGTACGTATATTTGCAAACGGTGCGGCCGTGCGGAAGCTGTCGGGTACGGAGGGGCACATGGAACGATAGAGGAGTTGAAACGCGCAGGCTGCCCTTCGTGCGGACACGATACGTTTGATCTGACCGGGAGGACGCGGGTGTAGCCGGGTGCGGAACAGTTTCCTGCCCAGATGCAGGGGTACGTTAAAAATAAGGGGCGGCCTCCGCCGCCCCGCTCCTTACGACTGTTGATCCAGCCGCTCCAGCACCGTATCCAGACTTTCCAGCTTGGACCAGTAATACCGAAGCTCGTTGCGCATCGCCATCATATCTTGCACGGAGAGGTTCAAATCGGCATACGTCCGGAACGTATGGATGATTTCCCGGTACATATGGAACCGGTAGGGACGTCGTTGGACCTCCTCCTCGCCGGTCCATTCGGCGGCCCGCTTCACACTCGGCAAGTTCAGGGTTTGTTTGCGGATGTGCAGTTGAGTCTCATAGGACAGCAAATAATCGGCGAATCGTTTCGCGGCGTCTTTATGGGCCGACATTTTGTTGATGCCCAGACCGATGACGACCAGCATCGTCTTCAGCTCTTTCAGGTGTGGAAGCGGTGCGATATCGTATTCGAAGGACGCTTCCTTCAGGGCGTTCAGGCACGAATAGGTGGCGATGATCATCGAAGCTTTGCCGTTAAGGAACAGCGAGACCGCATCGTTATCGTCCTCGGACAGATGATACGGAAAATGGGTGTTCACGATGTTCATGCAGGCCTCGAGCGCTTCTTTGACAAGAGGGTCGCTGAATAGGCGGCTTCCATCCTCGCGCCGCCCGAACCGTACCCCGTTCTGAAGAAGGAAGATCGGCCAGCGGTTCTCGGACATGAGGTGGAAATAAAACCCGAGGCGGTCTCCTCCGGACGCCAGCTTGTCTGCAGCGGCGCTCAGATCGTCCCACGTCCAGCCGCTGTCCGGCTCGGCCAGCTCGGCCTCGCGAAAGTGATCCTTGTTGTAGCAAAGCACGACGGGAGTGAAGACGAACGGGAGCAGGTATTGCCGGTCGCCTGACTGAAACGGCGCATTCAGGAACGGATACAGGTCGTCCCGCGGCTCCAGCGGCTCCAGCACGCTTTTCTCGGGAGAGTCGCCGCGGATAAATTCGTAATTGTACAGATTGATCGTCATGATGTCGAGAAGCGTGCCTTCCCGCAAATATTTCTGCACCGCTTCGTAATCCCGGGGATACACGACGGGGACGGGTTCAACCTGGACGTCCGGATTCGCCTCGTTAAACCGCTCGACAAGCTCGAGCAGTTCCATCTCGTTGTTCATCGTCGGGTAGTAACCGAAGCGGATCAGCTCTCCGGTTTTTTGCTTCTTGCGTATGACGCGGGCGCCGATCCGGGGCACCTTCTCGATAAAACCTTCCGAGACGAGCACGTCGAGTCCTTTGCGCACTGTATTTTTGCTTAACGTGTACATCTCGCCGAGATCCAGCTCCGAGGGCAGAAATTCGCCTTCAGACCGTTTGCCGGTAAGGATGTCATCTTTTAGTACGGCGATCATTTCCTCCAGACGGCTTCTGGAAGTCGTCCGTTTTGGCTTCATTCGTTATTCCTCCAACCTTATGTGCCGGTCGCGTCGTAGTGCCGGGCGACTCACTGGTATACTTATAGTTAAATATAGTTTCGCGCCTTAGGATGGCTTGAGTGATATTATAGCCTACAACACCATTGTTGTCACGATTCCTTCTTGCTAAACAGGTGTGAATCATATGAAAATACTGTTTGACAGTCCTTCCCATCCAAAATATAATCAAAAATGAACCAGAGTTTTCGCTGGATCGTTATGTGAAAAGGGTTGGATCAATTAGCGGTAATGATAAAGGGGAATGTGCGGAGCTTGGCCGAAGTAATGCCGAACCGGCTCACTAGTCTCGCAACGGGCGACGCCGAATGAACGGCGTCGAACGGACAATGCCGACATGGAGGGGAACACAATGAAAATCGTACTGCTGCAAGGAAAGGAACAGAGAGAACGAATCTTTCGGAGCAATCATATGGAACAGCTGCGGATGCTGGGGGACGTCGTGGTGAACGACCAGCCCGGGCCGCCGGACGAGTCGCGCCTTGCATCTCTCATTAAAGGCGCTGACGTAGCGATTACATCGTGGGGCTGCACCCCGCTTACCGGGAACGTTTTGGAGCAGGCACCAGGCCTTAAGCTTGTTCTGCATGCTGCCGGGACAGTGAAGCCGATCGTCACGCCGGAGCTGTGGGAGCGGGGAATCCGCGTGACGAATGCAACGGAAGCGCTCGGCAAAGGCGTGGCCGAGACGGCGCTTGGGTTTACGATCGTTTCCTTGAAGGATATGTGGAGACTGGGCAAGCAGACCCGGGAAGGAGCCTGGGGGCCGGTATCAGGCGTGCAGGAGTTGTACGGAATAACGGCCGGCGTGATCGGGGCGGGCAAGGCGGGTTCGCACTACGTCAAGCTGATGCGCAATTTTGACGTCCGGATTTTGCTGTACGATCCGTTTGTGAGCCAGGAGAAGGCTCGCGAGATGGGCGCCGAAAAAGCGGAGCTGGAGGAAGTGCTGGCGCAAAGCGACGTCGTTTCCATCCATGCCCCTTCGCTGCCGGAGACGTACCGGACGTTGAATGCCGAGCGGCTCGCGCTGATGAAAGATCGCGCGATTCTGATTAATACGGCCCGGGGCTCGCTGATCGACGAGGCGGCTCTCGTCGCAGAGCTGGAGAAGGGACGACTGTTCGCTTGTCTCGACGTAACCGATCCGGAACCGCCTGCGCCAGATCACCCGTTCCGCACACTGCCTAACGTTATGCTGACCCCGCATATTGCCGGAGCTGTCAATAACGGCCTGCAGCGGATCGCTCAAGCGGTGCTGGACGATCTGAGAGCGTATGCCGAAGGCCGGCCGCTGCGCGGTGAAGTGCTGGCCGAGCAGATGAGCGTGCTTGCCTGAGCTTTGGCAGAGGACGAGGGGGAGTGGCGTATCGGAGCAAGGGGTCAGGGAACTGTACGAGACGGCGGCCGAATAAGGCCGCAAAGCGATGATTTTCCACGTGCTGCGGTACGCTCCCTTTTAAGGCCCGACGTAAGGCCGGGTCACGAATATGCCGAGAAACGCGTGAACCTGAACGTCTCCAAGGATATGCGCGGCGGCGGCCGTTAAAGCTAAGGCCGGACGAAATACGGAGCAGACGGCGCTTGGACGCCGGAAGACACGCACCGGAGGAGATGGGTTATGGCCAATTATGTGAAGGTGAGCTGCTTGGGCCCCGCCCCTTGCAGAATCGAGGCGGGGGTTCCTGCCGAGGAAGCGCTGGCGCGCATGATGGCGCATTGGGAGAAGCAGCTTGACAGCGTCCTGCCCGACAAGCCGGACCTGATCGTATTGCCGGAGGCGTGCGACCGTCCGCTCTCCAGTGTGTATCCGAAGGAACAGAGGCTGGAATATTACCGGGTAAGGGGCAACCGGATTCGCGACTTTATGGCCGAGAAGGCGGCGAGCCATCGCTGCCATATCGTGTACCCGTCGCATGTGCAGGCCGAGGACGGAAGCTGGCGCAACACCGCACAGCTCATCGGCCGCGACGGTTCGGTGATCGGCGCGTATCACAAAAACCATCTCGTGCCTGCCGAGTACGATCAGAACGGCATTTTGTACGGCAAGGACGCTCCGGTATTCCAGTGCGATTTCGGCACGGTGGCGGTCGCGATCTGCTTCGACTTGAACTTTGACGAGCTGCGGCAGCAATACGTCCAAGCCCGTCCCGATCTGATCGTGTTTCCTTCCATGTACCACGGAGCGATCATGCAGAACTACTGGGCGTATTCGTGCCGGGCCCATTTCGCCGGAGCGATAGCCGGGCTGCCGTGCGCGATTATTTCTCCGCTCGGCGAAGTGGTCGCGCAGAGCACGAATTATTACCCGTTCGTCACGACGACGATCAATCTGGACTGCGAAGTTCTGCATATCGACAAAAATGGGGCGCGCTTCCGGGAAATAAAGCGGAAGTACGGACCCCAAGTGTCGATTCACGATCCCGGCTTGCTCGGCTCGGTGCTGCTGTCCAGCGAAACGGACGAGTTCGGCGTCGGGGCGATTATCGAGGAGTTCGGCCTGGAGAAGCTTGACGAGTATTTCAGCCGGTCGCTGGAGCATCGCTGCGCTCCGGGACATCTCGAGCCTTGAGGTTTGAAGCTTGACAGAGGCGGCGGCTTCCGGTATAAATGTTGTAAAGTATTGTAAAAAGTTCATATCCAGCATCGAGGAACGGGATAGTAGTCAAAGACAACCAGTCGCAGCGAGCCGGGGAAGGTGAAAGCCGGTACGGAAGTTTTGGATGAATCGGACCCGGGAGATGATCTACAGAAGCTGTGTTTGCAGTGTAGGTAGATCCGGTCACAGACCGTTACCAAAAGAGGGGTCTGGCTCTGTATGGCCGGACACTTGGAGTGGTACCGCGGGAACATAAAAGCTCTCGTCTCTAACTATAGAGACGAGGGCTTATTTTAGTTTATGCAGACAGGAGGAATAAGTATGGCCAGCACAATTATCGCTTCGGCAGTCGAACGGATTGCCGCCCAACTGGTAGGGCAATCCGGCCAAGCATGGCCGACAGACTTAAAAATCGGCATCGAGCATCCGCATCAAGCGTCGCATGGGGATTTCAGCACAAATGCTGCGATGCTGCTCGCTAAAACCTTGCGCCGATCCCCGATCTCCATCGCACACGACATTTGCGAGCGCCTGTGGGAGGAAGAGATGATTAAAACATGGTTTGCGAGAGTGGAGGTCGCTCCGCCCGGGTTTCTAAACTTTTTTATGAATTGGCAGAAGTGGGCAGACTCCGCGGCTTATGAACCGGCCATTCCGACGGGGAGAGAGGGGAAGATCGTCATTGAGCATACGTCGATTAACCCTAATAAATCGGCCCATATCGGACATCTGCGCAATTCGTGCATAGGCGATACTTTGGCAAGAATGCTGGTCCGGGAAGGCAGACAAGTGGAAGTCCATAATTACATTGACGATTTGGGCAACCAGTTGGCGGATACGGTTGTCGGGCTCCTTCATACTCCGTCTACGGGGTCATACGAGCGATTCGGCGATTATTGCTGGGATACTTACGCCGAGGTCAACAGAGCGTATAAAGACAATCCGGCGCTGCAACAACAGCGTACCGTCGTTCTTCACGAGTTGGAGGGGGGCACTTCCAATCTGGCATGGGCAGGACTGCTTGTCGCGGAAAGAATCGTCAGAGAGCATGTGAAGGAAATGCGCCAATTCGGTATTCGTTATGACGTCCTGGTATGGGAAAGCAGCATCGTCCGGGAAGGATTCTGGGAGCAAGCGTTCCAACTGTTGCAACGAACACCTCTATTCCATCGTGAAACAAAAGGCAAGCTGGAGGGGTGCTGGGTGTTAAAGCAGCCGGAAGATGGCGGGGATGCATGCGGAGAAGGCGACTATCAAGCGGATAAAGTGCTGGTCCGGTCAAACGGCATTTTGACGTATACGGCGAAGGATATCGCCTACCATCTATGGAAATTTGGTTTGCTCGGCAAAGATTTCAAGTATAAGAAATTTGAGGCCGGGTTATGGACGACGTCTTCTTCCGGCAGCGCCCGAAAAATTGGAAGAGCGGACACTGTCATTAACGTAATCGACCATAGACAGCAATATCCGCAGGAGATGGTGAGGCAAGCGCTGGTTGCATTGGGTTACAGCGAACAAGCTGAGAAACTGAAGCATGTCAGCTACGGTGTCGTCTCCCTAAGTCCGGATACGGCGAGGAAACTAGGAGTGGATACATCGGACGGTAAGACATCATATCCGATGTCCGGGCGTCAAGGGATCGGCATTCGCGTAACCGACTTCCTCGACCGAATGGAGCGTTCCATCGAGGCCAAACGTTCACGCCGTACCGGTTTATCTAGCCGGGCGATCGCCGCCGCGGCGATGCGTTACTATTTGCTCAAATTTCATCTGCAGACAGAAGTGGTATTCGATCTGGAGCAGGCGACTGAAATAACGGGCAATACGGGTGTTTATCTGCTTTACTCGTATGCCAGGTCTCGCAGCATTCTGCATAAAGCTGGTGCAGACTCCACGGCCGATGTAGTACCGGTTATACGTGAACTCGAAGAGCAGGAACTGCAGCTGATCCGACATCTTGCTTATTGGCCGGATGTGTTTCAAAAAGCAATTCGCGAGCTAGCGCCTAATCTCATATGCACCTACGCTTATGAAATCGCCACGCTGTTTAATCATTTTTACGCGACTTGTCCGGTGTTAAAAGTGGAACCGCCCAAGAGGGAGATTCGTCTGTGGCTGACAAAGCGATTCCGCGATGTGCTCCAAGACGCGCTGGATATTCTTGGTATGCCAGCGCCGAAGAGCATGTAACCTATACAAGCCAAACTAAACGTCCACAGAATCCTCCCCCCGCTTGAGCTTGCAGCCGCATTTGCATTACGATGAGGGTAACGAACAAGCGAAGGAGGCGGTGGATCGTGAAGACGATACTCGTCGTCGAGGACGACGATAATATCCGGGAGGTGATCGTCTCTTACCTGGCCAGCGAAGGGTATCGGACGCTGGAGGCGGAATCGGGGAGACTGGCGCTGGATCAGATTCGGGACCGGCACGTCGATCTGGTGGTGCTGGATCTGATGCTCCCGGACGGGGACGGGGAACTGGTGTGCGAGACGATCCGCGGCCGCAGTCCCGTACCGATCCTGATGCTGACCGCCAAAACCGCGCAGCGCAACCGGCTGCTGGGCTTGTCGCTCGGAGCGGACGATTATATGACCAAGCCGTTCGACCCGCTGGAGCTGATCGCCAGAGTGCGCGCCATCCTACGGCGTACGGACGGAGGTGATCTGCTTGCGGACCGGATTCCGTTCCGCGGCGGGGAGCTGCTTATTGATGCGCTGCAGCAAAAGGTGGTGCTGAGGGGGGAGACGGTTGCGTTAACGCCGAACGAGTACAGGCTGCTGCTCGTATTTGCCCGTAACCCGAATCGGACGTTCAGCCGCGACGATCTGGTGGGCAAGGTGCTGGGCTTTGATTTTGACGGCGATGCCCGGACGATCGATCAGCATATCAAAAACTTGCGGCACAAAATAGAAGCCGACCCGAAAAATCCGGACTATATCGTCACCGTGTACGGAATCGGCTACCGGTTTAGCGGAGGCTGAGATGAAACAGTCGCTTCGGGTCCGCATAGCCGTTACGCTTGGCGCCGTCGTATCGCTCATTTTAATTTTGTCTTCGGTTACGCTCGTTGCGGGCATCCATTATCACTTCAATATGTACCAGCTCGAGTCCGGCGGAGCGGCAGGAGGCGCTGCCGGCTGGAGCAGTCATCTCGAACGGGCGGTGATGCAGGCGATCGGCTGGACGCTGCTCGGCTCGATACTTATCGTCGTGCCGGTCAGTATTTGGCTTGGTAAAAAGCTGGCGGGACCGCTGGTCCGGATGAAATATTCGGCGGAGATGATGGCAAGAGGCCAGCTTGGCACCCGCACCGAGGTGCAGGGCGAGGACGAGCTGGCAGCCCTCGGACTGGCGCTGAACCGGCTGGCCGATCAGCTTCAGGAGCAGGAACGGCTCCGGATCGCGATGACCGAGAATATCGCCCATGAGCTGAGGACGCCCCTGACTACGCTCAAGAGTCATCTGTCCGCCCTGAGGGACGGCATATGGCAGCCTTCGCCGGAGCGGTACCGGGTATGCCTGGACGAGATCGGCAGGCTGATCGGACTCGTATCCGATCTCGAGGATCTGAATGCGCTGGAGTCGGGGGATTTC
Organism: Paenibacillus sp. MAH-35; assembly: GCF_058135425.1. Classification (NCBI taxonomy): domain Bacteria; kingdom Bacillati; phylum Bacillota; class Bacilli; order Caryophanales; family Paenibacillaceae; genus Paenibacillus; species Paenibacillus sp. MAH-35. Next base: position 44,319 of record NZ_JBYUPU010000025.1, read on the forward strand.
GGACTATCGTACACGACCGTCCGCGTCGGGGAACTGCTGGAGCGTTGTGCGGAGCTGTTGTCTCCGGCTTATGCGGAGAAGGGCGTCGGACTGCGGACGGAGCCGGTTGATGACGGTCTTGTCATGCGGGCCGATCCGGACCGGATGAGGCAAGTGCTGGTCAATTTGCTGTCGAACGCCTTGAAGGCGACACCGGCGGGCGGCAAGGTTGTGATGTCCGCACGGCCGGATAACGGACAGATCCGGTTTAGCGTAAAAGATACGGGGGCGGGTATAACGAAGGAAATCTTGCCGTTTATTTTTGAGCGATTTTACCGGGGAGACAAGTCCCGGAACCGGAAAACGGGGGGCAGGGGGATCGGACTGGCCATCGTCAAAGCGCTCGTACAGGCGCATCAAGGGGAAGTATGGGCGGTTAGCGGGGACGGCCCGGAGGCAGGCAGCGAATTTGTTGCCGTAATCCCGCAATAACCGGATCTCCTTCACAAGTTCTTCAAAAGTTGCGGCTACACTGTGTGGTACGGACGCTTGGTTGCCGAACAACCGTGTCCGCAGTAAAGCTTGAAGAAGGAGAGACTGTATGAAACGAAAGCTAGTGCTGAACGGTCTGCTCGTCGGAGCGACCGCCATGCTGCTTGCCGGCTGCTTCGACGGCAACGGGAAAAACGATCCATCCGCAGCGGCCGGCTTGCCGGGAGAAGGAGCGGCGGCTAACATGCCGTGGATCGCTACGAAAAATACGACGCGGATCAATACCGGCGATCCGTACGAGGCGGCTGTGCTCGTCTCCCGGTCGTTATGGATGGCCAACCGGGACGATAACCGTCCGGGCGGCATCGTGCTTGCGAATCCCGGGCAATGGCAGCATGCGGCCGCCAGCGCCGATCTGATCCATCATCCGAACAACGGGCCGGTGCTGTTCGTCAACAACGACTCGATTCCGGAAGTGACGCTAAACGAGATTAAAAGGCTGAAGCCGGCCGGGGTGCCTTCCAATAACGGGGTGCAGGTCGTGCTGGTCGGCGATCTGGCCCCGCAGATCGAGCAGCAGCTAACGAAGCTGGGCCTGAAAACGGATAAAGTGACGGGAGCGAACCCGGCGGATGTCGCCAAAAATATCGACGCCTATTACGCCAAAGCGGCAAACGAGCTGCCGAAGTCGGTTATCGTCGGTTCGATGGACGATCCGGCGTTCACGCTGCCTGCTGTGAATTGGATCGCGCATATGCCGGAGCCGCTGCTGTACGTCAAGAAAGACGAGGTTCCCCAAGAAACGGCCGAAGCGCTCGCGAAGCGGAACGGGGCGGCGAACGTGTATATTCTCGGGCCGGAAAGCGTCGTTTCCAAAAAGGTCGAGGAACAGTTGAAGCCGTACGGGCGGGTGCAGCGGATCGCCGGCAAAGACGCTTACGAAAACTCCATTGCGTTCGCCCGGTATTCCGACCCGCAGACCGGCTTCGGATGGGGCATCGCCGTGCCTGGCCGCAACCTGTCGTTCGTGCCGGCCGATTCGAACGCAATCGCAATCGCGGCGGCTCCCTTCTCGCATCTGGGCAAGCACGCGCCTCTGATCTGGACGGGCAAAGACAAGATGCCGGATTCGGTTATGGCTTATGTGATGTCGATCCAGCCGAAGTACGAAAAGACGCCTACGGAAGGGCCGTATAACCACGCTTGGATCACCGGGGACGAAAAGCTGCTCGCCGGTGCGGCTCAAGGCGAGATCGATTCGATGCTGGAGATCGTTTCGGCTTCGGGAGGCGGGCATAGCAGCATGGGCGGCGCGGACGGCGCGCAGCAGGGAGGCCAATCTTCGGGCGGCGGCGGGCATGCAGGCCATTAACCGTTCGTCCGTCCCATACGGTTCCGTTTCGGTCTTCAACCGGCACGGACAGCCTTATTTGGCGCGATGATGGTTGAGCAGCGTATCGTAGCGGGAATTGCGGTACGGCTTGGACGCATATTTGCGGCATTCTCCCGGGTGACGAAACGGTTTCATCTTGTACCGGTTGCCCTGCTGGCTCGGCGAACGGAAAATCTCGATCTTATGCTTGACGGCCAGCAGCGACAGCACCGACTGATCGTGCCGATGATCTTGGAATTCAGGCAAATTGGGCAAGCCGCAGCGGTTGGGACTGTCGGTCACGATCTGTTCGTTGCAGCAGTAGTCCAGCCATTGCTGCACAAATTTCCGACTCCGGTCGTTATTGAGATATAGCGAGAACGAGCCCATCAGCTGCTGCGCGTCCCAGTACCGGCTGGAATCGCAGTCCATCAGCACGAAGCAGTCCCGTTTCGTCCACATCCGGTTGAGCTGGTTATGGGTTTGGAACAGGATGATCCCTTGTTCGCGGCACAGCCGGATCAGCGGGTCCAGCGGCCCGGTAATCTCGATGCCGGCGTCGCTGTAAATGATCGTATCACCGGGCTTCATCGCCGACATCGCCTGCAAAATATAATAGGGCTTCCAGATCCAATAGCCGGCTCCGCGTGGCTGCCGGAGAATGGACGGATTGTCCCGGTAAAACGAAGAGGCGAGCAGATCCTCTTCCCGATAAGCCAACACGCGGTCCGCTCCGTATCGGAGAGCGGACTGCTCCAATTTGTCCTGTGACGCGAAAAAACGCGGAGTGGCATAACTTACCAGGCCGATCATTGGGCGTTCCCCCTTTCTCGATCCTAACCCGCACGGATTCGGTTCCGATTGGCGCCGATAGTTGTACATTATGACGCATTCCGGGATGTGTGACATAGCGGAAGTCTATCTTGTTCACAGACCGGGCGGCCGCCGCCGCTGAGGCGGAGCCGGAACATCGCCCGAATCCGGGTCTTGCTCCTATCCGGGTATACTGGTATTATATAGTTCGGCTAATTGGACAGGTTGTACCAGGATTTCAGTAAGGAGCTCGGCGGCTTACAGAGATAGGATTCGCCGTTTTCGGAAAGGGTGTAGCATGAATAAACAACTGAGCAAGAAGGAAGAACAGCAACTGCTTAACGCCTTGCAAGCTGCCAAAGAAAGCAGACGAAAAATGGAGAGCAAGGAAGACGAGAAGCGGTGGGCGGATATCGAGGCGCCGATCGGCTTGGCGGGCGGGCTTTCCAGACTGAACAAGCAAGAATTGTCGGCCATCCGGTCGAATCATCATATAACGGGAGCAAGCTCCTTGAAGAAGCAGGATCTGATCGGCGTGCTGGAGCGAAGCGTCCCGGAGCGGCTGTATTCGTATATATCGAAGCTGGACGACGCTCGATTGGCGGTTATCAAGCAAGTTGCGGAGCGCGGCGGCGTCGCCGTAACGACGCTGGGCAACCATCAGGTTCAGCATTTTACTAGCTGGGGAATCCTGTTCTCCGGGACGGTGAACGGCAAGCGCTCTCTCGTCATGCCGGAGGAGATTGTTCACAGCTTCCGCGAGCTGTCTCCCAAGGCGTACCGGGATACGGTGCAGCGCAATACGACGTGGATCAAGCTTACGCAAGGAATGCTGTATTATTACGGCACGCTGACTGAGGACGAGCTGCTCGCTCTGATCGCGCGTTATACCGGCGAAGAGGTTGACCGGATCGAGTTTATCTCGGTAATCGAACACTCCATCGAGTATCATTTGGAGATCAAATTGGACCAGCTCGGGTATTCCAATATCCGGGTATGGGACTCCGGCAAAGTCAAGCAGGAGCATGAGGCGAGGGCGTCTATACCGTTCTACCCGTTCACCAAGGAGCAACTGCTGCTTGCGGGAGAACCGGGATTCGTCGACCGGAATCCGGGCTTCCAGGCGATGAGCGACTATATCCGGAGAGAATACGAGGTCGACCGGGAAAAAGCGGACAGTCTCGTGGAGGAATGCGTATTTGCGGTCCGGATCGGCGACAATCCGGGCAACGCCATCCAGTTTCTGCAGTCACAGCTGGACATCAGCGATATCGAGACGGTCCGGGCCTTTATGGACTACACGACCGTTTTGTTTAACAGTACGAGACAATGGTTTCTCAAAGGGTTCACCTCTGTCGAGCTGTCGGCAGCCGCCGCAACCGGCGAGGAGTCCGACGATGCGGCCAAAGCAGTCGTATACGATTTCGCGACGAAAGCGAAGGTTGGACGGAACGACCGCTGCCCTTGCGGGAGCGGCAAAAAATTCAAGAAATGCTGCGGAGCTTAACTCCCGGCGCCGGATCGCATCAACAACCGTTGCCTGCTTACCATTTTGCAGGGACGGTTTTTTTGTTGGCATGAATCGGATTTGCACCGCCTATGATGGAGGAAACGGGAGGCTTTTCGTCGAAAACAACGGGAAGTGACGGAAACGGAGACCAGGAGGCGATAACAGGTGGAAACAGCATATCCGGTGTCAGTCATTTACGGTGATTATTGGAAAGAGAAACCGCAATTTGTGAAACGGGTCGCAAAAGAACCGGCCTGGACGATGTTCGCCATCGAGAACGGACGATTTCGCTACTCGATCGATAATGTGGAAGGGGAAGCGACGGGAGGCGATGTGGTGTTTTGCCCGCCTTTCATGGAGTTCAAGCGCGAGGTGATCGTCCCGTTATCGTTTCATTATTTCATATGTAAAATGCACGACAGCTATGCGGCAGCCGAGGAGCGCTCGATCGATTTGCTTCGCCGGTTGTTTTCCTTTAAATATACGACAAGCGAGCAGAGCCGCCTGTATAACAATTTCCGGCATCTCCTCGTCCTCGAACGGATGGATCACGCGCAAAGGGGGATATGGAAGCAGCATTTCCTCAACGATATCTGGATGCTGTTCCAGATGGATGCGGAGACGCTGGCGATCTCCAGCCTGCTGGCTGAAGACAAACTGATGAAGGAAGCGAAGGCGATCATCGACCGTCATGCGTTTCGCGAGATCCGGCTGCAGGACGTAGCGGCCAAGCTTCATATTCACCCGGTTCAGCTGACCCGCAGGTTTCAGCACGTGTTCGGGATCGCTCCGTCCCGTTACCTGATCTCGGTGCGGATGGAGAAGGCTAAAACGCTGCTCGTGCAGACGGAATATACGATTGATCATATCGCCCGGTTGTGCGGGTATGAGAACGGATTTTATTTTAGCCGCGTCTTTACCCATTACAGTAAAATGAACCCGTCGCATTACCGCAAGCTGAACGGTCTGGCGACCCCTTGAGGCTGCGCTGCATGAGAAAAAGCGGGACAACCGGCCATGTCGGCGGATCGTCCCGCTCGGACTAACGATACTTGCCGGCTGCAAGCGGCAGCAAGCTTATTTCGGTTTGTTCAGAAACTCCTCGATTTTTTTCTTCGCTTCTTCTTCCGCCTGGCGGGAAGCCGTGTTGATGTCGGTCGTTCCTTTCCAGATTTCGGTTCCGTACTTGGCGTAAATATTGACCATCTCGGCGTCGTAAAGCGCTTTTGGCGGAATCGGGGCCGGCTTGTTTTGGAAGATCGCCTTGAAGTTTTTATCCTTGAACTCGGATTCCGATCCGAGCACTTTGCGGACCTCTTCGTTTTTGAGCACCGGCATAATCCCTTTTTTGGACAAGCGGGTCTGGAATTCGTCCGAAGTCATGTAAGCGAGCACTTCCATGGCGGCATCTTTGTCTTTGGCGATGTTCGTAATGCCGAAGTTGATCGAATTGATCTGGGACCCGGTTCCCGGAATGTCTTCGAAGCTTGGCAGCGGCACGATATCCCAGTCGATCTGCTTCAACTGATCGGTCAAAATCGTAATGACGCTCGACAGGTAAGCCATCATCGCCACATTTTTGTCTTTCGTGAACGTGTTCACGTCAGGAATCGTTTGGAGCGCTCCCGGAGAAAGCTGCGGGTCGAGGAAAAACGTTTGGTAAAAGCGCTTCCAAGATTCGTTTTTGTTAATCGTCGGCGTATTCGATGCCAGATCGGCATTCGGTATCGAAAGCGGATTCATCCGAGTCAGCAAGGTGGGCGTCATGCCGAACCCGTGATACTGCACGCCTGCGTCCTGGCGGGTCAAGTTTTTGGCCAGATCCATCGTTTGCTTCCAGGTCATCCCTTCCTTCGGATAAGCCACGCCGAACTTGTCGAAGATCGATTTGTTGTAATACAAGACGAGATTGTTGCCGTAGACGGGCAGACTGTACATTTTACCGCCGGAGAGCTGCTTGATGGCGTCGATGGAGGTGGCTTCGAACCGGTTCAGGTCGACTCCGTGCTTTTTGATCAGCTCGGTCATGTCGTAGTGAAGCCCGTTCGGGATCAGGAAGTTTTCATAAAACCCGACTGCGTGGTACGTAATGTCGAACCGCGTTCCGGAAGCGATCATCTCCGGCAGCGTCATCCCTTTTTGGTTGAAAATATATTTGATCGTGTAGTCCGGAAACTTTTTGCGGATATCGTCCCCGAACCGGTAGTTGAAGCTGTCCTCGGGATCGCCGTTAATGGCGTAAAAGACGAGTTCCACCGGCTCTTTCGGTTTTTCCGGCGCCTTCGGCTGCTGGTTGTTGTCGCCTGCGGTGCTGGCGGGCGGTGTGGACCCCTGGCTGCAGGCCGCCAAGGCGGCGGCCGACAGACAGAGGGTCAAGGCGAGCGTTGCAGTTCGACGGAACGGTTTTTGTTTGTTAAGCATGTTGACCCCTCTTTTCGTTCATTTTATTGGACATCTAAAGTTTGACCGTCCTGAAGCAGCTGTTTGCGCAGCAGGGCGTAATCGACATCCTGCACGGCGCGGCCGTCTCTCAGTGCAAGTGCCGCCGCGGTAGCCGCAGATTGGCCGAGCACCATAAACACCGGCTCCATCCGGATCGATCCGTATGCGATATGGGAGGAAGACAGACAGACCGGTACGAGCAGGTTCGTACATTCGTTTCCCTTCGGGACGATGGACCGGTACGAGATCGGGTAAGGACCGCTTACCGGTATTTCGACGTCTCCCTCGTTGACGCAGCGGCCGTCCAGCACGATCCTGCGGCAGTTATGCGAGTCCATGCCGTAGGAGGCGAGACCGACGGAATCTTCCGCTTTCAAGTATTTGAGACAATGATTCTGGTTCATGACCACTTCGCCGATCATCCGTCTTCCTTCACGGACGTACAAGTAGTGAGGCCAGTTGGCCGTGCTTGTAAACTCGTCCGCAGGCAGTCCCCAGCGGCTTACTTCCCGGCGTACCGGTTCGGGAACGCTTTCATCGTTGGCCAAAAAGTGCAGCATGCCGAGATTGTAATGAACATGCTCCTGGAATATCCGCTCGCGCTCGGCGTAATCCGCTTCGGGCCAGGCGTGGTTCGCTCCGATATGATCGGTGCTGACCGCTCCGAAGTTGTTCAGATCGGTTTTGCCGTTCGGCATCGGCTTGTGCAGGGTCAGCGCGTCCCATACGCCCGCTTGAAGGTAACGGGACAACAGGGCGAACTTGCCGGGGTCGTACCCTGGAGGCGCCGGGAAGGCGACCCGGTTGTCCGGGACGTCGGTCAGACAGATCCGGAAGTTGTACGCCTGGATGGAACGGTCTCCCTGTCCCTGGATACCCGGCGCAGCGTCGGAGACGCCGTACAGCAGGCCGCTGTCGGGTTTTCCTTCCTTTACGAAAGGATCGACCCAAGCTTTGAATGTATGCCACGGCGAGCCGAATTGGATGCCGTTCCACGTTTCTTTATGCACTTCGTTCGCTTCTCTGCCGACATGATAGGAGACTCCGGCCCGGGCGAACAAGTCTCCCTCGTACGTCGCATCGATAAAAGCTTCGGCACGGAATACGTTGCCGTTTTCCATCGTAATTTGCACGATTTTACCGTTTTGCTTCTCCACGCCCGACAGGTGCTGTCCGTAGTAAACCGGCACGCCGGCTTGTTCCACCCATTCGGTAAAAATGCGCTCGGCGACATGCGGCTCCATGAACCAGGCCGTTCCTTCCGGCTCGTCGCTTCCGTAATGGCGCCCGAGTTTTTGGTAAAACTCTTTGGCGATGCCGCCAAGCGACGTTTTGTGGCCGAAGTCGGTCCGTCCGAGGCCGCTGGCCGTCAATCCGCCCAAGTGTTGTCCGAACTCGGCGATAACGGCTTTTAGTCCCATCCGGCTTGCTTGCACAGCGGCAGCAATACCGGCCGGCGATCCGCCGTATATGCACAAATCGGCTTGCACGCGCTCCGGTTTGTCCCTTTTTTCAGAGGGAGCGTAGTAGCGCAATAGGCTGAAATCGGTCACGTTTTCCCCTTCTTTCTGCTCTGATCAGCGTGATCGGAATGCCTTACACCATTTAGCTTATAACATGCCGGAATCGGTTAACATGCAGAATCTTAGTTGGATATATACAATTTTAGCGCCGCCTGCCGCAGCCGGTCGTCCGCATAATTGACATCCGCTTAACAAATCCCCGGCTTTCCGTTTACATTCCTTCGTTACAATAAGGGCGTTGGATCGCTTCATACAAACCTTTGGAGGTACAGGAATGATATCGTGGAGGGGAAAACTGACAGGTACGGTCGCGGGACTGCTTGTCTTCGCCCAGTTCGGAAGTTATGCGTATGCGGCGGAACCGGCGTCCTGGGTGCAGGAAGGCACCGGCGTGCTGGGCGTCAAACATGTAGCGAGTTATTCGAGCGGTGCGAAATGGGACAAGAGCGGTGCGGAAATTATCGCATACGATGCGGGGCTGAAACGGGCTTATGTCGTAAACGGTTATGACAAGCGGCTGGAGATTCTGGACTTGTCCGGATTAAAAGCGGGACAGAGCTTGACCTCCTTGACCCACGTGCAAAAAATAACGCTGGGCGATCTGGATGCCCGTCTCGGCAAGACGACCGGCCCTACGAGCGTGGCCGTCAGTCCGAAAGGCGACGTGGTCGCGGTAGCCGTACCGAACGATCCGGAGCAGGAGAACGGCCATGTCGCGCTGCTCGACCGGGACGGCAAGCTGATCCGGGTGCTCGAGGTCGGAGCGCTGCCCGACATGCTGATCTTCACCCCGGACGGAAGCAAGGTGCTTACGGCCAATGAAGGGCAGCCGTCAGCCGATTACACGATTGACCCGGAAGGCTCCGTCACGGTAATCGATCTTAGCGCTGGAGCGGCGCAGGCGAAGGCGACTACGGTACGCTTCGACGATCCGTCCGTCATCGCGGACGATGTCCGGATCGGCAAGCCGGGAGCGGCGGCGGCTTTCGATTTCGAACCGGAATATATCGCGGTTGCGAAGGACGGCAAAACCGCCTATGTGACTTTGCAGGAGAACAATGCGGTTGCCGTGCTGGATCTGGGCACGAACAAATTCACCGGGGTCAAAGGACTCGGCGTCAAAGATCATTCCGTCAGCGGCAACGGATTCGACGCGTCGAACAAAGACAAGGCGGTCAACATTCGTCCATGGCCGGTGCTCGGTCTGTACATGCCGGATGGAGCCGAGACGTACAGCGCCCAGGGCAAAACGTATCTCGTTACCGCCAACGAAGGCGATACGCGGGACTACGAGACATTCAGCGAAGAGACCCGGGTCGCGGACGAGACGGGTAAGCTGGCGCTGAAAGCCGAGTTTTACAAAGGCTTTTCGCAGGAGCAGCTTGACGCGATGGTCGCGGAAGGGCTGTACGACGAATCGCAGCTGGGAAGGCTGCTGATGACGAACACGATGGGCCTAGGTGCGGACGGCAAGTATAACGCGATCTATGGCCTGGGCGCCCGGTCCTTCTCGATCTGGGATACGAGCGACATGAGCCTCGTGTATGACAGCGGCGAAGATTTCGAGCGGATTACGGCAGAAGCGCTGCCGAAGCAGTTCAATGTGAGCAACAGCAAGCTCGGCTTCGACGACCGGAGCGACGACAAGGGTCCGGAGCCGGAAGACGTGAAGATCGGCGAGATCGCCGGGAAGACGTACGCGTTCATCGGTCTGGAGCGGGTCGGCGGCATTATGGTATACGACATAAGCGATCCGGCGAAGCCGTTATTCGCCACGTATTTCAACTCCCGCGACTTTACGCAGGAGAATGGCGGCGACAGCGGTCCGGAGGGGCTCCGCTTCGTACCGGCGGAGCAAAGCCCGACCGGCAACGCGCTGCTGCTCGTCGGCTATGAGGTGTCCGGCACGGTCGGCGTGTACGAGATCACTCCCGCTTCAGGCAGTGTTGGCAGCGGCAGCCAAGGAACTAAAATCTCGATCGTGCATGTGAACGATATGCACTCCCGCGTGGAAGAATCGGCCGAACATATCGGCTATGCGAAGCTGTCGTCTGTGATAAAAGAAATTCGCGCGGCCAATCCGAACACGCTCGTGCTGGACGCCGGCGATACGCTGCACGGGCAGACGATCGCCAATCTGGTGCGCGGCGAAAGCATCGTCAGCATCATGAACGCGATCGGCTTCGATGCGATGACGACCGGCAACCACGATTACAACTACGGCAGCGGCCGTCTCGTGGAGCTGGCCGGTCAGGCGAACTATCCGATGCTGGCGGCCAACGTGTACAAAGCCGATGGCAGCCGCCTTCTGGAGCCGTATGTGGTGAAGACCGTCGGCGGCGTCCGTGTCGGCATCTTCGGGCTGGCGACGCCGGAGACGCTGTACAAGACGCATCCGAAAAATGTGGAAGGATTAACGTTCGCCGATCCGGTCGAGGAAGGCCTCCGCATGGTGGCGGAGCTGGATGGCAAAGCGGACGTCGTCGTGGCGCTGTCCCATCTCGGACTGGACGCTTCGAGCGTTGACACGAGCCTGAAGCTGGCCGAGCAGGTGAAAGGGATCGACGTGATCATCGACGGCCACAGCCATACGATGCTGGAGAACGGCCGTGCCGCGGGCGGCACGCTGATCGCGCAAACCGGCGAGTACGGCAAACATGTCGGCGTCGTGGAGTTGACTGTGAGCGGTCAAGACGTAACGGGCAAGGAAGCGCGGTTAATCAGCCGCAAGCAGGCGGACGCCGTCCAGCCCGACCCGGCGGTGGCGGACATCGTGAAGCAGGTCAAGGAAGAGCAGGAGATTGTGCTGTCCGAAGTGGTGGGCCGCTCGGCGGTGAACCTGGTCGGGGAACGCGATAACGTGCGTACAAGCGAGACGAACCTCGGCAATCTGATTACCGATGCGATGCTGGACGAGACTGGCGCCGACGTGGCCATCACCAACGGCGGCGGAATCCGCGCCTCGATCCCGGCCGGTTCGATTACGAAAGGCCAAGTGATTACGGTGCTGCCGTTCGGCAACTATATTCAGACCAAACGCGTTACCGGTGCGGACTTGCTGGCGGCGCTCGAGCACGGTGTCGGAGCGTATCCCGATTCGGCAGGCTCCTTCCCGCATGTAGGCGGCATGACGTTCGCGATCGATCCGTCGAAGCCGAAGGGCGCCCGGGTACAGTCGCTCCAAATCGGCAGCGAGCCTGTGGACTTGAACAAAACGTATCTGATGGCGACAAACGACTTCATGGCGGCAGGCGGTGATCAATATACGATGTTTAAAGACCAGCCGCTCGCCGGCGACTACTCGTCACTCGAAGAATCGGTCATCCGTTACATTCAGAAGACCGGCGAAGTGAACGTAGGCGCGAGCGGGCGGATCACGGTAGCCGCCGCCGGTACCGATGCCGGCGCTTCTCCAGCAGCGCCGGGCGGCGTTACGACTCCGGAGGCGCTGCCGAACGTATACGTCGTCAAGCAGGGAGACAGCTTGTGGAGAATCGCCAAGCAGTACGGCACAACCTGGCAGCTGCTGCAGCAGCTCAACAAGCTGGCGAATCCGAACCGGATTTACCCGGATCAGCAGATTGTGCTGCCTTGAGGAATATGTATTAGTCGGGACATAACATAGATAGACAAGACAAACCCGGAAGCCGTTGAGCTTCCGGGTTTGTTGTGCACTTCGGCATGGGCAGCCGTAAAAAAGCCGTAAAACGAACCTTATTTTCGAAACCGACTGCTCATTGCAAAAACGCTTAACACGAGCAGGCAAGCCGAACAAATCCAGATCAAAGTGCGGTTCCATTGCGGATCTATACCGAATTTGGGAAAGCTCTCGTTAAACAAATAAAGCGAGACCGTAATTTGCCCGTTCGTAAGCATCTCCATCACCCAGTAAAACAATGGTACCGCCATGCCGACAACGCCGTTTCTTCCAAGCACGGTCAGCAATAAAGCCAGATGCCCGAGAAGCATGGAAGGAGCCAGAATCGACCACATGAAATCGCCAAATTCAAGCGGGATAACAAACCTGCTGATTGATAGTATGGAGCCTGCATAAACAATCAGCACGAGCGCGACGCCCATCAGCCATCGCTCCAATAATAAGCTCCAGGTATGGATGGGGAGCGACTTCAGCCACAGCATCACTTTTGATTCCATATCCTCGGCGAGCAGTTGGGAGAATATAAGTACTGTGAATACGGGAAAGGCCACTTCGTAGGCGATCCGGATATTTTTAACCGTAACGGTCCTAACCAGTCCAAGCTCCGGCAAATAGAAGCAAATGACGGCGAGTGCTGCTGCGAAAGCAATAGCAGCCCAGACGATCCCGGAGCTAATTATTTTCCCGTGCAAGTAATACCGCTTCAACATTCCATTCAAGTCCAAATCCGATCACAGCCTAACCCTTCAGTATAGTAGTTACATCGACGTTTTCCAGAGGATAGTCGCGAATGGTTTTGTGCAGCCGTCGAATCATTGCTTCGATTTCCTCGTTAGAGTGAGCATTCATATACGCCTCGATTTTCTGAAACGATTCGGCTAAAGTCCTATATCTGCTCCCGTTTTCAGATAACCGGTACGGAGGAGAATCTTTGTGCGACATGTAATCTTTCAGCATAAAGGCCCAAAGATTTTGGTTGTCCCTGGATAACAGGGTGTGAGCCGAAAATACATCGCCTACGTTTAAGCTAAGCATATTCGTATACATAAAATTTGCTGTAGGTGATGAAAAATCAAAATCCGCTTCCGGCAATACATATTTGCTAACTCTTACGATCGAATCGGTTTGGCGGATATTGTCGCTGGTGGTGGCATTGTCTACAATGACGAGTGTTATTTCTTTATCCGGTATCGGAATATGTAGTATTCGGGACAGCTCTGCCGCCAACCGGTGATAACTTCTAACAAATTGTTTCATATGGTCGGTTGAGATCAACTTGCTTGCGATTGCCTTAACTTTCAACTCTGGTGTTTCATGCGCGATCGTTTTCAAACTGCCGCCAAACAATGATACTCCATATACGGCACCTTCAAAGTGAACGGACTGAGTATCATCTATTACGTTTTCGCTAATCTTTTTCAAGTTGCTTTCTAATTGAATAGTGCTTGGATAATTTACAGTTACAAGAAAATGAGCCGGTTCGAATAAGGAGTATAGCGTTTCAAAATTGTCGTATGGAACAATATTATTTTCTAACATCTCCCTAGGTTTGAACGATTGTTGTGCCACCACTTTGCCGGGTAGCGGGTACCAAGCGGTGTGACTCGGCAATAATAGTTTGTTCTGGTTTGCTGTATAAAGAGGCGATAGTACCTCATAAGTTTGCCGATATGGCCGCATCGGGCGCCACTCGTCGATCGCTCCGCTATACGTCATGACAATGTCCGTTTCTTTGTTTGGAGCAAGCGGTGCCGCTGGAGTAAGGGTAACGAAATTGTGTTGACGGCTGTAGTCGGCCGCTTGCCCGTTCACTTGGACCGTATTGAGATCGAGTTGGTCCCATAGGGTGAGCTCCAATTGACGGATAAGTTGCTGCCCGGTTGACTCAACGTTCATCATGACGTGGAACTCCATCTTGTCGTCCAAAAGACTCGCTTCGATCTCGTACCGGTTCACCCGGTAAGCGGGCAGCGGCGTTATTTTTCCATCCATCGGCTGGTCGGGCAGAAGAAGCTCATCGGCTTTTATTCGCTCCGCTTCGCGAACGGAAGCTTGCATCCGCGTCTGTTGCATATGAAAAAAGGCAGCTCCCGTCCCAACGGCAAGGGATAGTGTAATAAGCACAGAGGTAACGGGGAGCCGGAGATGAGCCTGTTCTTTACGTTTTCGTATTACGAGCGCTAGAGTCAACAGAACGGAGGAGACGGCCAGAGCGAAATAAAACCCGCGATACAGCCAGAAGGTGATGTCTGTATTGAACCCGGTGAAGTAATCCATGTAGTAGCCAAACGGAATAAATACGTTAAGAAAATCCCGGACTGCAATCGGTGTCCCCGGGTAATAAACCATTAATCCGAGCGGTGAAAAAGCAAACCAGATCAACAGAGCAATCGCATAAGAGATCCGGCCTTTGATCGCATAACCGGCTACAAAGCCGGCGCAAATGATAAATGCTAGAGGGATGGATGCCGAGGCCAGCATAACCGCAACGTACATACGTTCAGATGGCTCTATGTCCATTCGGCCTGTCAACCAGATAACAACGGGAACTGCCGATAGGATAATAAAGGGAAACAGGATGGCAGCCAGCTTGCCGCTTAACCGTTTATAGCTGGAGTACGGCAAGGCATGCAATAGCTGATCGACGGTCGTCATCCGATCCTCTCTCGCTTTATAAACACTTGAGACTATGGCCAGCATGGTCACAGGAAACAAGAACCAGTATTGGAACTGCCTTATAAAGTACCCCCAATGAAGAATCGACGCCAGATCTTTAACGGTAACATAGATCAGTACGGCGTAACCGGCTGCGAGCGCGATGGTTATTTTGAATGTAATCCCGCGAAGCAGGAGACGAAGCTCGGTTCGCAGCATATAAAGCCATTCATGCAATAGAGTGCCCTCCTATTAGAGCCATGTAGGCATCTTCGAGATTCGGCGACGCGGGTGATGCTTGGCCGGCTGGTTCGTCGCCGGATAAGACTCTGAGCTCGTAACCTTTTTGCACCGTCCGTTGGGAAAGGATGTGTTTCATCGTACGCATATCCGCCCATTCTTGTCTGGTTACGATTGTCGTCCACACTTTTCCCTTCATCTGGTTGAGCAGCGCCTCAGGCTGTCCCTGGTACAATAGGTTTCCGGTGTGCATAACCGCTAGTTCGGTGCAACTGGTCTCAATATCGCCGACAATATGGGTGGACAGCAGAACGATCCGGTCGACGCTTAGTTCGCCAAGCATGTTTCGAAACCGGATTCACTCCTCCGGATCGAGTCCGACAGTTGGTTCATCAGTAATAATAATTTGCGGATTGCCCAGCAGTGCCTGTGCGATGCCGACCCGCTGACGCATCCCGCCGGAAAAGGTTTTAATCCGGACATGCCGCTTATCCGATAAATTAACTTCGGCCAGCACGGCGTCGATTTGTCTTTTGCGCTCGGCTGCGTTTTTAATTCCTTTCAGAATGGCGATATAATCGAGAAACTCCTCGCCGGTTAATCGTTCATAGAGACCGAAATGCTGCGGCAAATATCCGACAAGCTAGCGAATTTCATGATCGTCTTTGCCGAGAAGCAACTCTCCGAACCGAACTTCGCCGCTTGAAGGCGCTTGCAATGTTGCAAGTATTTTCATCAGCGTCGTTTTACCGGCACCGTTAGGTCCAAGCAGACCAAACATGCCGGAGCCGATCGACAGGTTAAGTTGGGAAAGTGCATGGTGATTGCCGTATTGCTTGGACAAGTTTTTGATTTGGATGTTCATAGGGTCAGCCGCCTTTATTAAATATAAACACATGAGTATTTTAATAACCGAAATAATACCATTATTAGTTTGTTCGTGGAACATTGTTGCGTTGAAAAATAGACTTTCACACATGTAAAATAACAGCAATCAATAAGTGTCTAGTCTCAAATAAATATAAGACAGGGAGATAGATATAAAAAAAGAAGCTCCCCCCACAAAACGGAAAGGAAGCTTCTTGGAACTCTAACCCGAGAATTGTGTTCCCCACTTTACAGTGAGAACAAGTACCTCTATAGCGAAATTACCAGCCCAAATTCAAAGTCTTGCCCGTCTCCGCCAATGTTTTAATATTGCTCAGCACAACTGGCCACGATTCCGGCGTTTTGGCTTGAGACGGGTGGTTGAGCGTCCATTGATCGTTGACGAGCACCAGTTTGGTGCAGTCGCCGACCGGTTCGAGCGTCATCGTAATATGTTGCACAGTCCGCAATCCGTTTGTTAATGTAAATCATAGAACAGCGCGGTATCGGCTTCACGAAGCGGCGATGCAGATGGAGAAGGGGCTGATTCCGGATTGGGCCCAGCTGTCGGTGGATCTGGGCTATTACGACCAAGCCCATTTCATCAAAGATTTCAAAGCGGTGCTCGGACGGTCGCCGGAAGAGTATATTCGCGCTATGGGGGCGGGCGGCGCCAGCCATCACGAGTAACGAGCTTGGATAGAGATAGGACTAGTGCCAGACCTCGAAATTAGACCAACGGATAAATCTACCAACGTATGGGCAGCGGAGATCGGTGTCCGGATCTGGCAGCGAATGAATTTACGCCTACACGCTGAATGAGGATAGCAAGGGGGTGTGCAGGGTGAAGCGAGTAGCGGAAGAAAGACTTCCGCTACTGTGACTGAAACCGTCCAGAAAGGTGGATAGCGGAACGATTATTTCCGTTATTTATGGAAACTTGCTTGAAATACAGAGGAATCCTTTGTATAGAGGAAATAAAACTTCCGCTAACGACCATAAAAGAGTTTGCTCGACGAATTAGCGGAAGTAAAGTTTCCTCTATCTTCATTTGCAGCGACCAAAACAATTTGCCAAACGACCACTGCTCGCCTGTTATATGCCGACTAGTACATCCAACCGCCCCGTCTGCGTCAAACTGGCCACTTCGGTAAAATCTGCTCGTACAAGTGTTGGGATTTTTACGTAGCGTTGGACTAGGAAAGGAGATTAGGATGGATATTCGAATGTTGGGGGAAGGCGAACAACCGCCTATGGAGCTGCTGTTGAATGCGGACCCTTCCAAGCAGCTGGTTGAACGTTATTTGCAGAGAGGAACGAGTTATGTGGCGGTCGATTCCGGCGAAATCGTCGGCGTGTACGTGCTGCTGCCTACGAGGCCGGCAACGGTGGAACTGGTCAACGTATCCGTCCGCGAAGAGCATCAGGGGAAAGGGATCGGCAAGCAGCTGGTCCGGCATGCGGTTCGGCAGGCAAGAGAAGAAGGGTATCAGACGATCGAGGTCGGCACCGGCAATTCCAGCGTCGATCAGTTGGCGTTGTACCAGAAGTGCGGATTCCGCATGGTCGGGATCGACCGCGACTTTTTCCTGCGTCATTATGAGGAACCTTTATTCGAGAACGGCATCCAGGTGACGGATATGGTGCGTCTGTCGCAGGATTTGTAGGATGGATTGCAACGCTGCCCTGGTGGACGGTGGAAATGACGATTAGGGTGGTTTGTACCCCTTATTTTACCGGAAATCGGGGCTGTCGGGAAAATAAGAGCGTTTTGCAGCTCGTATATTCGGCCACTAATGGTACTTTACTAACATTCGGGCTAAATAAGAGCCGCAAACCGCCTTTATTATCGCTCAACTTCCCCATATGCCGAAGATAGAGGGTACAAAAGAGGCTGTCGATTCATTGTATAGAAGTGATAGCAGGCCGTTCCAAGTGAAAAGTTACCTTCTTCTGCTCAAACAGGTTGTCCTGAACCCCTTGATTCAATAAGGATTGTAAGGTAGGGGATTCCAGACAAAACTCGCCAGAAGGTAATCTTTTCCCTTTCCACTTGGTTGTCCACAATGAATCAACAGCCTCACAAAAGGCTCTTATTTGTTTTTTGCCTCGGTTCGGCAAGCTTGCGGTGCATGGTGTCATCAGCATGGTTCAGGAGCCAACCGCCAACCGCCAACCGCCAACCGCCAACCGCCACGCCTTCCCTAATCCGCTTTAACGGCTCAACGCCGTTCCCGAGCACTGCTGGCGCCGGCCGCGTCGAACAATTCCTCGCCGGCCCAGCCGTAGCAATAATACAACAAATCGTCCGCGGCGCTGCGGCGGGCTTCCCCGATCGCTTGCGTAAGCTCCTCGGTGGACAGATTCCACATCTGGATGCCGCTGAAAATATAGGTGCCCGGCTGCGACTGGCGGCGCACCTTGTCATTTTCGATGCCGACGAATTCGATCGGGAAGCCTTGGCGGACAAACTGCTCGTACGTTATCGGATAGCTCATGCCGAACAGCCGTTGAAACGCGCGGAATGCGTGTTCCTGCTCTTCCAGAGTCGAGGCGAAATAACGGATCAATCCCTGGACGTCCGCGCCTCCTCCCAATTTGTGATACGGGAAATGTTTGAGCGCCGGAGACACCCGGGTCAGCCGGGTATAGTCCTGGCCGAGCAGCCAGGCGTAAGATGGCGGCCACAGATCGAGCCAGCAGACGATGGACGGATTGAGCTCCGCCAGAGAAGCGGTCAGCTTTTCGATAAACTCGGAAACGTTGTCCTGTTTAAACCGCACCCAGGCCTGCATAGTTTCGGACGTCGTCATCACATCTACAGCCTGATCGAACTGCTTGGCCGACAGCAGCGAAGCGATCAGCACCATATCGAGCTGCAGCAGATCGGTATTAATGCCTTGATTGTCCATTTTGGCGCGGCACCGGTCGCAGAAGCAGCTGAAGATGCCGCTGGGATTGACCGTTTTGCCGGCCCAATCGGGGTAACGAATCCGGTCGAGCAAAAACGTCGTGCAGCCGTATCGTTCGCTCGTGGCCGCCAGCACCTCAGTCCACATGCCGACGACATCGGGCCCGTTCGGGCACAGCCAATGGTCAACCGGACGTCCGCGGAAGTCGAAAACCCCGTTCGCTTCCACATCCCCTTTAAAATGACCGTTCAGCAAATTGACCCATGGCACGACCTCATACGACGTTCCTTTAACCGCTTCCAGCAAAACCGCCAGCGAATCGGCTCCTTCCGAGAGCGTTGCATCTTCCTTCTGATACAGCCGCGGATACAATTCGCGCGTACGCATCGGGACATGGAACGTCCCTGTCCCCATCACGACCGGATGGACCGGATTATGCGGGAGCACGCCCGACGGATACGGATTGCGCTCGAAAATGGTGTTCATCTCAGGCAGCAAATACTGGACCCCGTCCATCCGCCCAACCCGTTCCATAATCGCGGACGGGCCTTCGTCCAAAATATCGTGCGGATGAATATGAATTCCGCTCATCGTACAGCCTCCTTCGGTTCGTTGGAACATGTATTTCCGCGCCGCCGCTCCGATTCCTGTCGCCCAGGCCGTCCTCTCGCCCAAGTAGTAATAAAAGTACCGGAAAAGGCAACCGTAGTACCGGAGGAATCGATGAAAACCGGGAGTTCGGGCCGTATTTCGGCCACTTGCCGCCTTCGCCCGATATGTCGACACAAGGGGACGGCCCGCATATATGCGCGCGCGAATTTAGATCCGTCTGCAGCCGCCGTCCCGATGTAAAACATCGGCTTCGATAGTATACTGGATAAGGACTCCCGGGAGCCGGGAACCCGCGCAGGAAAGCGTGTTCGGGCGGGAGCGCTTTAGTACGATCGGAAAGAGGAGCAGCGATGTCAGGCGCATTGAAAAAATGGCTCGTCATGAACATGATGAGCTATACGATTTTTGTGTATGTGGGGATATTCGTCAATTTGTTTATTTGGGAGAAGCACCGGCTTATTTTCGATGTGGCCTGGTTTAATCTGCTGATGTTTTTCACTTGGGCGTTCGCATTTGCCGCCGCGGCGCATTTGTTGTCCCGGTTCACGATCCGGGTGCTGCTGGGGATCTCGGCCGCCTCGGGCGGGACCGCTTTTGCGCTGCTCTCCTTTGTCGAGCTGGACAACCGGCTGGTTTGGATAGCGTGTATAGGCATACCTGTTGGTATCATGTATGGATTTTTCAGCGCGGCGCAAAACTTGAGCGTCTCGATGAGCGGCAGCAGCGCGGAGCTGGGCCACTATTTTACGGCGGCGGGAAGCATTCAGCAGGTTGTGACCTTGGCGGTTCCGCTGCTGTCGGCGATCGCGATTCATTATTTCGGATATTCCAGCACATTCGTGCTGATGTTAGTATTTCTCGTGGTGATGCTGCTGTTCTCGTTTGCGATGCCGAAAATTTCGCTTCGGGCGGAAATCCGGGAGGTCAGACCGTCCGTGTTGGGCTGGTATCGCAGTGTCGTATCGGGCAATCCGAGCTTACGCTGGTTTTCGGCTTCGAATTTGGCGGCCGGCGTGTTTCTTCAATTCCAGCAGCTGTTTCTGCTGATTTTCACCTTCAGCGTGACGGAGAACAAGTTCTGGATTGCCGGGTTGAACGCCTTGTACACGCTCGCCACGCTGCTCGGACTGCTCGCTTACCGGAAGCTGCGGCTTCAGGACCATACGCTGCTGGGGGCCGGCTGTCTGCTGCTTGCGTGCGGCTTTCTGATCGTGCTCGTGCCGGTCAAGCCGGTGCTGATCGTTTCGAATCTGCTGACGGCGGTGGGCATGTTTTGCTTCGGGGCGGCGTGGAATACGATGCAGTTCAAGCTGATCAAGCCTTATTCCAAATCCGGTCAGGCGGGACTGCTGGTATGGAGAGAAACGCTTATCTGCGTAACGCGGATCGCGACGCTGCTGATCGTGCTGTCGGTCGAAAGTCTTCGGGGGCCGATTTTCGTCGGCTTGATCGCCATCTCCTTATTGTGCTTGTGCGCGGTGCCTTACTTCGAATACCGGGCCAAAAAAGCGATGCCGTCCCCGGATGAACAATCCGGCCAGTCTGCCGGAAATAGAGCAGGAAGAGAAGAGCCTGCTTCCTTATAACCCGTTTTCCCATGCCCTGAGAGCGAATGCCGGTCCCCGCCGGATCGGCGCGCTTCGGGCTATTTGTATGTTGTTGGCCGCCGAACGCGGCGGGCCAGCGGTTTCGATCGAGCGGATCTGTTGATAGCAGGAAAGGTGGGGTATAATAATAGAACTTTTATAGGAGACTGTCGATTCATTGTATAGAAGTGTTAGCAGGCCGTTCCAAGTGAAAAGTTACCTTCTTCTGCTCAAACAGGTTGTCCGGAATCCCTTGATTGAATAAGGATTGTAAGGTAGGGGATTCCAGACAAAATTCGCCAGAAGGTAATCTTTTCCCTTTCCACTTGGTTGTCCACATTGAATCGACAGCCTCTTATAGACACGTTAACAACCCATGGAGAAGGTGAGAAAGCATGATTAGCTTGCTCCCCCTGATGCTGGAGCGGGTAGGCATCCTGCTGATTGTGGCCATCCTGCTCTCGCGCCTGAAATCGTTCCGGAACATTGTCAACCACGAAGACGGCGTCACGGATAAAATCCGGCTTATTGTCATCTTCGGAGCGTTTGGCGTTATTAGCAATTATACCGGTGTGGAGATCCGGGGAGGCAGCCTGATTGCCTCGCAAGCCTGGCAGACGTGGATCGAGACGGACGGTGCGATCGCGAATACGCGCATAATGGGCGTCGTCATCGGCGGCTTGATCGGCGGTCCCGTCGTTGGAACGGGTGTCGGTCTTATTGCCGGTCTGCACCGGTTTACGCTCGGCGGGTTTACGGCAGTGGCGTGCGGCATGTCGAGCATACTCGCAGGGATCGCTACCGGGTATCTCGGCAAACGGATTCGTTTGCGGGAGTCCAGCGCGTTATGGCGTGCCGTCGTCATCGGGCTGCTGATGGAATGTACGCAGATGGCTACGATTCTGCTGGTGGCGCGGCCTTTCGATGCGGCGGCAGCACTTGTGGAAGTCATCGCCGTCCCGATGATTTTCATTAACGGATTCGGCACGCTGCTGTTCATGCTGATCATTCAGTCGATCATCCGGGAAGAGACGAGAACCCGCGCGCACCAAACGCAGCTGGCGTTTACGATCGCGGACCAGACGCTTCCTTTTTTCCGTCAGGGACTTAATCCGCATTCATGCCGGGAGGCGGCCGAGATTATTAGGAAACAGACCAATGCCGATGCGATCTCGATCACGGACCGGCATCATGTATTGGCCCATATCGGGGCAGGGTCGGACCATCATGTGGCGCTGCAACCTATATCGACACAGCTGACGAGGCAAGTGCTGGAGGAGGGGAGCGCGGGCAAGGCCGTGACCCGCGAGCAGATTCAGTGCAGCAAGCCGGATTGCGTCCTGCAAGCCGCCATCGTCCTGCCGTTGAAAGTGCTCGAGCGGACCGTCGGCACACTGAAGCTGTATTACAAAAAGCCCAGCCGGCTCGATCAAGCCGAGGAGGAGCTGGCCGAAGGGTTAAGCAGGCTGTTCTCCACGCAGCTCGAGCTGGCGGAGGCGGAGAGACAGCGCAGACTGCTCAAGGACGCCGAGATTAAAGCGCTTCAAGCCCAAGTGCATCCCCATTTTCTGTTTAATGCGTTTAATACGATATCCGCTCTGTGCCGGATGGACCCGGAGAAGGCAAGAACGCTGCTGCAGCAACTCAGCGTATTTTTCCGCAGCAATCTGCAAGGGGCGCGCCAGACGGTCGTCCCGCTGTACAAAGAGCTGGAGCACGTAAGAGCGTACCTCAGTCTCGAACAAGCCCGGTTTCCGGATAAATATTCGATGCGCATGGAAATTGATCCGGCGCTCGAAGAGATCGGCGTCCCGCCCTTTACACTGCAGCCGTTGGTGGAAAATGCGCTGAAATACGCATTCCCGGCTCACGCCGAGCCGGGGAGGAGCCAGATCATGCTCCGCGCGTATCGCGAGCAGGACAAAATGGTGCTCGTCACCGAGGATAACGGAAGAGGCATTCCCGGCGAGCTGCTTGCGGCGCTGGGCAGCCGGACCGTCGAATCGCTGGAAGGGACCGGCACCGCTTTATATAATATCTGCAAACGGATCGATGAGTTATACGGGTCGGAAGGAGATTTTCGCATCGAGAGCAAGCCGGGAGCCGGCACGACGGTAACGATCCGGTTGCCGATTCATCACTCGCACTGGGGGGAGACGCATGTTGAAAGCTTTGATCGTGGATGATGAACCGCTGGCGCGGGGCGAGCTGGCTTATTTGCTGCGGCGGACCGGATTGGTGGAAGTGGTAGGCGAAGCCGACCGGCTGGAACAAGCGATTGAACGGGTCCGGGAGCTGGAGCCCGACGTCGTCTTCCTCGATATTCAGCTCGAGGGAGAGAGCGGCCTGGACGTCGCGAAACGGCTGGCCGAAGGAATGGGCGGACGGCGGCCCGAGATCGTGTTCGCCACGGCGTATGACGAATATGCGCTGCAGGCGTTCGAGCTGGAGGCGAGCGATTATGTGCTGAAGCCTTTTGAGGAAAGCCGGATCGAGACGGCCGTGAGCAAAATCGCCAGACGGCTGGAGCGCAAGGAGCACCAGCCGCCGGGTGCCGCACCCGGTCCGTCCGGCAAGCCGCCGGGGAGGATCGAACGTCTGCCAATCTCGGTCGACGACCGGATCATGCTGATCCCGATCGATAAAATTCTCTACATCTGCTTCGAGGATGGCAAGACCAGCATCGTGACCGAGGATCGCCAATACCGGGTAAACGACGCGCTGACCGCACTGGAGCGCAAGCTGCAGCATTCCCCGATCGTCCGGGTACACCGCGCGTATCTGGTCAATCTGGACAACGTCATCGAGATTCAGCCCTGGTTTAACTCGACCTGTACGCTGATCGTGCGCAACGGCAATTCGATTCCCGTCAGCCGGACGTTTATGAAAGAGATCAAGCAGCTTCTGAACTTTTGAATATCAGGCTCTCCACGTTAATAAATCGTGTTGCGCCGAACGTACACTCTGAGCGATGCTGTTCAAATGCCGGATCATGCATTTCAACCAGTCATCTGTGCAACTCGCCTTCCCTCTCCTGCAACTTAACCTGAAAACGGCCATCGCGCGTTTTCAAGTTTTATAATCGGGTTACAAACGAGAGAAGGGGTGCAGCACGACAATGAATGCGATTACAATCGTCATTGGCTCGATCTGTATACTGATGATTGCGTACCGGTTGTATGGAACGTTTATGGCGGCCAAGGTGCTGAAGCTAAACGACGCCAATCAGACGCCGGCTCATGCGATGAACGACGGAAAAGATTATGTCCCTACGAATAAATGGGTGACGTTCGGTCACCATTTTGCCGCGATTGCCGCGGCGGGACCGCTCGTCGGTCCGATATTGGCGGCGCAGTTCGGCTACTTGCCGGGACTGCTCTGGCTGCTGATCGGAGCGGTGATCGGCGGCGCCGTCCACGATATGGTCGTCTTGTTTGCCTCGATGCGCAAGCAGGGCAAATCGCTTTCCGAAGTGGCCAAAGATGAGCTCGGACCGGTCGCCGGATTTTGCACCGGACTGGCGATGCTGTTCATCATCACGATTACGATGGCGGGATTGTCCATGGTCGTGCTGCACGCCTTGGAGAACAACCCGTGGGGCACGTTCGCGGTAGCGATTACGATTCCGATCGCGATGGGCGTCGGGCTGTTGTACAAAAAGACGGGCAACCTGAAGGTCGCTTCCACGCTCGGCTTCATCCTGCTTATGGTCGGCGTATTTGCAGGGCCGTCCATTCAAGGTACGGCTCTCGGAGATCTCTTGACGCTCGATTCGAAGACGCTTGGCTACATTTTGCCGATTTATGCATTTTTTGCGGCTGCGCTGCCGGTCTGGCTGCTTCTCGCGCCGCGGGATTACTTGAGTAGCTTTATGAAGATCGGGGTATTCATCGCTCTGATTATCGGCGTATTCATTATTAACCCGTCCATCAACTTCCCGGCGTTCACGGAATTTGTTGGCGGCGGCGGTCCGATCCTCCCCGGTCCGGTCTGGCCGTTTATCTCGATCACGATCGCCTGCGGCGCGATATCCGGCTTCCATGCGTTCGTCGGCTCCGGTACGACACCGAAGATGATCAACCGCTGGAGCGACATCAAGGTTGTAGGATTCGGCGCGATGCTGGTGGAATGTCTGGTCGGTATTATGGCACTGATCGCGGCGACGGCTCTGCAGCCGGCCGACTATTTTGCGATCAACTCGACGCCCAAAGTATTCGCGACACTCGGTATGGATGTCGTCCATCTGCCAGAGCTGGCTGAGAAAATCGGGCTGAACCTCGAAGGCCGGACGGGGGGAGCGGTTACCCTGGCGGTCGGCATGACGTACATTTTCACGAAAATCCCTTGGTTCAGCCATTTGTCATCGTATTTCTTCCAGTTCGTCATTATGTTCGAAGCGGTGTTCATCCTGACGGCGATCGATGCCGGAACCCGCGTGGCGCGTTACTTGATCCAGGACTTCTTCGGCGAAGTATACAAGCCGCTGAAGCGGGTCGATTGGGTGCCTGGCGCGATATTCGCAAGCGCGCTTGCCTGCTTCATGTGGGGTTACCTGCTTACGTCGGGCGATATCGGTTCGGTATGGGCGCTGTTCGGCGTATCGAATCAGCTGATGGCTTCGATCGGGCTGATCGTCGGGGCGACGGTCATTCTGAAAATTGCGGACAAACGCTGGTATATGCTGACCTGTCTCATCCCGCTCGCCTACTTGTTCGTTACAGTCAACTATGCCGGCTTCTGGATGGTTAAAAACGTCTATCTGAACAAAGCCGTCTCGGGCTATAGCGTTCTGAACGCCTCGCTGTCCGTCATCATGCTCGTGCTGGGCATCATCATTATGATCGCGGCGATCAAAAAATGGATCGAGCTGTGGAACAATCCGCAGGTGAAGCTGCAGGCGAAAGCGGCATAAGCGGCCAAACCAAGCGTAATCGGCTGCAGCAGTCGGCTAAAACATGAAAGGCCGTCTCTTGATGACGGGGGTTCGCCTCGCCGTCCGAAGGGACGGCCTTTTTTAATGCGCAGAAACGGAAAAGGCTGCAAGTTGTCCGCAAGGCTGACGCAGACTCTCCCGAAACGTTAAGATTTCATAGAGGTATTGTCCGCGGCAGAAGGCGAAGATAGAATAGGGAGAGGTTCTGGCTGCCCGATCATTGATTGTGCGTAAACGGCCGCGGCGGATCTAGCATAATAATCGGCGCAAGTTGACAAGAGGGCGGGGATGGATTGACCAGTTTTTTCAAATCCGATAAACAATCAAAACCGATATCGTTCCAGAGCAAGCTGCTGTGGTCTTACATCCTGATCTTGACCGTGCCCGTCTTGTCGGCGCTGTTGCTGTACGGGGTCAATTTGTATTACCAGACACGGAGCAATTACGAAAACGTGCTGCGTCAGCTGAACAGCCGGACTAACGTTATCCTGAGCGATTTTGTATCGACCGTGTCGAGAAATACGTTTTTTTATTTAACCGATACGAAGCTGCAAGCGATTATGAATAAAAACGAATCACAGACCGGCAAAGAATATTTGGACGATTATTTGTATGTCCAGCATGCGATGGATCAATTCGTGCTTATGAACGGAAACATTTCGGCGATTACGCTGCTTGCTCCGAACGGTATGATTTACAACAGCACAAACGCAAGAGTGCCGGATATCGGTCAGGTCAGTGCGCTGTTTGGCGACAGGGAGACCGTCGGCGGCAAAATTCTGGTATCGGCTCCTTACAAGAGCAGCACCGTAAAAAACGAAGATCAGTTCGTATCCGCGCTCCGAACGTTGACCGATCTGAATGCCGACCGCAAATCGAACAGCTTCATTAAGGTCGACATCAATTTCAAGTCGATCATCAATATTTTGGGGAGCGCTTCCGATCGAAGCTCAAGCCGCTTCTACGAACCGGGAACGATCGTCGTCGCGGGCGATCAGGTGATTTACCACTCGCATGAAGCGGGGGACAACCGGGACTACCGGCAGATGACCGGTATCGCCGCTTTGCTGGAGCGTGACGCGAACTCTGCGGGGATCTCAATGAAAGCCGATCTAGGCAGAGGGGAGCAGCGGTATATGTTCAGCATGGTCGTGAACGAACAGACGAATTGGAAAATTATTCAGTACATTCCGGCTCAAGTTATCGACCGGTCGTTTTTGGTAAACACGGGTAATTATATGCTGCTCAGTCTTGCATGTTTGCTGGCCGCTTTTCTGCTGAGCGTCTGGATGACCAAACGGTTTATTCGCCCGATCAACAAGCTGAACCGGGCAATCAAGCTCGTCGATTCCGACAACTGGGATTTGGTAACGCTCGAGACGAAACGCAATGACGAGATCGGACGGCTGATCGGCAGCTACAAGGATATGATCGCCCGCCTGAAGGAAAGCCGGGAGAAGGAGCTGCTGTCCGGACAGCTGCAGAAGCGGGCCGAGCTGAATATGATGCAGGCGCAGATCAATCCGCATTTTTTGTACAATACGTTAAACACGATTCATTCCATTGCGGAGCTTCAAGGCTCGGAGGAAATCGCAGCCGTATCGAGGAGCCTGTCGAGCATGTACCGGTACAATATTAAAGCGGGCGATATGGTGGAGATCGGACAGGAGCTGGAACAGATCCGCAACTACATAACGATTCAGCAGATCCGCTTTTTCGGAAAATTCGAGGTCCGCTATTCGATTTCGGAGGAGTTGTACCCGTATAAGATACTCAAGTTTCTGCTCCAGCCGCTGGTGGAAAACTCGTTTTACCATGGTCTTGAGCCAAAAGGGGGAAGAGGCCTGCTCATGCTGTCCATGGAGCTGAAGGGGCAGTTCGTCGAGATCCGGATCGAGGACGATGGTGTCGGGATGGATAACGACAAGCTGGAGGAACTGAACGGCATGTTCGCCGAGCCCGGGGCGCCGCAGACCGACAATCCGAGTCCGCACTTGGGGCTGCAAAATATACATGGGAGAATTAAACACTACTACGGACCGGAATATTGGATTAGGGCGTCGCAGCGGCCTGAGGGAGGCACCTGCATCGAGATGGCGATTCCCGCTGTGAAAGGAGATGGCATGCGATGAACATCATGGTCGTCGATGACGAATATTTTGCCCGCAAGGCGCTTGTGCAAACGATACGAAACTGGAATCCCGAGGCGGAAGTAACGGAAGCGGAGGACGGCTTGCAGGCATGGAGCCTGTTGAGCGAGCGTCCGGCCGATCTCGTGCTGTCCGATATCCGGATGCCGCTGCTGGACGGAATCGAGCTGGCTGCACGCTTGTATCTCAGCTATCCGGATACGATCAATGTCATTATAAGCGGGTTCGATGATTTTAATTATGCGCAGCAGGCCATCCGGTACAAGGTGGAGCGATATTTGCTGAAGCCGGTCGACAAGGCGGAACTGTTGGAATTGCTCGAGCAAATTAGGGATAAAGCGCTTACCCTTTCGGAGAAAAGGCTGGAAAGTCAATTTGCCTCCAGCTTGTACGATAACGAAGACCCGCCGGCGGACTTGTCCGGAAGTTATACGCTTGCGGTCGTACGATTCGAAGCTGGGGAGCGGGATTGCATCAAACGGCTGCTGATCGGGAAACTTCGCGAAAGCGGCATTCGGGCGGTCGCGACCCACTCGAGACGTTACGGGAATCTGATCGTGCTTCACCTGCAAATTCCGTCATCGCCAGACGGCGGCTGGGAGGACGCAGGCGTCAGTCTGCTCGCCGGTCCGGTTCACCGTCTTTCTGACCAGGCCGGAGTCAGGATTGATGTCGGTTTGAGCCGGCGCCGGGACGACCCCGACGAGCTTGGATCGGCGTACCGGGAAGCCAGGGAGGCGCTGCTGCACCGGTTTGTGTGCGACAGGAGACTTGTCGTATACGCTCCCCAGGAGCCAACGGCAGTAAGCGAATTCAGTCATACCGAGCTGGACGAGTGGCAGTCCTCCTTATACCGCAAAGCCTGCAGAGGCGCCGGCGATGAGGCCGGCAAGCTGGTCCGCCAGACAATCCGGCAAATCGTAGACCGCGAACTTCCTCCCCGGCTGTTGCTGGAAATTGCGGACCGGACGACCCGCGTCGTCAATCTGCTGAACGAACTCGCAAGCGGCAACGGTGAGCGGACCGATTCGTTCATGGACACTCCCGATTGGCACGGATTCGGCAGTGCCGACGAAGCGGCGGATCTGCTCGGCGACTCGGTGGAAAAGGCGGCGGCCAAATGGAAGCTGTCGATGACAAAAAACGATTTGGGCGATCGATTGATCAGTTATGTCGAACAGCATTACCGGGACGATATCGTGCTGGAGCAGATCGCGAGAAACGTATTTTTTACCGATCCGACTTATTTGAGCCGAATATTCAAGAAAAAAACCGGAGTCCGCTTCTCACAGTATGTATTGTCGCTTCGCATGAGCAAGGCGAAGGCGATGCTGGAAAGCGACGGTTCGCTTCCGGTATCCGAAGTGGCGTCTTCGGTAGGCTTCAACGATTACTCCTACTTCATCCAGATGTACAAGAAGGTGTACGGCGAGACGCCGGGGCAAACGAGAAAGCAGCCTGTGACGTAAGGGGAGGCATTCGAGCTTCGAGCAAGGGAAAGGAGAGATTCCTTACCAAGAAAAACTACATCTAAATCGCGGTCGTTCATCCTTGCTTTACATCGAATAGTCGTTTTTCTTAACGCTAAGGAATCCCAACGGTTCCCGGGAATAACAAGGGAAAGGAGAGATTCCTTACCAAGAAAAACTACATCTAAATCGCGGTCGTTCATCCTTGCTTTACATCGAATAGTCGTTTTTCTTATATTCACCCAGTCACTTCTATCCTATTGGCCCATAACGCATTACTCTATACTGAACTTGTCAGACGAACATGAGGAGGAAGGGGTCAAAGGTAATGAAAATATCGCATCAGAAGTGGACGGCAGCCGCACTCGCTTCTCTGCTCGCCGTCGTTACGGGCTGCTCGGGCAGCAGCGGCAGCGGCGAGCAGGAGGGAGCTACCAAGTCGGGAGGGTCCGAGAAGGTCAAGCTTGAGTTTTTCCAAATGAAAGCGGATGCCGTCGATATCGACAATCAGCTGATCAAGACGTTTCAGGAGAAATATCCGAACATCACCGTCGAACAAAACAACGTTCCGAATCCGGAGAACGTTTGGACGATGCGCGTGTCTACGAACGACGCACCGCAGGTGTTTACCCATTACCCGCATAACGCGGTCTTTCAGCAAATGTCCAAGGAAGGCAGCGTCGTGGATTTGACCAACGATCCGCTGCTTGCCAACGTTCAGCCCGCGATCGTCGAGCTCAGCAAAATCGACGGGAAAAACTATGTAGTTCCCGTAGCGCTGGCAACGCTTGGCGTATATTACAACACGAAAGTATTTAACGATCTCGGTTTGAAAATTCCGCAAACGTACGACGAACTGATCAAAACGGCGGAGACGATCAAAGCCGCCGGCATTACGCCTTTTTATTTCCATGACAAGGACTGGAACGGCATCCGGCAGGAGGTCGTCTTCAAAATGGGTCTGATGCTGCCGAACATCGAATCATTTCTGGACGACGTCATGAAGGGCAAAGCGCATATCACCGACCGCGCGGATATGAAGCCGTTCGCCCAAAAGCTGTACGAAATGCGGAAGTATTCGCAAAAAGATGCGCTCGGTACCGGATACGACGATGCGCTTCGCGAATTCGCAAACGGTAAGTCGGCGATGTGGTTTACCGGCATTTGGGCCATCAAGTCGATCAAGCAGGCGAACCCAAACCTCGAATTTGCAATGTTCCCGATGCCGCCGGAGAAAGCGGAAAACGCCAAAACGCAAGTGTCCGTCGACACCGCGATCGGCCTGCCGGCCAACGGCAAGCATAAGGAAGAGGCGAGGAAATTCGTCGAATTTATGGTGTCCAAGGAATCGGTGCAACGTTACGTCGACTTCGGAGGTTACCCGGCGGCGATCAAAGGCGTTAATAACGGTGTGAAGGAATTGACGACTTTGAACAGCCTGATCGAGGCGGGCAAAGTGTATCCGACGATCGAACGTTTATGGCCGGCGGGAGTGAACGCAGACGTCGGCAAGGCTACCCAGGAGCTGTTCGCGACGGGAGACATCGACGCGTATTTGCAAAAGCTGGATTCGATTTTCTATAACAAGCTGAATAAGAAGTAAACGGTGCTACAACAGCCGTTGTTAAGGCCCCCTCGAGCCTTCGGAAGCCGGGTTGCCGGTTCATGTCCGCAGCTGGAGGGGGTTTGTTGTGCCCGTTGGACTATATCAATATCCGGAGGTGGATGATGGAGGCGATTCGTTCGACCGGGACCAAGGCCCGGAGGAAGATGCCCTTTGCCGGAATGAAGGCGGGATCAATCTTTTTTCTGCTCACCGTTCCGGCACTCGTCCTGTATGTGCTGTTTTTCGTTTTCCCGGTAGGAATGGGGATTTACTACAGCTTGACCGATTGGAACGGCTTTTCCAAAACGTACCGGTTTATCGGGCTGAGCAACTATATCGAGCTGCTCCGTGACAGCCGGTTCCTCCATTCCTTGAAATTTACGTTTGTGTACACGGGACTCGTTGTCGTCCTGAAGCTTGGCGTTGCGCTTGCTCTTGCGCTTTTGCTGACAGGGCCGCTGAAGCTTCGCGGCTTGTTCCGGTCGATATTCTTTTTTCCAGCCGTCTTGAGCATGATTACGGTCGGTCTTATTTTCAACCAGATCTTTTTCTCCGTGCTGCCGCCGATCGGCGAGTCGCTAGGTTTGGAATGGCTGTCCAAGAACATATTGGGGAGCAAGGATACGGCGATATTCGGGATCGTGCTGACCAACGTCTGGCAGGGCTTTGCCGTTCCGATGGTTATTTTTATCGCCGGTCTGGCCAGCGTGCCGAAAGATTTGCGGGAGGCGGCCACCATTGACGGAGCTTCGCCGGTGCAGCGTTTCTTCTCGGTTACGCTGCCGTTTCTGATCCCGATGCTTAATGTGAATCTGGTGCTGGCGATAAAGGGCGGGCTTACCGTATTCGATACAATCGTCGCGATGACGGACGGAGGCCCGGCGCAGGCGACCGAGTCGATCGGGTTTCTGATCTACAAGCACGGACTCAGCGAGATGAAGTTCGGTTATGGAACGGCTGAAGCGATCTATGTCTTTTTGCTGATCGCGCTGATTTCCTTTGTCCAATTCAAGTTTTTGAACCGGAAGGAGGCGGGCCAGCAATGAAGAAGGGAACGCTTCGTTTTTTGCGGTATGTGGTGCTGTCGGTCGGTTCGCTTTTTATTATGTTTCCGATGTATTTGACGATCGTCATTGCGATGAAGACGCAGGCCGAGTCGACCGCCAGCTTTTTCTCGCTGCCTTCCGGCTTTTACTTGGGGAATTTCCGGCAAGTGATTCAGAAGGCGAATTTCGGCACTTATTTGCAAAACTCGGTATCGATCACTGCGATTTCAGTGCTGCTGATGCTGCTGCTGATTCCGATGCTGTCATACGCCATCTCGCGCAATATGAACAAGACGTACTACAAAGCGTTGTACTTTCTTATATTGTCCGGAATATTCGTTCCGTTTCAGGCTGTCATGCTGCCGATCTACCGGCATATGAGCAATTTGCAGCTGCTGGATCAGACCGGCCTCATCCTGATGTACGTGACGCTTTCGTTTGCGCAGGGGATGTTTTTGTGCGTCGGATTTTTGAAAAACGTTCCGATCGAGCTCGACCAGGCGTCCAAAATCGACGGCTGCGGCGTGTGGCAAACGTTCGTGCGGATCGTATACCCGATGATGCTGCCGATTGTCGCTACTGTACTGATTCTGAACAGCCTATGGATATGGAACGATTTCCAGCTTCCGCTCATTATGCTGAACCGGCACCCGGATTTCTGGACGCTGCCGCTGTTCATCTACAATTTCAAAAGCGAATACAGCTTCGACTACAATTTGGCGTTCGCCGGATTTTTCCTGACCATGCTGCCGATCCTCGTGCTGTACGGATTTACGCAGCGGTACATTATCGGAGGTCTGGCGGAAGGGGCTCTGAAATAAACGTCGGCACTCGAGCCATTATGTGCAGGAACATCAAAACGATCCGCGGCCAAGCGATTGGCCGAACCGGGTCGTTTTATTTACGGCTGGAAGAATGAGAGACAAACCAGTATAATACCTCTTATTGGAAGAACGAGACTTGCCATGTGCAAGCATTCCCTCATTTCCGGCATATCCCGGATGGACGGGATACGGCCTGCCTTGTCATGTATCGGGCTCAGCGGAAAATCGGATCGGGGAGGAAAACCGACGGCATGAAAAAACGTCCAACGCGTTCGACTTTTCTTACCAGACTCAATCACTTTACGGATACGATCCGGAGCGATATCCGCAGCGGAGCGCTCGTTCCCGGTTCTTTCCTGCCTGCCGAGACGGAGCTTGCCGCGATATACGGGTTAAGCAAGCTGTCCATCCGCAAAGGGCTGGATCAGTTGACCGAGGAAGGGTGGATTGAGAAAATACCGAGAGTCGGCACGCGGGTTGCGGCCGCAGGCGCAAGCGAAGGCGCCGAAGTCGAAGTCGCAGTGAAGCAGATCGTCAAATTCGCCGGTCACCAGAGCTTGATCCGCGAAGCTTCGATTGAAGCGCTTATTCAACGTTTCGAGGCGGAAAATCCGGATATTCAAATTCAATTCATCCCTTTTCCATACCAGCAATATCTCGACAACATCGAGCATTACGTGGACAACGACATGATCGATGTGATCAGCATCAACTACGATCAATATATGGAGTTCAGCGAGTCGGACCGTCTGCACCTGCTGGAGCCGCAGAGCCGGGACAGCTCGGTCTATCCGTTCGTCGAGGAAGGCTTCGTCCGGGACGGGACCCTGTACGCCGCCCCCTTTGTCTTCTCTCCGGTCATCTTATGCTGCAACAAAAACCATTTCAGGGAGAAGCGGCTTTCGGAGCCGGATTACGGCTGGTCGTGGGAAACGCTGATCGAGGCGTCGCGGCTGCTGTCGGATGACGGGGAACGATACGGCTTTTATTTCCACCTGCTGTCGCAAAACCGCTGGCCTGTTTTTTTATTGCAGAACGGATTCGCCTACGATTCGTCCAATCTGTCCGATCAAGCCGAACGGTTTCTGGACAGTATGATTTTGTGCAAAGACACGATTTTCGGGCAAAGGGTCAACAAGCTTCTGATCGCAGACCATGATTTGTACGCCGAGGACTTGTTCATGAAGGAAAAGGCGTCGGTTATTATGACGACTTATTTTAATCTGAATTATTTGACCGAATCGGAAATTCCTTACGAAATCGCTCCGCTTCCTTCGAGCAAAAGTCCACGGACGCTGCTGCTGGCGATCGGGCTGAGCGTTCTGCAAACCTCGCCGAGAAAAGAAGCGGCTCAGCGCTTCGTCGACTTCCTGACCAGCTACGACAGTCAGCTGTACATCCGGCGGCACACCATGAGCATCCCGTCGAACCTGCGGGCTGCGGAATCGCCGGGGAGCGAGACGATGTACCAGCCGCAGCGGTACTCGATGTATCGGGACCTGATTCCGTCGTTCCGTTACTACAGCGAGCTCGGCATGACGTCCAGGCAGTTGATGAGCTTGCGGAGCGAGCTGAGCTACTTCTGGTCCGAGCTGTCGGACGGCAACCAACTGCTTCAAGCTTTAGAGGAAATGCCGAGCTAGAGCCATTCAGCGTACAGCGCTGAATGGCTTTTGTGCGCTTGGCAGCGCATCGACTAAAGGGTGAAAGTCCCGAGCATACCGCGAGGTGGCGGATGTGCATAGTTCACTAGGAGTGCTCTGGCCGTGGTAGTGATGAACATCATCCCAAGAGGGGATAAGCGCGGAGGAGCCGTATGCGATGACCCGTACATTTAAGAATTTATATTGTTGCAGATCATATACTCAGGTCCGATGGTTAACGAATCGTATGGTGCTTATAGCTGAAAAACGACGTTATTCAAGACGTAACGAATCCGGGGATCGTTATCGAACCGAAAGTGGGAAAAAACGATCCGATTTGCGGAAATAACGATACGAGAGTTCGTTACAAATTCAAACGTCCCCATTCGGCTCTTATAACGGTTGCTGGGTTCGTTAGCCATACCACCACAAAAGACAGCACGACCTGAGGGCGAGCGGCTGGAGCGAAGGGATGGACACGACGCTGGAATTAAAGACAATTTAATGCATCATGGAAGCGTTGACATGACCAAAAAGAATCCCTATGATACTGCTATGAACTGTTTATATACCACGGATTCGAAGTGGAAAATCGTGCAGCGAGCGGTTAATCGGACGACCCCGGACTCCACGATGATGACTTGAAGTGATCCATACTCAGGAGGGATGTTATGAAACGAAGGATGGGGCTGCTTGCGATTCTGCTGCCGCTGCTGCTGCTGGTGCCGCTGCTGCCCGCAGCGTTATTGCCCGCAGCAGCGGCAGTCGCCGCCATGGATGCCGTCCGGCTGACGGCATCGGCCGATTATGACAGGGCAAGCCAAGCCGTTCGGATAAGCGGGAACGTGTCTTCCGGCAAAGGCTCCTGGATCTCGGTGCAACTGCTGAATGAAGTCGGCAATCCGGTTTATTTCGATCAGATCGATGCCGGCGAACGGGGGGATTTCGCCCTGCTCCTGCCGATCCCGGAGCCAGACGGCGGGCCATACGAGCTGAAGCTCGGCGCGTCCGGCCTGGACTCGGTGACGAAGCTGGCCGTTCCGGTCGGCCAATCGCCCGAGCCCAAGCCTAATGAACCCGGGCCTGATCCCGAGCCCGAGAATCCCCAGCCTGGCGCTGGCGGGCCGTCAGGACCGGCACCCGGTTCGCAAACAGGCAGCCCGGGCGGTCACGTGCAGACGGGAGACCGGGAAGTCGTGTTCCGCGCCGCGGGCGTGAAAGAGACGGACGGTCAAGGCCGGACCGTGTCGGTCGTTGGAGTGACAAGCCGTCAGCTTGCCGAATGGCTCGCGGGCAAGTCCTCGATGACGGTGATC
This sequence comes from Paenibacillus sp. MAH-35, assembly GCF_058135425.1. Classification (NCBI taxonomy): domain Bacteria; kingdom Bacillati; phylum Bacillota; class Bacilli; order Caryophanales; family Paenibacillaceae; genus Paenibacillus; species Paenibacillus sp. MAH-35. Next base: position 79,967 of record NZ_JBYUPU010000025.1, read on the forward strand.
GTCCAATCGGACAGCATGGAGGCGGTTCAGGAGCTCCGGGTACCGGCCGAGACGCTGAGGCAGGTTTACGGCTCCGGTTCGCTCGTCAAGCTCGTTTTTCAGAACGAGGCTGCCGCCTATGAGATCCGGCTGCAGGAACTGCTGTCCGCCACCGCCAATGAGATTCCAGCAGGCGATGCGCAAATTATCGTGCGAATGGAAAGAATGGCGGGCCCGGCTGCAGACGGTATTACCGCCAAACTTCTGCAATCGGGATCTTCAACGGTCGGCAGTCCGGTAGCGTTCGAATTATCGATTCTTACAGATGCGGGAGTCCGCAAGATTGGCGGCTTAACCGGCTTCGGAGAAAAACGAATGCGCTTGGCCGCCGCACCCGATACGGCCAAGACGGTAGCAATACTCTTCGATCCGGCGACGGGTACGTTCAGGCCGCTGCCCACTGTATTCGAGTACGAGAGGGGAGTCTGGACCGCGGTAATCAAGCATAGCGGCGGCGGCATCTATGCCGTCGTGCGGAACGACCGCCAGTTTGCGGACGTCAGCGGCCATTGGAGCCGGAGCGATGTGGAGCTGCTGGCGAACCGGCTGATCGTGAACGGGGTCGGCGACTCGACGTTCGCTCCCGACGGCAGCGTGACCCGGGCGGAATTTGCGGCGATGCTCGTTCGGGCGCTCGGCTTGCACGACGCAGGACGAACGGTTCGCTTTACGGACGTGCAAACATCCGACTGGCATGCGGGCGTTGTGCTGGCTGCGGTCCAAGCCGGCATCGTGGAAGGGTATGAGAACGGGGAGTTCCGGCCCGACCGGCAAGTCAGCCGTCAGGAAATGACGGTTATGCTGCAAAGAGCCGCACAGTACAGCGGAATTACGCCGATAGCAGAACTTCCCGCTTACGGGCAAGCCGCAAGCCGGTTCGCCGATTCCGGCTCGACGCGTCCATGGGCGGAACAGGCGATGGCGGAAGCGATCAAGCGCGGCTGGCTGCAAGGCCGTTCGGAGTTCGAGCTTGCGCCGGACGGAACGGCGACCCGCGCGGAAGCGGTCGTTATGCTCAAACGGTTATTATTCGATGCAGCCTTTATCAATCCGTAAGAGAGGAAGTGACCACGTTATGCTGTCTCGAATCGGCAACAAGATCATTTCGATCGTCCTATTGGGAGCGCTCTTCACCGGGCTGCTCCCGGCGTTCTCCCCCGTCCGCGCAGCCGCCGCTCCCGCCACCGAGCCTGTCGCATTAGTGAATGCCGGGTTTGAAGATGTCAATACTGCAGGAACGGCTCCTGTAGGCTGGTCGTACTGGGGAGGCGGTCACGCGGTCGGCATGTCGGTGAGCGATACCGTATATACGGAAGGCAGGAAAAGCCTGAAGCTGTCCGTTACCGACCAGCAGGTTGTGGGAGTCCAGAGCACCCGATTTAACGTTACGGCCGGCGACTCGTATACGGTAACAAGCAGTGTATACGTAGAAAGCATCAACGCGGGCGTCGCTAACGCCTATGTGACGATGCTGATCAAATATTTCGATGCAAACAATGCGGCCGTTACTCCCGATAAGACGGTAAACTTGTCGCCGGGCCAGTTTCCGCTGGGCCAGTGGTTCGAGCTGCCTGTAGAATGGGTCGTGCCCGCAGGAGCGACCCAGGCGCAAGTGTTCATTTCCGTCAATAAAGCTACAGCTTCCGTCACGTATTACGACAACATCCGGGTAACGCATACGATTCCGGAAGTGCAGGAAGGAACACCGGTTAACGGCAGCTTCGAGGCCGCTCTTCTGCCCGATTCCTTCATCCGGGGCTGGAGAAGCGATCCGGCGGTTCCTGCGGCGGGAAACAGCATTTCCGTCTCATCGGACTATGCGGTGAGCGGAACGAATAGCTTAAAAATCGTCGATGCGAGCAGCGCGTCTTCGATTGGCGCGCTTAGCGCCCCGGTTCCCGTTAAACCGGGCAACCTGTACAGCGTATCGCTGCAAGGCCGCGTCGCTGCCGGCGGAAGCGGAAATCCGTTCATTTACGTCTATTTCCATAATGCGAGCGGAGCGAAGCTGGGCAGCGGCGTCCAGCCGGCGGGGCAAAATCTGAACATAACGGCATTGGATACGTGGCAGGCCAAAACCCCGTACACCGATATTGTCGCTCCGGAGGGAGCCGCCTCGATGACCATTTTGCTTAATTTAGGCGTAGGCACCGTTCGTACCGTCTACATCGACGACGTCGCGGTGAGCGAGAAACGGGTTCTGCAAAACGGAGGGTTCGAGCAAGCGGCGTCCGGCAGCGAGATCCCAGGCTGGGAGCCGTATCCCGGAAATCCGATGCCTTCCGATCGCATCATCGCCGTAACGACCGAGAAGTCTTCCGGCGGCAATGCGAGCGTGAAGCTGATCGACAACAGCGCGGGCTCCATGGGGCTGATCAGCAAGCCGATCGATATCGCAGGCGGCAAAACCTACGCCGTATCGCTGAAAACATTTATCGAATCGGGATCGGCCCGGGTATACATCGAATATTTGGATGCCGCGGGTTCGCAGGTCGAATTTAAAAGCGCGGGCCTTACATCTCCGCTTAATCGCTGGACTGACCTGAACTACGAGCTAACCGCCCCGAATCATGCGGCAACGGCCCGCATCTGGCTGTATTCCGGCGGAGCGGTCACCGGCACGACCTATTACGACGACGTGCTCTTCCAGGAGGTTTCGGTGCTGGCGCTGCCTTACGAGTATGCCAAGCCGGTGTCGCTGGGAGATGCGACGGTCGTATCGAAAACGCAGGGCGCCGCGGTCGGCAACGGCGAAATTTATTTCGGCACCAACGGCTCGCCGTCCGTCTTTTATGCGGTTGACGCTGTGACCGGAGAAGCGAATTTCCAGCAAAGCTTGCCGGGCGAAGATGTCGTATGGGCCGTCGCTGTCGGGGCGGACAACAACGTGTATGTGGCGGGTACGCAGACGGGGAACTTGTACCGGTATAACCCGACGCTCAAAAAGCTCGAAAATCTGGGGGCCAACCCGTCGAATAAATGGGTATGGGATCTGGATGCGTCGGCGGACGGGAAAATATACGGCTCCACGTATGCGGCCGGAAACGGCAAAACGTTCGTGTACGATATCGCTGCAGGCCGTTTTCAAGATATGGGCGCAGCGAGGCCCGGACAGGACTACGTCCGCGGAGGCGGCGTATCGGGCGGCTATTTCTATGCCGGAACCGGCACGACGGCTTATCTGTACCGTTACGACCGGGCGACGCTTGAGAAAACCGAGATTCCGCTGCCGATTACCGGAGCGGCTACGTCCATCTCTAACGTCTATGCTTATAACGGCAAGCTGTTCGTCGTCTACGGCACATCCTTGATCATTTTGGACGAGAGCACTTATAAGGTGCTGCAGACGATCGACTGGCAGTCGCAGAATGCGTTTGACGGATTGCTTTCGCCGCCGTCGCCGTACAATCCGAATCTGGTTTATTTCCGCAACAAAAATACGTCCACGCTCTGGACGTACGATACGGCGGCGAACCAGTTCGCTGCGGTAGACGAAACGATGAAGCTGCCCAACCTGTCCTCCAAAGCGATGGATTGGGTGCGAATCGGAGAAGGCGCGAACGTCCGCTACGCCTTGCTCCTCATGACCAATGAAATTAATGTGACGTTATACGATCCGATCGCTCATACGATCACTTCTTACGATCCGAAGGTCGCGACGGTAGGCATCGACATTCAATCGCTGGAAAGCGGTCCGGACGGCAACCTGTACATGGGCGGCTATCAGGGCGCGATGAGCGTGTACGATACGCGGCTGGGCCGGTTTACCGTCCAGGAGAAAGAACCGCATCAAATCGAGGGGATCGGTTTTATCAACGGCAAGGTGTATTACGGAATCTACGGCGGGGCGGTCATCTACGAGTACGATCCGGCCAAGCCGTTCCGGATGGGAACGAACCCCAAAGTGATTCATGATATTCAAAGCGGGCAGAGCCGGCCGTTTACGTTCGCGAGCGGCGACAGCAAATTGTTCGTAGGTACGGTTGCCGATTACGGACAATTGGGCGGAGCTCTCACGGTGTACGATTCCAATGCCGGGACTTGGACGGAGCATCGCAACATCGTGCCGAATCAAAGCGTCATCGGACTGGCCTATCTGAACGGCAAAGTGTACGGAGGCACCTCGATCTGGGGCGGACTCGGCGTGGAGCCGTCGGAGGCGGAAGCCCGCCTGTTCGAATGGGACGTCGCGGAGAAAAAAGCGACCTATGTCGGCCGGCCCGCAGTTCCGGGCTTCTCCCCGCAGATGATCGGAGAGCTGAGCATCGGCCCCGACGGGAATTTGTGGGGGATTATGTGGGGGACGACGCCGGCCTCCGACAGCGCGTTTGCGCTCTTTGCGATGAATCCGGGTACGAAGGAAATTATCAAAAGCCGGGTGATGAACACGGGTGCGCGAGCGAGCACGTGGAGACCGTTCTTCCTGCGCTGGGGGACGGAGGACGGCTTGTTGTACACGACGCTGGGCCGCGAGCTGTACGTCTTCGATCCGCAGACGCTTGCTTCGCGCAAGCTGGTCAGCGATCCCGTCCATTTGATGACGCTCGGCCCCGACGGCAGCATCTATTACGCCAGCGGCGCCAAGCTGATGAAGCTGCCTGTCCGCATGAACGGAGCGTCGCTGACGGCCTCCGCAAGCAGGCTGGTTATCGGCGAATCACTGGACTTGAACGTCGGTCTGTCGCTGGTCAATGGCAAGACGGGCAGCGCCGGGGGGGCGGCGGTCCAATACACGGTGAGCGATCCGCAGGTCGCCGAGATCCGGGACGGCAAGCTGTACGGACTGCGCAAAGGCGTCGTCACGGTCAGCGCGACCGTCGTACAGGACACCGTGCAGCTTTCGACCAATGCGGTGCAGATTCAGGTCGATTGGGCTTCCGAATTCAGTATCGCCGGCATAAGCTTCACCGATTGGAACGATAATCCGGTCGCCGGGCTGAAGCCAGGCGAGATCGTTCAGGCCCGGGTGACGGTGCGCAACCATACGGATCAGGCGAAAGAAGCGGTTCTCATCGTCGCTTTGTACGACAAGTCGGGACGGATGGTCAACGTGTCGCTGCTGTCCCGGGAATTCGCCAAGGAATCGGAGGATACGATCCGGGCGGGATTCCGCTTGCCGGACTCTACGGACGGCTACACGGTGAAAGCGATGGTCTGGGATGATGTCAGCACGATGAACCCGCTCGCCCCGTCTGTAACGTTGTCCGGCAAATAGAAGTAAAGCCGAAAAAAGAGAATGGAAGCTTCCCGCGCGGGTCGTTCCCTTCTCCTTTTTCTGCTTCTGGCGCAGTCCAATGCTTGTTATCTTTTAGTGTGCCGGGGCGCTTCCGTCCGCTTCCAGCTCAACCACGACCATCTGGTGGCAATCCAGCTTGGGGACGGTGTACGAGATCACGCCATCCTGTTCGGTATAGGGCACGTTCTCCATCTGCGGAGCCAAGTATACGTTCTTCACCGGGCGTCCCGTACGCAGCGAGCAGGAGATGTTGTACAATGGCACGATATCTTCGATAATCTCGATTTTCTCTCCGCGCCTCACCGGCGATGCGTACAGCAGATGGTGCACGAGACGGCCGTGCCCGTCCTGCCGCTGCACAGTCGTTACGCCTTGGGCAGGGAGCGTAGTCGTCAACGTCGCTTTACCGCCAAGCAGACGGCTTAACGCGGCCGATACGGTGTCGCGCAAAAACAGGCTGCCCTTCGCCGCATAGTCCTCGAATACGTCCCAGGCGATATAGATGCCGGCCGATCCTTCCGTCATGCCGGGTCCGCCGCTTTGCTTGCCGTTCGGCGTATGCTGGTGCGAGCAGAAGGCGAAAGCGTCGCGGTTGAAATACGGATGGTGGCGCTCTCCCAGCACGGTGCCCCCGCCTGCCGCCGCGATCTGCTGGCCTTCGCTGTACATGACGTAAGCAGTGCCTTCGGGTGCGGCCGATCCGCCCGGAAGCGCCAGCTGCGGCACCCAGTAGTCGGGACGGTACGGGGCCGTGCCGATCCAGCTGGCGCCGAGATCGATCGCGAAGCCGCTGCCGTCTTCGCGCAAGCCCGAACGACCGGTAGCAAGCACGCGTCCGCCCTGGTTCAAGTAATCGAGCAATTTCGCTTCCAGCAGAGCATTAAGCCGAATCCGGTCCGGAAGGATGAGGACGGGGTAAACGTTCCAGTCCGACTCGGGATCAACGACGTCGAACAGCCAGTTTCCTTCGAGCAGCATCCGTACTGCGCCTTGGTCGGCCTTCGGGCACCGGCCCTCGCCTTCCGCTTTGCAGTCGGCCGCCTCGGTCGTCAGCAGCGCGATGTCCGCCACGTTGGAGACGGCTTCGCACCAGGCTTCCTTCGCCTCCACTTCCCGGTAGGCGGCTCCGATCAGCCGGTACGTCGCTTCATCCATGAGACCGTCCGGATGGAGCTGGTCGCCGATCGAGCAGCGCGCGCCGTTCGCCAGGCTGAGCGCGGTCTCGTAGCGAAGCGCATTCGGATGTTTGTAGCCGCCGAATTCGCCCCAGGTCGTATGGAACTTCCCGGTCATCCCGAGATAAGGCATCCCGAGTCCTTGCACGTAACGGGCCGACAGCGGGAAGTGGTCGTATCCCCATCCGCCCGTCGGCAGCGATTCCAGCTCCAGGTGCGTATTGCGCTTCGCCAGATCGCGTCTGCCTTGCGGGATATGCCCGCCGTTGTGGAACACCGGCATTCCGGGTTTATGCTTTTGCGCCGCCTCATTGGTCCGTTCCGTATAACGGGCGTACGTTTCTTCCCAGATCGGCATCATATCCGGCTTCACCCTGGGATCGACGCCCCGCTCGCGGGCCGTGCGGATACAGGAGTGGCAGTAACATTCCTTAACGCCGACGATGTCGAGGAAGATGCCGTCCGCGTCATAGTTCCGGACCACTTCTTCGATCTGCTCGACCAGCACATCGAGGTACGGACTGTTCATGCACAGCGTATGGTAGCCCGGCGACAGAAAGTCGGGCGCCCAGTTGGTCTGCTCGTTGCGTCTGCGGGACAGCCATTCCGGCCGCTCGCGAGCCGTCTTCTCGTCGAGCCCTGCCGATAAATAAACGGGAGTTTTTACCCCGATCTCATGGGCGGCTTCGATCTGCGCGCCGAGCAAGTCGAACGACAGCTGCGGGTGCATCCGGTTCGCCTTGGATGGATGATAGGCCCAGCCGTGATGACATTTGGAGAACACGGTGATCGAATCGACATGGCCGAGCATCAGCATGTCCTGGAACTGCTGTTTCGAGAAGCGGGCGCCGATGCCGGCAATCGCTTCGGACGTATGGAAATCGAGATGCACCTGACGAAATCTCATGTGGACAACCCTCCTGGGCGTAATCGGAGTTAGGATCGTTCTGTTGTGCGTCTAAGGTGAAAACAGCCTGCCGGACGGCCCCGTATGAACGCGATACCTGTCCGAACGGCCGCCGGATGCGATCGTATCCCTGCTGGTACCAGTGTACCTCCGATCCGGGGCGTGAAACAGGGACGCAGCCGACCAAAACTAGCACAATTTCGACTTCCGCAGCTGGTCCGGATCGGGTACGATAGAGCTATCGGCTGTGGACGGACGAACGATTGCCCGCAGTCTAAAGTTCCGGATAAGGAGAGTCGGACATATGGAGTGTCTGGAATGGAGCGTGTCGCCGCTGCCCCAGCTCGTGACCGTGGGACATGCGGTATGGCAGCCCGGGATGCGGCATTTCTCGCGGCAATTCGGACTTTACGACGTGTTGTTTGTGAAAACCGGCTGCTTGTATATGGCGGAGGAAGGGACGGAATATGCGATTGGCGCGGGGCAGATGCTGATGCTGGAGCCGGGGCGCACGCATGTCGGGTACCGGGAATGCGAGGAGGATACGGAGCTGTTCTGGCTTCATATTCAGCATGAATCTGCACAAAACCGCTTGCCCGCCTCCGACATCCCCTGGTCGCTCGTGCTGCGCAAAGGAACGGATCTCGACCCGGCTCCTCCGAGCCGGCCGATCTATATGCCCAAGTATGGGGCGCTGGAGATGGAGGAAGTATGGGCGATCTTATCCGAGATGGACCGGCTGCACAACCGGCTGAATGTGGATACCGTGCTGCAGCTTCAACTGCACTATGTCCGTCTGCTGGCCAAGCTGCAGGAGCTGATCCGCTCCTCCGGCTCGGAGAGCCGTTCCGGCAAGCTTGCTGCAGCGGTGGCGGCTTTCCTGAGACGGTACGAGGACGTTCCTTACGAGGCTTCGCAGCTGGCGCGCGAGTTTCACTACAACCCGGATTACATCACGCGTTGTTTGAAGCGCCACACCGGGATGAGCCCGCTCGAATATTTACGACATATCCGGATCGGCAAAGCTTGCAGGCTGCTGGAGCAGCGGGCGGAGCTGACCGTGAAGCAGATCGCCGAAGCGGTCTGCATGCCCGATCCGAACTATTTTTGCCGGATGTTCCGCAAAGAGACCGGGATGTCGCCGGCTGCGTATCGGAAAAAGCGGTTGGGCTACAGCTGACCCTTTATTCGTGCCCCATATGGTAAAAATGCCTAAACAGCCGTCGGGTCTCCCGGCGGTTTTTGAAGTTGGAAAAGTGCATAGGACGATTTGAAAAATGCATGGGTTGCCGCCGGGAGCGGATGTATAGTGGGGAGGAGCTTGACGATAGCGGCTAGAGAGGGGGCTGCACGGAAACGATGGCAGCGGATTTTAGCAAACTGTACTATTACAAGCCGGATCGCGGAGAGGCGATGCCCGAGACGGTAACCGCCGATTTGTGCGTGTACGGAGCGACGCCCGCAGGGATAGCGGCAGCGGTGCAGGCTTCGCGAATGGGGCTTACAGCCGTCATCGCCGAGGCGGGTGACCGATTGGGCGGAGTGACCGCCAGCGGACTGGGCAAGACGGATTTCGGCATCAAGCGGACGATCGGCGGGCTCGCCCGGCAATTTTACCGGGAAATCGGCCGGAAGTATGGCGGCGAGGAGGAAGACGGAGCGGCTTTTCTGCTGGAGCCTAGCGCCGCCGAAGAGATTTTCGGGCGATGGGTGGACGAGGCCGGGGTGCGCGTCATGTACCGGCAGCATCTGCAGCAGGTCATGAAGGTGGCGGAACGGATAACGGGGCTTCGCATGGAGAACGGCAGCGTCATCCGCGCGGCCATGTTCATCGATGCCACATATGAAGGCGATCTGATGGCAAAAGCGGGCGTATCGTATACGATCGGCCGGGAAGCGAACGCCGTCTACAAGGAGACGTTAAACGGCATCCAGTTCGGCTCGCCGAACCACCGGTTTAACGCGTGGATCGATCCGTATGCCGTCCCGGGCAAGCCGGACAGCGGCCTGCTGCCGGGTGTGTCGGATGAAGCTCCGGGCGTTCAGGGGCAAGGGGATCGTTCCGTTCAGGCCTACAACTTCCGCATCTGCCTGACGAACGTACCGGACAACCGGCTTCCGTTCCCGGAGCCGCCAGGCTACGACCCGGACCGATTCGAGCTGCTCCGGCGTTATTTGCAGGCCGGCGTATGGGATGCGATGCAGCTCAATCTGATGCTGCAGAACGGCAAAACCGACCTGAACAACCGGGGAGCGGTGAGTACGGACCATATCGGCGCCAACCACGGATGGCCCGGCGGCGATTACGCGGCGAGGGAGATGATCTTTCAGGACCATGTCCGGTACAACATGGGAATGCTGTATTACTTAAGCCGCGACGAGCGGGTTCCAGCCACGATCCGCCAGGAAATGAGCCAGTGGGGGCTTCCGGCCGACGAATTCACCGGGACGGCGAACTGGCCGCATCAGCTCTATATCCGCGAAGGCCGACGGATGGTATCGGATCTCGTCATTACCGAGAATCATTGCCGCCATTATGTAAGCGAGCCGGACTCGATCGGGATCGCTTCCTACAAGATGGACTCGCACAACTGTCGCCGGATCGTGCTGGACGGCTGCTGCGTGAACGAAGGCAATGTCGAGACCCCGACCGCGGGTCCTTACCCGATCCCGTATCGGGCGATCGTACCCAGAGGCGACGAATGCACGAATCTGCTCGTTCCGGTGTGCTTGTCCGCCTCCCATATCGCTTACGGATCGCTGCGGCTGGAGCCGGTGTTCCTGATCCTCGGCCAGTCGGCCGCAGCGGCGGCGGTACTGGCGCTCGAGAAAGGAACAAGCGTACAAGAGGTCGAGTACGCGGCGCTTCGCGACCGGCTGATCGCAGACGGACAGCTGCTGCATCCGTAATGCGGGCATGAGTGGGCGGCGGAGATTCAGGGATAGCGCGGTGTGTGCCGCTTCCGGTATTCCGACGGATTCGTGCCGGTCTCCTTCGTGAAGATGCGGCTGAAGTAAAAACCGTTGTCGTAGCCGCACAGCTGGGCGATATGATCGATCGTGTAGTCGGATTGGCAAAGCAGTCTCTTCGCCTTCTCGATGCGGCACTCCGTTACGTAGCGGGAAGGCGTCACTCCGAAGCAACTGCGGAACCGGCGGGCGAAATGGACCGGATGCAGATGAAACCGGGAGGCGGCGTCGGCGATCGAGCTTTCCTTGTCCAAATGGAGCTCCAGCCATTCCTTCGCTTCCAGCATCAGCTTGTCCCGGATGCCGCTAATGCGGGACAGCCGGTTCGATTCGCGCTCGATCTGAAGCCACAGGTCGTTCACCAGATGGTTTTTCCACGCCCTCTCGGGCTCGCTTAACCGTCCTGCCGCTTCCTGGAGGCAGGAATAATTGCTCCGCAGCCGATCCGAATCGCCGATGGTCACCTTGTAGGCGAACAAGTCGTGCAGCCGGTCCTGCAATTCGAGATGCCGATTGGCGTTCGGCGCGGTCCAATTGCATTTGATATAATGAAACGTCAATGGTGTAAGCGTTTTCCGATGGAAATCGAGATAGGGCGGGCAAACGACAATGTCGCCGGTACCCGCTTCGCCGCGGGCGCCCTGAATCCGGTACTCGAACCGGCCGTGCTCGACGGCCATTAACGTCCAGGCGGGGTTGGCGGCGCAGCGGGCAAGATGATCCTAAGCGGTGGAGAATGCCGCTGGGCCTGCGATGATGATGACAAGGGGGAACGAAAATGAAGACTTGGTATCGAACATGGGGAGTGGCCGTGATGGCCGCCGCTTTGACGCTGTCCGCCTGCGGTCGAACGGACAACAAGCCGGAGCAGCCTGCGGCGAAGCAAGAACCGGTCACGCTAAATTTTTTCTATAACGGGTTCTCGGAAAGCTTGACCAACCAGTTGAAGGCCAAAATCGAGCAAAAATATCCCCATATCACGATTCATATGATTCTTCACGGCACCGGGACAACGATCGACGACACGATCGCCGCTGGCACAAAGCTTGATTTGGCAGCGTTTACAATGGGGCAGCTGTTTAAAGTGATGGAGCTGAAGCTCGTCTCCGATATGTCGGATCTGGTGAGCAAGCACAGCTTCGATCTGAACCGGCTCGCTCCGGGCGTACTGGATGCGGTGAAGGGGTATTCCGAGAAAGGCGAAATTCTCGTCATGCCGTACGAGCTGAACAACAGCGTACTTCTGTACAACAAGAGCATCTTCGACAAGTTCGGCGTCGCGTATCCGAAGGACGGCGTTACTTGGGACGAAGTGACCGAGATGATCCGCAAAACGTCGCGGACGGAGAACGGGGTGGCGTACAAAGGATTCAGCTACAGCGGCGCGAACCCTGTCTACAAAAACCAGTTCGGCCTGCCGTTCGTCGATCCGCAGACGAACAAATCGGCGCTGTCGCACGACGGCTGGCAAAAATGGCTGGGCGCGATGACCTCGTTTTATAAAATCCCGAACAACTCGCTCGAGGGGAACGCCGACAACGCGTTCTTCAAAAACAAAACGATGGCGATGCGCACCGGTCCGAACCCGCTCGATCTGCTGCCCGCCGCTATCGAATCGGGTCTCGATTGGGATGCGGCGACGATGCCGAAGTTTCCGGCTAACGAGAGCAGCGGCTCCCAGCTGAACGCGCCGTTTTATTTGATCCCGCCGGCGAGCCCGCACCGGGACGAAGCATTTCAAGTAATCGCCTACCTGATGTCCGACGAGATGCAGACGTGGAACGCCCGTCAGGGCCGGGTGCCGATCGTCAAGAGTGAAAGCGTCGTTCAGCAGTTCGGAGCCGATCTGCCGTTCTTACAAGGTAAAAACTATACGAACGCGGTATTTAAGGAAGTGATCGCCAAGCCGGTCCGCGTCACGAGATACGACGGTATTGTCCGAACCGAGCTGGCCGCGGCTTTGGCGGAAGTCGCCCAGAAAGGAACGGACGTCAACACCGCCTTGCGCAGCGCCGAAGAGCGGGCGAACAAACTAATCGCCGAGCAGATGAAGTAAGGGCGCTTAGGTCCGAAGCGATGGCAGGAGCAGCAGGCCCAAGGCATCGCGACGGGGAAGGAGGTAACTGGACACCGGGAATGCCGTTGTTGGCGGGGCGGCATTCCCGTTTTTTGGATGGCGAAAAACTAACGGGGTGAGCTTTTAGCGTGACTGAGCTGTTCTGGCCGTTACGAATGGCGCCCGGCAGCCGGAGAACGTTGCTCATGGGAGGAGCCACTGTCCGGCCGGGCTGCCCCGCTCACGGGGAGGAGTTTGTCCGGCTGAGCTGGTGCATGCCCCGGTCACGAGGGGGAGAGAGCCGATTAAGAGCGGTTTGGACCTCTTATTTTGTTGGAAACCCGCTTGAAATTGAAAATAGGAGCTTTTTGCAGCTCTTATAATCAGCGAAAACGTCTGCTGACCAGCAGGTGAGTTGAAAAAAGGGGTGCAAACCGCCTCTATTTGCTTCAATCATCCACATATGACGAAAATAGGGGATGCAAAAGACCCTTATTCTTTTTAAAAACTAACTTTGAACCAGTACGTATCGTTTTCAGCCAAACTGAACTTTCCTGCTGCTAATCAACCCGCCCCCGAGCCGAATCCGGACCCGAACCCGAACCCGAACCCGAACCCGAACCCGAACCCGAACCCGAACCCGAACCCGAACCCGAACCCGAACCCGAACCCGAACCCGAACCCGAACCCGAACCCTGAACCCCGAACCCCGAATCCGACCCGAACCCGAATCCGAACCCCCAACCCCCAACCTCCAACCCCAACCCCAACCCCGAACCCGATCTCTCAACCTCTACCCTACCGCTAGCGCAGAGTCATAGATGACCCAAAAGGCTTCAGACGAACAAGCAGGAATGATGCCTGAAGGAGGCGAATGATGTGGGAGGGAGTTTGTTCGGATAAGGGGGAACCATCGATGGGAAAAGTGGCGTTCATTACAGGCACGTCGAGCGGATTCGGCTTGCTGACGGCCGTCGTTCTCGCCGGGAAAGGGTACAAGGTTGTCGCTACGATGCGGGATTTGTCCAAGCAGGAGGCGTTGCTGCACGAAGCCGCCCGCGCCGGCGTAGACGCGGATGCGTTAATTGAGACGGTGCGTCTCGACGTGACCGACTCCGAGGAGGCGGCGCGCGTCGTCGCCGATGCGATAACCCGCTACGGGGCTATCGATGTTCTGGTCAATAACGCCGGCTTCGCTCTCGGCGGGTTCGTCGAGGAGGTGCCGCTGGAAGACTGGCGGCAGCAGATGGAGACGAACTTCTTCGGGCTGATCGCCGTGACGAAGGCGGTCCTGCCCTCGATGCGCGAGCGCGGGAGCGGCACGATCGTTAATATCGGCAGCGTCAGCGGCCGGATCGCATTTCCGGGATACGCCCCGTACGCCGCTTCCAAATTCGCCGTCGAAGGGTTCAGCGAGAGTCTGCGGCACGAGATGGCTCCGTTCGGCGTACGGGTCGTGCTTGTCGAGCCCGGCGCCTACCGGACGGCAATATGGGGGAAAGGGATCGCCGCCATCCGGACGAGCGAGGCTTCGCCGTATGCCGGTCCGATGAAGGCGATGATGAGCTACTCGCAGCGGGCGGCGGAGACGGCTCCCGACCCGCGCGAAGTCGCCGAACTGGTCGGCCGGATCGCGAATGCCAGATCGCCCCGCCTGCGCTATGCGCTCGGCAGAGGCTCCGCGCTGTTGCTGGCGGCGAAGGCGCTGCTGCCGTGGAGCTGGCTCGAAGGCGCAATACGCCGCGCACTGCGCTGATCGAGCCCAGCGCCACGCACCCAGCCAAGGAGCCGGACAACCCGCCGCCCGGCTCCGTCCTCGCACGCGAAATGCCCGCATTCCGGCGTATACGCTTGTTATCGGCGAGCTAAGCATCGCGCCGCCCGGCTCAAACTTGCCCGCATCCGGCATATACCCTCGGCACCCGCCGGCCCAGCATACATACGACCTCATAGTGGATCGTATCCAGCTTGTCGGCGACTTCGCCGATCGGGATGTACCGCTCCGGCACGCCTGGCGTTCCGCCGAACAGCACCACTTCGTCGCCGATGCCGGCGTCAGGCAGCGCGGAGACGTCGAGAATCGTCTGGTCCATGCAGACGCGGCCGACGATCGGGACCCGCACGCCGCCGACGAGCGCGCTGCCGTTGTTGGACAGCCGTCTGGACCAGCCGTCGGCATACCCGATCGGAATCGTCGCGACGGTCATCTCCCGGCCGGCCGTGAACGTCCGTCCGTATCCAACCGACTGTCCGGCGGGAAGGCGCCGCACGTCGGTTATTCTGGTCTTCAGCTGCATCGCCTGCCGCAGCGGATAGTCGTCCTCCGCTCCGGCCACCGGCGGCAGTCCGTATAAAGCGACGCCCACCCGGACCAAATCGAGATGCATATCCGGATAACGAACCGTTGCCGCGCTGTTGCAGCAATGTTTGACGGGAATGTCGATCCCGTGGCCGGACAAATGGCCGGTCCAGTCCAAAAACGTGCGGAACTGCCGCTCGGTGTAAGCCGGGTCCGGGTTGTCGGCGTCGGCGAAGTGGGTAAACACGCCCTCAAGCCGCACCCGGTCCGACGATAACGCCAGCCGCGCCAGCCGCAGGGCGTCCGTTTTGCTTGTTACGCCCAGCCTGGACATGCCGGTGTCCAGCTTCAGGTGTACAACTGCTGTTCCATTCGCCCTCTCTGCAGCGGATATAACCGCCCGGACGGATTCCTCCGTATACACGGTCAAAGCGATTCGATGCCGGACGGCGAGCGGAATAGCGGCAGGCGGCGTGCTTCCCAGCACCAGAATCGGGCAGTCGAGCCCCGCTTCCCTGAGCTCCAGCGCCTCTTCCAGTATGGCGACTCCTAGCGCTTCGGCGCCTGCGGAAAGCGCTGTTTTTGCCGTTTCCACCGCACCGTGTCCGTAGCCGTTCGCTTTCACGACGGCCATCAGCCGGCAGCTCTCGGCGATTCTGGTGCGGAACAGCTTCGTATTGCGGGCGACGGCGTCCAGCGACACTTCGGCCCACGTTTCCCTGTAGAAGAGGGGATTCAGTCCGGTTTCATTCATAACTAACGGCACTCCTGACTTTCCGACTTTCGGTCCTCGTTCCAGTATAGTTCGATTGGAGGGTCAGCGCATTATGGGTCGTCTACAAAAACAGGGGTGGTTATTTGTCAACATTCACAAACGGATGCATACGCCCTTGCTTCATTATACGTATCGGCCGGGTTCCGGCAACACCGGATCGGCTGCACGGCATAGAAACAAAGGGGACGCGTTGCGGCAAAAAAGAGGAAATAAGCGGCTCCGTACCGAATAAACTTAGGCAGAAAGGGGGCGGCTCCATGGGGATATGGGCGATCTGGCTAATCATAGCCGGTGTGCTGCTGATTGTGGAAATGCTGACACTTACTTTTTATTTATTATGGTTCGGTCTGGGCGCGTTGGCTGCCGCTGCAGTCGCCTGGCTGTTTCCGGAGTCGTTCGTCGCACAGGCGCTCACGGGCAGCGTGGTCGTTATCGTGCTTACGATCTTTACGAAGCCGCTCACCCGGCGGTTTCGCAAGTCGCGCGGATTCAAAGACGCGGTGGATGATCTGGTCGGCAAGCTGGGAATCGTCGTGGAGGATATCGCGGCGGATAAGCCGGGGATCGTCAAGATCGGCGGCGATACGTGGAGCGCTGTAGCGGATGAGTTTGTGGGCAAGGGGGAGACCGTTGTTATCGTGAATCGCGGCAGCGCGGTACTCGAAGTACGCAGATGGGGAGGCTCTGTATAAATGGGTGTGTTGGTTACTATTATTATTTTGGTCCTTGTGATCGTTATTGCGGCGTTATCGATCAAGATCGTACCTCAGCAAAGGGTCGGAGTCGTGGAGCGGCTGGGCAAATTCAACCGGCTGCTGACGCCGGGCGTCAATATTCTCGTTCCGATCATCGACCATGTACGCACATATCACGATCTGCGTATCCAGCAGGCGAACGTGCCGCCGCAGACGGTTATTACGAAGGATAACGTACAGGTGCAGATCGATACGATCATCTTCTATCAGGTGACCGGACCCGAACAGGCGACCTACGGCATCTCCGATTATGTGTACGGGGTGCGGAACATTAGTACGGCGACGATGCGGCAGATTATCGGGAAGATGGAGCTGGACGAGACGTTGTCCGGCCGGGAGAAAATCTCGTCCGACATTCGTATAGCTCTGGACGAAGCGACGGAAAAATGGGGTGTCCGCATCGAGCGGGTCGAAGTTATCGATATTCAGCCGCCCGTGGACATCCAGGAGGCGATGGATAAGCAGATGAAGGCCGAGCGCAGCAAGCGCGCGATCGTGCTGGAAGCGGAAGCGGCCAAGCAGGATATGATCTTGCGGGCGGAAGGCGACAAGCAGAGCAAGATTCTGAAAGCGGAAGGCGACAAGGAAGCGAGAATCCGGGAAGCAGAAGGGCTGCGGCAAGCTCAGGAGCTGGAGGCGCTCGGTCAGGCGAAAGCGATCCAGCACGTCGCAGAGGCCGAGAAGTCGCGGATCGAGATGCTGCGGGAAGCCGGTCTTGACGAGCATGTGCTCACCTACCGCTCGCTGGAGACGCTGACGGCCATCTCGAACGGCCCGGCGAACAAAGTATTTATTCCGACGAGGGCAGTCGAGACCTTGGGGACCATCGGCGCCATCGGCGAAATGCTGGGAGCGGTCAAGAAGGATAAATAACGACCTTGCACGCAAGCAAGAATAAAGGAATAACCGCTTCCGGTGGCAGCGGTTATTCGTCCGGGCACGAAGCGGTGCGTACGCGTTACCGATTGCTTCCCTGCCGCCTTCCTTCCCGATCGGAACTCCGGCTTGTACGTCCCGCCGGATCACAGAAGCGAAGGAGGTGACAGTTACCAACATTTACCCGCGCGGTATGAACAACCTGCTACGATCCGTACCAACCTGCGGTACAGCAAGAGAAAGGGGGAGTATGATGGAATATGCGCATGGTCACTATAATTACGCCCTTGTGGTCCTTTCGGTCGTTATCGCCGTCGCGGCGTCCTACGGCTCGCTTGACCTGACAGGTCGGGCGAGCAAGCTGCACGAACGCAGCAGGAAATACGCACTCATATCGGTTAGTGCGATTACGCTCGGGCTTGGGATCTGGTCGATGCACTTCGTCGGAATGCTGGCGCTCAAGCTGCCGCAGCCGGTTACGTATCATTTGATGTGGACGCTGTTTTCTTTACTGCTGGCCATCGGCTCATCCTTCCTCGCGATCCTGCTTGTCTGCCGCAGCGAGCTGAGTTTGTTGCGGTTTAGCATGGCCGGTTTGTGTATGGGCGGAGGGATTGCGACCATGCATTATGTCGGGATGGAGGCGATCCGCAGCGGCTGTACGATTCATTATGAGCTGCTGCCGTTCGTGATCTCGATCCTGATCGCGATTGTCGTTTCTTACTGGGCGCTTTATTTGACGTTCCGTCTCCAGAAAAAGGACGCTCCGCCTATCGGCGACAAGGCGAAAACCGGCGGCGCTCTTTTGCTAGGAGGCGCTATATCCGGCATGCATTACACAGGGATGAAGGCGAGCCATTTCATGAGCTATTCGCCGCCCTATCCGGAAGTTTCGCTGTCCGAGTCTTGGCATTTCCTGCAGACGCCGCTCAGCCCCGGTGTGTTGTCCGTGTGGATGGGCGTTACCGTTTTTTTTCTGGTCGTCGTCCTGATCGGCGGCGCTTTTATCGATCGCAGGCTGGCGCTGGAGTCGGCCAAGTCCAGCATTTTGCAGTTCGACGCGTTGTACAACAACAATCCGGATCTCGTCTGCACGTTTGATCTGGAAGGGAAATTTCTCCATACCAACCAGGCTGCAAAACGGTTGACCGGTTATACCCAGGAGGAGCTTCGCGGCCGCAGCTATCGTTCGCTCCTGCCTCCGGACCGGATTGTCGCCTCGAACCGGCTGTTCGAGATGGTGAAGCAGGGACAGGCGCAGCATTTCGAATCGGTGTTTCTTCATAAGCATGGACATCTGCTCGATCTGAGCGTTACCGGCATTCCGATGAAGCAGGGCGAGCGGGTAGTCGCCGTTATTGCGATTTTTAAAGATATTACGCAGCACAAGCAAAATGAAGAGCATTACCGCAAATCGGACAAGCTGGGCATGGCGGGACAATTAGCGGCAGGGGTCGCTCACGAGATCCGGAATCCGCTGACTACGATCAAAGGGTTCGTTCAGCTTTTGCGCGGTGGCGCGGTAAAGGAAGAGTTTTATGAGATTATGAGCTCCGAGATTATGCATATCGACCGGATCATTACCGAGTTTCTGCTGCTCGCGAATCATCAGCAATCCGAGTACGTCCGGACGAATCCTGCGGAACTGATGGGACAAGTGCTCACGCTCGTGCAAAGCCAGGCCAATATGAACAACGTCGCGATCGAAACGCAATTCGAGCCGGAGCTGCCGGAGCTGCTGGTCGACCGGAATAAGCTGAAGCAGGCGTTCGTCAATCTGGTGAAAAATGCGATCGAATCGATGACGATGAGCGGCCGGGGCACCGTTAAAGTGGAAATTAGGAGAAAGGGCGGGACGGACATGCTGTTCCGCATTACCGATGAAGGAATCGGGATTTCTTCGGAGATGAAGGCGAAGCTCGGGGAGCCGTTTTACAGTACGAAGGAGAAAGGAACCGGCCTCGGGCTTATGGTATGCTACAAAATCATTAACGAGCATCAGGGCCATATCGAATATTCCGATGCTCCGGTCCGCGGAACGATCGTCGAGGTGACGCTGCCGGTCCCGGGCGGCGCAGGCGGGGAATGTACTGGAATATCGGGCACCAACGACGTATAATTCGGCTATAGGCTTGAGAAGCGGCGTATTCCGGAGGAGGGGATGAGATTATGCGGATCCGATCATTTAATACGCACACGCTCCAGCGTAATCATACGGGCAAAAGCGGAGGCATCCACCCATACGGCGAATTGCTCTGCGTCCGCGCGGGACATGCCGTGCTGGAATGGATGGGGACCGAGTATACGGCCTCTTCGCCAAGCTTGTTCGTACTGGCGCCGGATACGCCGCACCGGATCATCCGGGTTTCCGAGCCGCTGCGGTTCTGGTACGTCGAGCTCGATATGGAGCCGAACGAGCCTTTCTTTTCGGTGGAGCAAGCCATGCAGTGGAATCGCTTTCAGGAAACCGCGGATTATTCGTCCTCCTCGCTTTGGCTGATCGGGCAGACGCTGGAGCATATCTCCTACTCGGCGGATTGCCTCAGGTCGGAGCCTTCGGCCTACGACGAAGAGCTGGTCCGGCTGGATTTGGAGAAAACGATGCGGCTGATCCGTAGACAGCTGCAGACGGCCGATACCGCTTCCGGTTATGCCGATACTTCGACGAAAGCCTTCGTCCAGAGGCTGATGCGGCATATGGAGACCAACTATTATGAACCGATCGATATCGATACGTTATCGAAAAGGGTTCATTTGAACCCGTCTTATGTCATCCGTTCGTTCAAAAGCATAGCCGGGGTTACGCCAATCCAATATGTGCACAAGCTCCGGCTGAATGCCGCGATCAGTTTGCTGTCGCATACGGATATGGCGGTTCACCGGATCGCGGAGGAGACGGGTTTTAACAGCGTTCATTATTTCTCGAGACTGTTTAAGCAAAAGCATGGAATCAGCCCCCAGCAATGGAGGGACGAGCGGCAGAGCAAACGATAGGAGCGGATGATTCGGCCTTGGCCGGATGATCCGCCTTTTGTGCGCTTGGCAGCGCAATCGACTAAGGAGTGAAAGTCTCCAGCACGCCGCGAGGTGGCGGAAGTGCATAGCTGACGCATAGTGCTCAGTCCGTGAGGATGGGTGCGGAGGTAGCGAAGGCAAA